>NZ_JAYMHD010000011.1:482265-490035 GCF_035656535.1 Streptomyces sp. H51
CGCACCCTCGTGACCGGTCGCGCAGTTCCCCGCGCCCCTTCGGACACTGCCGGACCGCCGCGAAGGTGCCGACGGCCGGATCCGGCGCCTCGCGACGCGGGCGCGGGCGCGGAAAACGGACGAGCGTTTGAGCAGTCCGTGGCCGGGCTAGTTTGGGCATATGGCTTCCTCGGCTTCCCCTTCCCCTTCTGCTTCTCCTTCACCTGCCGCTTCCCCCTCCCCTTCCGCATCCTCGTCCGCCGCTCCCGCGCACGGTGCCGCTCATCAGGTGCTGGTCGCGTCCAACCGCGGGCCCGTCTCGTACCAGGTGCGGGAGGACGGCTCGCTGTTCGCCAAGCGGGGCGGGGGCGGACTGGTCTCCGGTCTGTCGGCCATCGGGCCGGAGGCGGGCGCGCTGTGGGTGTGCTCCGCGCTCGGCGACGGGGACCGGGAGGCGGTGCGCCGCGGGGTCGGCGAGGACGGCGTGCGGATGCTGGACGTCCCGGCCGACGTGCACGCCGACGCCTACAACGGCATCGCCAACTCGGTGCTGTGGTTCGTCCACCACATGCTGTACCAGACACCGCTGGAGCCCGTCTTCGACGCGGAGTTCCGGCGCCAGTGGGCGGCCTACGAGACCTACAACCGGGCTTTCGCCGAGGCGCTGGCCGAGGAGGCGGCCGAGGGCGCCGCGGTGCTGGTGCAGGACTACCACCTGTGCCTCGTGCCGGGGATGCTGCGGGAGCTGCGGCCGGACCTGCGCATCGGGCACTTCTCGCACACGCCCTGGGCGCCCGACGCGTACTTCCGGATGCTGCCGGACGACATCCGGGCCCGGTTGCTCCGCGGCATGCTCGGCGCCGACCGGCTCGGCTTCCTCACCCGCCGCTGGGCGGACGCGTTCACCGCGTGCTGTGCGGAACTCCCCGGCGGTCCGGGCGACACGCGGATCGGCGTGCACGGCCTCGGCGCGGACGGGGACTTCCTGCGCGCCCGCTCGCGCGAGACGGACGTCGAGGAGCGGATGGCGGCCCTGCGCGAGGAGATCGGCGCGGGACGCCGGACGATCGTCCGGGTCGACCGGACCGAGCTGTCGAAGAACATCGTGCGCGGGCTGCTGGCCTACCGGCAGCTCCTCGACGACCACCCCGAGTGGCGGGAGCGGGTGGTGCACGTCGCGTTCGCCTACCCGTCGCGGCAGGACCTCGCGGTGTACCGGGACTACACCGCCGAGGTGCAGCGGCTGTCGCGGGAGATCAACGAGCGGTACGGCACGCCGGGCTGGACGCCGGTCCTGCTGCACGTCGAGGACGACTTCGCCCGCTCGCTGGCCGCGTACCGGCTGGCCGACGTGGCGCTGGTCAATCCGATCCGCGACGGCATGAACCTGGTCGCCAAGGAGGTGCCGGTCGTCTCCGACGCCGGGTGCGCGCTGGTGCTGTCACGGGAGGCGGGGGCCTTCGCGGAGCTGGGCGTGGACGCGATCACGGTCAATCCGTACGACGTGGTCGAGACGGCGCGGGCGCTGCACGAGGCCCTGACCATGCCGGCGGAGGAGCGGGCCGCACGCTCGAAGCGGCTGGCCGAGGCGGCGACCGCGCTCCCCCCTGCCCAGTGGTTCCTGGACCAGCTGAACGCGCTGCGCGAGCCGGGTGAGCCGGGCAGCGGTCAGCCGAGCTGATCCGCGAGCGCCCTGAGCAGCCGTACGACGCCTGCCGGACCGTCCACCACGACGTCGGCGCGCTCCCGCAGCTCGGTGACCTCGTCGCTGCCGCTGCACACCAGCAGCCCGGGCACGCCGTCGGAGCGGAGCTTGTCGACGGCGGCGAAGGCGGGCAGGTCGCCGAGGTCGTCGCCGGCGTAGACGACGGCGCCGGCCGAGACGTCGCGCACGTATTCGAGGAGGGCGACGCCCTTGTCGACGCCGGGCGGGCGCAGTTCGAGGACCAGGCGGCCGGGTTCCACGACCAGGCCGTGGCGGGCGGCGAGGCCGGCCAGCGGTTCGCGCAGCGCCTCGAAGGCGGCCTGCGGGTCGGCGGCGCGGCGGGTGTGGACGGCGACCGCCCGGCCTTTCTCCTCGATCCAGATGCCCTGCCGGGCGCCGGTCCGGTCGAGGAACCCGGGCAGCTCGGCCCGGACGGCGGCGACGCCGGGATGCGGCGCCGGGGCGCTGATCCGGCCGTCGGCCGCGTCCCAGCGTTCGGCGCCGTAGTGGCCGAGGACGACGAGGTGCTCCAGGCCGGGGACGTCGGCGAAGCCGCCGTAGCGGACGGCGACCCCGGCCGGGCGGCCGGTGACGACCGCGACGGCGGCGACCTTCGGGGCGAGGGCGGCGAGGGCGGGGACCGCGTCCGGGTGGGCGCGGGCCTGCTCGGGGTCCGCGACGATCGGGGCGAGGGTGCCGTCGAAGTCGAGGGCGATCACCGACTTCTCGGGATGCGCGAGAACGGCGGCGAGTCCGTCGCGGCCGGCAGCCGTGACGGGCGTCGGCAGTGGGTCCTGGGGGTGCGTCGAGTCCGTGTCCGTATGGGTGCCCATACGGTGACCCTAACCGCGCGACCCGCCCCGCACTCCTGCCCGCCGGGACCCACGGCCGCCCTGCCCGACGAGTCGGCCACGCCCCGCGTGGGGCGTCTCAGCGTTCGGTTCTGCGGTGGGCGCGCACTCGTCTGAGGCGGTTGACCGTGACCGGGTCGTGGGCGAGGGCGCGTTCGTCGTCCAGGAGGGCGTTGAGGAGCTGGTAGTAGCGGACGGGGGCCAGGCCCAGTTCCTCGCGGATCGCGCGCTCCTTCGCGCCGGGGCCCGGGAAGCCGCGGCGTTCCAGGGCGAGGATCGCCTGCTCGCGTTCGCCCAGCTGGTCGTGGTCCATGTCCGGCACGGTAGCCGCCGCCGACGACAGCGCCTACCGGGCGCGCTGCGCCTCGGACGCCGTCGCCTGGAGCCGGCCGAGGACCGCCGCCGGGCTGCCGCCGGGGGCGACGGCCCGGCCTATGCGTTCCTTGACGGCCGCGGCGACCTGGCCCCAGGAGGTCTCGCCGACCGGGTAGAGCTTGGCGAGCGGGAGTTCGGTGAGGAACGGCTTGAGGTCCGCGTCCTGGTCGGCGGCGCTCATCGCCTCGGACGCGGAGGTGGTGACGGGCAGCAGGTCGTACTGGCGGGAGAAGGCGAGGACGTTCTTCTCGCTGTAGACGAAGTCGAGGAAGTCCCCGATCTGCTCGGCGTGGCCGTTCTTCCTGAAGGCCATCATCCAGTCGGCCACGCCCAGGGCGGTCTTGCTCTCGCCGTTCGCTCCGGGCATCGGCACCATGCCGAACTTCACGCCGTTCCGGTCCGCCGTCTTCATCAGCGAGGGGTGCCCGTTGAGCATGCCGACGTCGCCGTCGGCGAAGGCGGCGAAGGCCTTGGCGCGGTTCAGGCTGCCGGGTGCGACCGGGCCGGTCAGGCCCTTGCCGACCAGCTCGTCCTTCAGCCAGGTGAAGGTGCGGACGTTCTCCGGGGAGTCGAGGGAGTAGGTGCCGAAGCTGTCCGTGTAGTCGCCGCCGCCGCTCAGCAGCCACTGCATCGTCTCCGCCTGCGCCTCCTCCGGCCCCAGCGGCAGCGCGTACGGGTACTTCACGCCCCGTTCCTTCAGCGCCCGGGCGTCGGCGGCGAGCTGGTCCCAGGTCGTCGGCGGGGTGAGCCCGGCCTCCCGGAAGAGGGTCTTGTTGTAGAACAGCAGGCGCGCGGACGCGGCGAACGGCATGCCGTACTGGACGTCCTTGACCTGCCCGGCGGTGACGAACTGGTTGGCGAAGTCGGCCTGGGTGTTGATGGAGAGCAGTTCGTCGGCCGGGTAGAGCAGGCCCCGGTCGGCGTAGTCGGCGTACGCGCCGATCTGCGCCATGTCGGGGGCGTGGCCGGCGGCGACGAGCTGCTCGACCTTGCGGTCGACGTCGTTCCAGGAGTAGACGCTGACCTTCACCTCGACGCCGTCGTGCTCGCTCTCGTACTCCGCGGCCAGGCGGTCCCAGTACTTCCGGGAGCTGTTGGCGGCGGAGTCGCCGTAGTCGGCGGCGACCAGGGTCAGCGTGACGTCGTCCGCCGGGCCTCCGGAGAAGCCGCAGCCGCCGAGGACCGCCGTCATGCCCAGCGCGGACGCCACCGCGATCGTTCCTGTCCCGCGCCGCCGCACCGCTCGTGACCTCACCTTGGCACCACCGTCATTGATCATCTGGAGATGATAGGTCTACACCAGGCGAATGGACTAGACCTCTTGCGGGTCGGGGGGTCACACTGTCCTGCGTGAGACACGTCATCGCCCTCGATGTAGGCGGCACCGGTATGAAGGCCGCCCTGGTCGGAGCGGACGGCACCCTGCTGCACCGGGCCCGACGGGCGACCGGACGGGAGCGCGGACCGGACGCGGTCGTCGAGGGCATCCTCGGCTTCACCGCCGCACTGCGCGCCCACGGCGTCGAGCACCTCGGCGAACCCGCCCTCGCCGCGGGCGTCGCCGTCCCCGGCGTCGTCGACGAGGCGCGCGGCACGGCCGTCTACGCGGCCAACCTCGGCTGGCGCGACGTCCCCCTGCGCGACCTGCTCGGCGCGCGGCTCGGCGTCCCGGTCGCCCTGGGCCACGACGTGCGCACCGGCGGCCTCGCCGAGGGCCGGATCGGCGCGGGCGAGGGCGCCGACCGCTTCCTGTTCGTGCCGCTCGGCACCGGCATCGCGGGCGCCATCGGCATCGCGGGCGGGGTGGAGGCGGGCGCGCACGGCACCGCGGGGGAGATCGGCCACATCGTGGTGCGCCCCGGCGGGGTCCCGTGCCCGTGCGGGCAGCGCGGCTGCCTGGAGCGGTACGCGTCCGCGGCGGCGGTCGGCGAGGCGTGGGCGGCGGCCTGCGGGAGGGCGGACGCGGACGCGGCGGACTGCGCCGCGGCCGTCGCGGCCGGCGACCCGGACGCCGTCCGGGTCTGGCGGCACGCCGTGGACGCGCTCGCCGACGGGCTGGTCACCGCGCTCACCCTGCTGGACCCGCGCACGATCATCATCGGCGGAGGGCTCGCGGAGGCGGGGGAAACCCTGTTCGCACCGCTGCGGGAGGCCGTCCGCCGGCGGGTCACCTTCCAGACGCTCCCGCCGATCGTCCCCGCGGCCCTCGGCGACACCGCCGGATGCCTCGGCGCCGGGCTCATGGCCTGGGATCTCCTCGAATCCACCGACCGTACGGAGGTAACCACCTGATGGCCCCTAGAAAGGTTCTCGCCGGTGCCCGGGTGGTGCTGCCCACCGGGATCGTGGACGACGGCCGGGTGATCGTCGAGGGCACCCGGATCGCGGACACGGCCCCCGCGGGCCCGGCCACGCACGCGGAGACCGCGGCGGCCGAGGCCGCGGACGCCCGGTTCATGGACGCGGAGACGGTGGACGTCACCGGCCACTGGCTGGTCCCCGGCTTCGTCGACATGCACAACCACGGCGGCGGCGGGGCCTCCTTCACCTCGGGCACGGTCGACGACGTCCTCAAGGGCGTCCGCACCCACCGCCTGCACGGCACCACCACGCTGGTCGCCTCGACCGTCACCGGGGACATGGACTTCCTGGTGCAGCGCGCCGGGCTGCTGAGCGAGCTGGCCGAGCAGGGGGACATCGCCGGCGTCCACTTCGAGGGCCCCTTCATCTCCCCGTGCCGCAAGGGCGCCCACTCCGAGGAACTGCTGCGCGACCCGGACCCGGCGGAGGTCCGCAAGCTGATCGACGCGGCGCGCGGCCAGGCGAAGATGGTCACCCTCGCCACCGAGCTGCCGGGCGGGATCGACTCCGTACGGCTGCTCGCGGAGCACGGCGTGATCGCGGCGATCGGGCACACCGACGCCACCTACGAGCAGACGGTCCAGGCCGTGCGGGCGGGCGCCACGGTCGCCACGCACCTGTTCAACGCGATGCCGCCGCTCGGCCACCGCGCCCCCGGCCCGATCGCCGCGCTGCTGGAGGACGAGCGGATCACCGTCGAGCTGATCGACGACGGCACGCATCTGCACCCGGCCGCCCTCCAGCTGGCGTTCCACCACGCGGGGGCGGCTCGGGTGGCGTTCATCACCGACGCCATGGACGCGGCCGGCTTCGGCGACGGGCGCTACATGCTCGGCCCGCTGGAGGTCGAGGTCGCGGCCGGCGTGGCGCGCCTGGTGGAGGGCGGCTCGATCGCTGGGTCGACGCTGACGCTGGACCGCGCCTTCCAGCGGGCGGTGACGGTCGACGGGCTGCCCGTGCAGGACGTGGTCGCGGCCGTCTCCGCGAACCCGGCCAGGCTGCTGGGCGTGGACGACCGCGTGGGCTCGCTGGAGCCCGGCAAGGACGCCGACCTGGTGCTGCTGGACGCGGAGTTCGCCCTCAAGGGCGTCATGCGCCGGGGCGAATGGGTGGTCGATCCGCAACTGGGATGATCTGTCCGGCTGTTGGCGGCGGCGGTGTCCTGGGAGAATGGAAGGGCCGCCGTCCGTCCGGCACGACCGGGCGCGGGCGGAGACACGTCGGTACGCACACGCACTTCCGGGGGAGGTCGGCCCAGGTGATCCTCACGGTCACGCTGAACACCGCTCTCGACATCACCTACCGCGTCGGGAGGCTGCGCCCGCACGCCTCCCACCGGATCGCCCAGGTGACCGAACGGCCCGGCGGCAAGGGCGTCAACGTGGCGCGGGTGCTGGCGGCCCTCGGGCACGAGACGACGGTCACCGGCTTCACCGGCGGCGCCACCGGGCGCCTGCTCCAGGAGCGGCTGACGGCCACCGCGGGTGTGGTGGACGCGCTCGTCCCGGTCGGGGGCGCGACCCGGCGCACCGTCGCCGTCGTCGACGAGCGCACCGGCGACACCACCCAGTTCAACGAGCCCGGTCCGCACATCACGCCCGCCGAATGGTCCGCCTTCCTGGACACGTACGAGGACCTGCTGGCGTCGGCGTCCGCGGTCGCCCTGTGCGGCAGCCTGCCGCCGGGCGTCCCGGTGGGCGCCTACGCCGGACTGGTGCGGACCGCGCGGGCGGCCGGGGTGCCCGTGCTGCTGGACACCAGCGGGGAGCCGCTGCGCCGCGGGGTCGCCGCGCGCCCGGACCTGATCAAGCCGAACGCCGACGAGCTGGCCGAGCTGACCGGTTCCCACGATCCGCTGCGCGCCACGCAGGACGCCCGCAGGCGCGGCGCCCGGGCGGTCGTGGCGTCCCTCGGCGCGGAGGGCCTGCTGGCGACCGCCCCGGAGGGCCTGTGGCGAGCCGCGCCGCCGGCCCGCGTGCACGGCAACCCGGCCGGCGCGGGCGACTCGGTGGTCGCCGGCCTGCTGTCGGGCCTGGTCGAACAGCTCCCCTGGCCGGACCGCCTGGCCCGCGCGGTCGCCCTGTCGGCGGCCACGGCGGCGGCCCCGGCCGCGGGCGAGTTCGACCCCACGACCTACCGCGACCTCCTGACCAACGTCGCAGTGACCGGCCTGGCCACCGCAGCCTGACCAGCACCCCAAAGGGGCGCGAGGAACTGCGCCACCGGCCCCCACGGCGCCGCAGACGACAACGCCCCGGCAACCCCCCAAAGGGGCGCGGGGAACTGCGCCACCGGCCCCCACCGCACCGCAGACGACAGTCACGAGGCGCCGTCCGCGACCGCCCCCACAAAGGGGCGCGAGGAACTGCGCGACCAACCCCCACGGCGCCGCAGACGACAACGCCCCGGCAACCCCCCAAAGGGGCGCGGGGAACTGCGCCACCGGCCCCCACCGCACCGCAGACGACAGTCACGAGGCGCCGTCCGCGACCGCCCCCG
>NZ_JAYMHD010000011.1:490042-505658 GCF_035656535.1 Streptomyces sp. H51
AAGGGGCGCGGGGAACTGCGCCACCGGCCCCCACCGCACCGCAGACGACAGTCACGAGGCGCCGTCCGCGACCGCCCCCGCAAAGGGGCGCGGGGAACTGCGCGACCAACCCCCACCCCACCGCAGACGGCAATCACGAGGCGCCGTCCGCGGCCGCCCCCCGCAGCGGGAGCGCTACCGCTTTACCTGGCCCGCCTTCAGCCACAGCTGGTCCAGCAGCACGTCGCACTGGTCGCCGTCCTGGCAGGAGAGGCTGATGGTGTTCGAGCCCTTGTTGAGGCTCGGGTAGGCATACGTCTGCGTCCAGCCCTTGGCGTAGTCGCCCTCCGCGGCGGCGGCGAAGTTGCCCAGGTTCAGCTTGCTGCCGAAGACCTTGCCGTTGATGGTGAGCGTCATGCTCTGGTCCTTGCCGGGGACGCTGTAGCCGGCGAAGAGGGTGTAGACACCGGCCTCGGGGATGCCGTCGACGGTCCAGGTGACCGAGGCGCCGACGTTGTTGAGGCCGGCGACGTAGACACCGCCGTCGGCGGCGGCGCCCGCGACGTCGGAGGCCGTCGTCACGCCCGGCGCGAGGTTGAGGGCCTTCGCGTCGATCTTCGGCAGCTCCGTCTGGGCCGCCTTGCTGGCGCTCGGGGACGTGCTCGGCTCGGCGCTCTGGGAGGCGGTCGGGGTGGCGCCGCCGTCGCCCGCGTCGTCGTTGCCGGAGTCGCCGCCCAGCATGGCCACGCCGATGCCGATGACGACCGCGGCGACCACCGCTATCGCGCCGATCAGCAGCCCCTTGGTGTTGGGGCCGCGCCCGCGCCCGCCGCCGCCCTGCACCGGCTGCCGGCTGGTGGTGGCGCCGCCGGGCAGGGTCTCCGGCGCGGCGTAGTGGGCGTTCGGCTGGCCGTAGGCGCCCTGCTGCTGCGGGGCCTGGCCGTACGGCGCGGTCGGGGCCGTCGGCTGGCCGTACTGGCGCTGGCCGACCGCGCGCACCCGATTGACCGAGTTCGGGTAGCCGTAGCCGCCACCGGAGGGCGGCTGGGCCCCGTTGGCCTGCCCGTCGGCGTAGAGGTAGCCGAACGGGTCGTCGTCCTCGGGCGTGCTGGCGCCGTTGTTGCCGGACGTCATCCCTTGGTACTCCTCAACAGGTGCGGGGCGGATGCGATACGTGAGGTCGGATGGCGAGCCTACCCCCACCTGATGACCCGAACGGGTGACGCAGCTCGCATCACCTCGCTGACCTGCGGGTCATCCCGCCCGTCTGTGCTGTTTGGGACGAGATCGTTTCTCTACGTACATCCGCTCGTCGGCGGACTTCAGCACTTCGTCGGCCGTCATCCCGCAGTGCGCCCAGCCGATGCCGAAACTGGCGCCGACGCGCATGGCCCGGCCGTCGACCCGGATGGGCTGGATGATCTCGTTGCGCAGGCGGACGGCGAGGTCCTGGGCGTCGGCCCGGCCGAGTCCGTCGGCGAGCACGACGAACTCGTCGCCGCCGAGCCGGGCGACGGTGTCGCCGTCGCGCACGCCCCGGGTCAGCCGCCGGGCGACCTCGATGAGGACCGCGTCGCCGGCGTTGTGCCCGAAGCGGTCGTTGATCGACTTGAAGCCGTCGAGGTCACAGAAGAGGACCGCGAGGCCCTTGGTGCCGTCGTCGCGCTCGCCCTCGGGGGCGATCGTGTGCACGTGGTGGTCGTAGGCGTCGTAGTGCTCGGCGTCCGGGCGGAAGTCGAAGCCGTGGCCGCTGGAGTCGTAGGCGGGGTGGCCGTAGGCCACGTCCAGGGAGGCAGGCGCGTCCGGCTGGGCGGGGCGCCGGCACAGCCGGGAGGAGAGGCGGGAGCGCAGCTCGGCCGAGTTCGGCAGGCCGGTGAGCGAGTCGTGGGAGGCGCGGTGGGCGAGCTGCAGCTCGCGGCGCTTGCGCTCCTCTATGTCCTCGACGTGGGTGAGCAGGAAGCGGGGTCCGTCGGCGGCGTCGGCGACGACGCTGTTGCGCAGGGACACCCAGACGTAGGTGCCGTCGCGGCGGCCGAGGCGCAGTTCCGCGCGGCCGCCCTCGGCGGAGGTGCGCAGCAGGGTGCCTATGTCCTCGGGGTGGACGAGGTCGGAGAAGGAGTAGCGGCGCATCGCGGAGGCGGGGCGGCCCAGCAGGCGGCACAGCGCGTCGTTGGTGCGCAGGATGCGGCCGTGCTGATCGCCGCCCAGCTCGGCGATGGCCATGCCGGAGGGGGCGTACTCGAAGGCCTGCCGGAAGCTCTCCTCGCTGGCCCGCAGCGCCTGCTGCTCGCGTCCGAGCCGCACCAGCGCGCGCTGCATGTTGGAGCGCAGCCGTGCGTTGCTGATCGCGATCGCGGCCTGGAAGGCGTACATCTGGAGCGCTTCGCGGCCCCACTCGCCGGGGCGGCGGCCGTTGCGCGGCCGGTCCACGGACAGTACGCCGATCAGCTCGCCGGGGGAGCCGCCCGGCACGTCGGGGGTGTACATGGGCGCGAGGAGGCAGTCGGAGGGGTGCCACTCGTCCTCGAAACGGGGCGCGGGCCCGTCGGTGTACCAGTGCGGGATGTCGTCGTCGAGGACCAAGCCCTCGGTGTGCGGGATGAAGACCAGGTCGCCCCAGCGTTCGCCCACGCCCAGGCGGCGTTCCCAGGCGTCGCGCGAGCCGACGCGGCCGGTGATCAGTGCCTCGGCGGCCGGGTTGCCCGCGAGGGCGGCGACGACGAGGTCGCCGTCCGGGCGCACCAGGTTGACGCACGCCAGCTCGTAGCCGAGGCCGTTGACCACGCCGTCGGCGACGGTCTGCAGCGTGTCCGCCAGGCTGCGGGCCGTGTTCATGTCCGCCATGACCTGATGCAGTCGCCGCAGGGTCGTGAGACGGACGTAGGGCTCCGACTCGGTCTCCATGCTCGCCCTCCCCCCGAGACCTCGCAGCGAATCAAGGGTGCTCATCGGCGCTTGCGGTTCAGTGGTGCCCTTGCATCTTCCCCGCCACTGAATCACAGCGCGCTGCCCACTCGGTACACAGGGTCAACAATTAATGCCCCTTGTGACTCAAGTCACAGCAAAACATGAACAATTGAGTGGTGTTTCCGCGTTTTAGCTGCGTGTTTACCGATAGCAGGCTTTGCGGTCCTGTGGAGATGCCGCACAAGGCTACGCGGCGGATTGGTCCGGTGGTCCTAGGACCGGACTGGTTCCGGGGTCCGATGCGGTTCCGGGTGAACGGAGATTAGCGTTTCCGGTGTGTCCAACACTCCTGCCGCTCCGCCCCGTTCCGTTCCACTGCCCTCCGCCCGGCATGCTGAGGGGGTGAGCAACGACGAGTTCCGGGCCGCGATGTCCCGGCTGGCCGCGGGCGTGGTCCTGGTGACCGCCCAGGAGCCGCCGCTGGACCCCGACGACGCCTCGGCGCCGCCCGGCGAGGACGTCGGCATGACGGCCACCGCCTTCGTGTCGGTGTCGCTGGACCCGCCGTTGGTCCTGGTCAGCCTGCGCGAGGGCTCCCGCATGGACGACCTGCTGGCCGAACAGCCGCTGTGGGCGGTGTCCGTACTGTCCGAGAGCCAGCGCCACATCGCCGGCCGCTTCGCCATGAAGGGCCGCGTCAGTGACCGGCTGCTGTTCGCCGACATCCCCCACGTCCGCGGCCGGGTCACCGGATCGCCCCTGGTGGGCGGCGCCCTGGCGACCCTGGAGTGCCGCACCGAGCAGCGGGTGACGGCGGGTGACCACACACTGGTGATCGGCCGCGTCCTGGCGGCGGACCTGCCGAGCGCGGAGGGCGGCCCGCTGACGTACTTCCGCGGCCGCTACCGGCACCTGAGCTGAGCCGCCGACCGCCGCCCGGGCGGCAGCGGCGCCGTACCGGCCGCCCGCCGGGAGCGGCGCGGAGGGAGGCCGCGGCGGCCCTGCGCCGGACTCACCGCCGGACCCGCCTGCCCCGGCGCCCCGCCCGCGCCCGAGCGGGGGCGGGGGCGGGATGGTCGGGCACCGGTCCCCGAGGTGCCGGCGGGCCGCTCCCGGCGCGGGTGGTGGGGCAGGCGCGCGTGGCAGCCGCCCGGGCCGGGCTTCCCCGAGGGGGCACCCCCTGCCCGGCCGGGCAGGGCCGAAGTCGGCCGCGACCACCCGGCAACTGCCTGAACAGGGGCGACGCCGAAGGGCCACCCGTGCCGGTCACCCTGGCCCGGACACCACCACCGCCGCCGCCGCCGCCGAGCCGTGACCGCCGGACAGCCGGACAGCCGGGCGGCCCCGCCCCGGACATGACCGACGCACAACCCTTGCCTGCCGCCCCCCGGCCCGGCAGTCACGCCAGGCAGCCCGCCCGAGGGCGAGATCGGCCCGGCGCCGACACCCGCCCGGCAGCCGCCCGCAGAAGGCCGACGCCGAAACGGGCCGCTTCCGGGGGCACGCCGGGCAGGGCCGACGCCGAACGGGCCCGCTTCCGAGCGGCACGCCGGGCAGGGCCGGTGCCGAAACGGGCACCCCGCACCCGGTAACCGCCCGGACGGGGCCGGCCCCGAGTGCGGTGCCCATGCCCATGCCCATGCCCATGCCCGGCGGCTGTCTATACGAGGCTGATGTCGAGCCGGGAGACGCGCTCGGGGTCCGTCGCGATGTCCAGCACGGCGATCCGGCTCCGTACGAACGTGAAGGCCAGGGCCCGTTCCACGCGCCCGTCGACCAGCACCACGAGGCCCGAGGCGCCGTTCACCAGGGCGGGCCGCGCCACGCGCGCCAGGCGGGCGAAGCTCGCCGCGTTCCGGGCCACCGCCGCCGCGCCGGCGGTCACCCCGGCCTCGGTCCGCGCGAGGACGTCCGGGTCCAGCACCGCCACCAGCCCCTCGAGGTCGCCCTCCCGCGCGGCGGCGAGGAAGGCGTCCACGACCTCCCGCTGCCGCGCCAGGTCGGCGTCCGGCGCCTCGGCCCCCCGCACCCGGCGCCGGGCCCGGCTGGCCAGTTGCCGGACCGCGACAGGGGTGCGCCCGAGGATCGCCGCGATCTCGTCGAACGGCACCGCGAACAGGTCGTGCAGCACGAAGGCCAGCCGCTCGGCGGGCGTCAGCGTCTGCAGGACGACCAGCAGCGCCACGCCCAGGGAGTCGGCGAGCAGCGCGTCCTGCTCGGGGTCGCCGGGGGCCGTCACGGCGGCCGGCGCGGTGGTCTCCAGCGGTTCCTCCGCGCGGGACCTGCGGGAGCGCAGCATGTCCAGGCAGACCCGGCCGACCACGGTCGTCAGCCAGCCCGCGAGGTTGTCCACCTGCCGGGTGTCGGAGCGGCTGAGCCGGAACCACGCCTCCTGGACGGCGTCGTCGGCCTCCGCGACCGAACCGAGCATGCGGTGGGCGACGGCATGCAGACGGCTGCGCTGGGATTCAAATCGTCGAGCGAGGAATTCCGTGGTCTCCGCGTCGTTTCCGGTGTTCGGGAATTCGTCGTCGTTCATTCGGTCACAACTCCTCGCATGGCGGCGGCCGGTCTCGACGACATGACGAACGGGACGGGGAGGATGTGACATCGGCCGCATTGCGCGGCGGAGGAGAGAGAGCGGGGGCGGCGATGTTTCCCGGCGGAACAAAAGGCGTTTACATCCGGTCGCCGTTCACGTCAGGCGCCGCTCACGTCCGGCGCCGCTCACGTCCAGTCGCGGCCGGAGCGTCCGCGCTTGGTGTCCGAGCGCTGCTTCTTCTCCCGCAGCCGGCGCTCGTTGATCCCGCGGGGAATCCGGGTCGGCCGGCGCGGCTTCGGCGGCGGCGCGGTGGCCTCGGCGAGCAGGGCGGCGAGACGGACGGCGGCGGTCTCGCGATTGCGCCACTGGGAGCGGTGCTCGGAGGCGCGTACGGTGACGACGCCGTCGACCAGCCGCCCGGCCAGCCGCTCCAGCGCCCGCTGCTTCCACACCTCGGGCAGCGCCTCGGTCGCCGCCAGGTCGAAGCGCAGTTCCACCTGGGTGTCGCTGGTGTTGACGTGCTGTCCGCCGGGTCCCGAGGAGCGCGAGAAACGCCAGATGAGCTCGGCCTCGGGGAGCGAGACGGAGCCGCGGATCAGGTAGGGACCGGACATGGGCTCCATGTTCCCGGCTCTGTCCGGTCCACGTCACCTTTTTTTCGGCCGGTAAAAGAGGTAAAGAGATCCGGAACCATACGAACCTCTCTCGGCGTTCATCAGGGGTAGCTGTAGCTTTCGATACGCACCGCGTACGCAACGAGGGAAGGGACTCCCGAACCATGGCTGTAAGCCTGTCCAAGGGTGGCAACGTCTCGCTCACCAAGGAGGCTCCGGGCCTGACCGCCGTCACCGTGGGTCTTGGCTGGGACGTCCGTACCACCACCGGTACCGACTTCGACCTCGACGCGTCCGCGATCGCGGTCAACACGCAGGGCAAGGTCTACTCCGAGGCCCACTTCGTCTTCTTCAACAACAAGCAGACGCCGGACAACACGATCGTCCACACCGGTGACAACCGCACCGGCGAGGGCGCCGGCGACGACGAGGCGATCAACGTCAACCTCGCCGGCCTCCCGGCCGAGATCGACAAGATCGTCTTCCCGGTCTCCATCTACGACGCCGAGAACCGCTCGCAGAACTTCGGCCAGGTCCGCAACGCCTACATCCGCATCGTCAACCAGGCCGGCGGCGCCGAGATCGCCCGCTACGACCTGTCGGAGGACGCGGCCACGGAGACGGCGATGGTCTTCGGCGAGCTGTACCGCAACGGTGCGGAGTGGAAGTTCCGCGCGGTCGGCCAGGGCTACGCCTCCGGCCTGGTGGGCATCGCCCAGGACTTCGGCGTCAACGTCTGACGCACGTCCGAGGCACGTCAGAGGCAGGTCGGCCCGCTCCGAGGCACGTCAGAGGCACGTCCGACGGTCATCTGCCGCACAGAGCGCTGAGCGAGGCCCCCGGCCACACGGCCGGGGGCCTCGGCATCCGCCGCCGCCCCGCGCCCGCGCCTCCGCCTCCGCCTCCGCCCGCGTCACGAAACGCCGTCCAGGCGGTCCGTGCACCCGCTCCAGAGTGGTCCTGAGCAGGCCGCCCAGCATGAGCGAGGCCGACGATCCCGGCCCCCGACAGACACGAGGAGCGAGCGCCATGACCATCGCACCGGGCGACGCGCGGCGAGGCGCCTCCCGCCTCTGCCGGGCCCCGCGGGTGGAGCGCGAGCAGTGACCGGCGGGCCGCCGGGCGGCGGCATGTTCCTCGAGCGGCTGTCGCCCGCCGACGGCGCCCTGCCCGGTGAGCTGCTGACCGAGCTGACCCGTCTGTACGCCTCCAACCGGGAGTTCCACGCCCTCAGCGGCGATTTCCCCGACCCGGACGACGTCCGCCCGGAGCAGGTGGCGGCCGCGCTGGCCGACGAACTGGCGCATCCGGACGTCGAGGTGCTGCTGGCCCGCAGCGGCGGGCGGGTGGTCGGGATCGTGATCACGCTCGCCCGCCATCCGGACCCGGCCGACCCGGACCCGTGGATCGGCCTGCTGATGGTGGACGCGGACGTGCACGGGCAGGGCTTCGGGCGGCGGATCGCGCGGAGCGTCGAGGACGGCTTCCGCGCGGCGGGCCGGAACGCCGTACGTCTGGCCGTGCTGGAGGACAACCTCAGGGGCTTCGCCTTCTGGACCTCCCTGGGCTACCAGGTGATCGACCATCGCGAGGACCGGCAACTCGGCCGCCCGTGCGCGGTGTTGCGCAAGGAGCTGTCCGCCCCGCCCGCGTGAGCCGCTCCCCGGGAGCTGCCGGAGGTCCTCACCGCCGGCGAACCTCCGCCGCACTCCCCCGAATTGCGGAGACACCCGCTGCCCGCGGCACGCGCGGGCCGCGGCGGCGCGCGATCCGCGACGCGTCCCGGCCCCGCTCCCCGGTGTGACGTTCGACGGCCCAAATCCGCTGTGAAAAAGCGGAGTTGACCGTGATCAGCGCGTCCGTATACCGGATCCGCAGCAACGGCTTTCGGATACGAACACGTAAAGTCTTGATGGCGCTCTGTCAAAGAGGCCGGTCGGGATGTCACTCTCTCCTCGCTCGCCGCAACCCTGTGCCCCGCCTGTGTCCCTCCGTGCCCCCACCACGAGGGCAGTCCCAAGGAGACCGAGTGAGACTGCAGTCCCGTGCTCCCCGCACCGCCGTCCTGCGCGCCACCGCCCTGATCGGCTCGGCCGCGATGGTCGTGCTCGCCCTGCAGGGCGGCCCCGCCACCGCGGCGCCCGAGCGGACGAACGGCGCCACCGCCCTCACCCTGACCGCGTCGGCACGCGCCGCCGCCATCAAGTCGGCCCAGCAGGACGCCGGTTCGACCGCCCGTGAACTCGGCCTCGGCGCCGAGGAGGCGCTCGTCGTCCGGGACGTCGTCAAGGACGCCGACGGCACGGTCCACACCCGCTACGAGCGCACCTACGCCGGTCTGCCCGTCCTCGGCGGCGACCTCGTCACGCACGTGTCGAAGGGCGGCGCCCTCAAGGGCGTCAGCAAGGCGACGAAGGCCCGGATATCCGTCGCCTCCACCGACGCGGCGATATCGGCCGCCGCCGCGAAGAAGTCCGCCCTCGCGGGCACCGGTTCGTCGAAGGTCACCGCCCGCAAGGTGATCTGGGCGGCCGGCGCCAAGCCCGTCCTCGCCTACGAGTCGGTCGTCAGGGGCCTGCAGCACGACGGCACCCCGAGCGAGCTGCACGTCGTCACGGACGCCACCACCGGCAAGAAGCTCTACTCCTACGAGGCCATCGACACCGGCACGGGCACCAGCCAGTACAGCGGCACGGTGACCCTGGGCACCACGGCGTCCGCCTCCGGCGGCTTCGACCTCATCGACGGCGGCCGCGGCGGCCACACGACGTACGACCTGAACGGCGGCACGTCCGGCACCGGCACCCTCTTCCACGACGCCGACGACGCCTGGGGCGACGGCACGCCCACCAACCGCCAGACCGCCGCCGTCGACGCGGCCTACGGCGCCGCCGTCACCTGGGACTTCTACAAGTCGGCGTTCAACCGCAACGGCATCGCGGGCGACGGCAAGGCCGCCTACTCCCGCGTCCACTACGGCAACGCGTACGTCAACGCCTTCTGGTCCGACACCTGCTTCTGCATGACCTACGGCGACGGCCAGAACAACCTCAAGCCGCTGACCTCCCTCGACGTGGCCGGCCACGAGATGAGCCACGGCCTGACCGCCGCGACCGCCGGCCTGAAGTACAGCCGGGAGTCCGGCGGCCTCAACGAGGCCACCTCCGACATCTTCGGCACCTCGGTCGAGTTCTTCGCGAACAACGCCTCCGACGTCGGCGACTACCTCATCGGCGAGAAGATCGACATCAACGGCAACGGCTCCCCGCTGCGCTACATGGACAAGCCCAGCAAGGACGGCTCCTCCGCCGACTACTGGTCCCGCACGGTCGGCCGGCTCGACGTGCACTACTCGTCCGGCGTGGCGAACCACTTCTTCTACCTGCTGTCCGAGGGCAGCGGCGCGAAGACCCTCAACGGGGTGTCCTACAACTCCCCCACCTACAACGGCTCCACGCTCACCGGCATCGGCCGGGCCAAGGCCGAGCAGATCTGGTACAAGGCCCTGACGACGTACTTCACCTCCTCGACCGACTACGCGGGGGCGCGGGTCGCCACCCTCCAGGCGGCGAGCGACCTGTACGGCGCGGGCAGCGCGGAGTACCAGGCGGTGGCGGCGACCTGGACGGCGGTCAACGTCAACTAGTCTCCACCCGCCAGTAGTTCAGGCCGGGCTGCTCGTCACGGGCGGTCCGGCCTGCCCTGTCCGTACAGCCAGTCGTCCCAGACGCGGGTGAAGTCCTTCCGCGGCGCGGTCTTCTCCACGTACGCGGTGAAGTCGGCGGTGTCCGCGTTGCCGTGGCGGTGGGCGGCGGCCCAGCCCCGCAGCAGGGCGCGGAAGGCGGTGTCGCCGACGGTCCGGCGGATCTCGTGCAGGACCATCGCGCCGCGCTGGTAGACGGGCGTGCCGGACAGGTGCGCGGCGTCGCCCGGCTCGGCGGGCGGGAAGTCCCACAGGCCGGGGTACTCGTCCTCGCCGTGGGCGTACAGCGCGTCGAAGGTGCGCTGGGCGCTCGGGCCGCCGTGGTCCTCCTCCCACAGCCATTCGGCGTAGGTCGCAAAGCCCTCGTTGAGCCACATGTCCCGCCAGGTCCTCGGGGTGACGGAGTCGCCGAACCACTGGTGGGCGAGTTCGTGGACGAGGGTCCCGACGTCGGGGGCCTGGGGGAAGACCGGCCGGTTCTGGGTCTCCAGGGCGTAGCCGACCTGCGGCGCCGCGTCGACGATCGCGCCGGTGGAGGAGAAGGGGTACCGGCCGAAGGCGTCCTGCGCCCAGGCCATGATCTCGGGGATGCGCGCGAGCACCGGGCGGCTCGCCGCCGCCTCGGCCGGATCGACGGCGACGTACACCGGCAGGCCGTCGCGGGTGGTGGAGCGGCGGACGGTGTAGCGGCCGACGGCGAGGGTGGCGACGTAGCTCGCCATGGGCTCGGCGGTGTGCCAGGTGAACCTGGTCCGGCCGCCGCTGGTGCTCTCGCCCGTCAGCTCCCCGTTGGACACGGCCCGCAGCCCTTTCGGCACGGTGACGGCGAGGTCGTAGGACGCCTTGTCGGAGGGGTGGTGGTCGCCGGGGAACCAGGTCATGGAGCCGGTCGGCTCGCCGAGCGCGAGGGCGCCGTCGGCGGTGGGCAGCCAGCCCTCCCGGGTGCCGTCGGGGTCGGTGAGGGTCTCGGGGGCGCCGGAGTAGCGGACGGTGACGCGGAAGGTGCGGTGGGCGTCGAGTGCGTCGTGGGGGCGGACGGTGAGTTCCTGTCCGGCCCGGCTGAAGCGGGCGGGACGGCCATCGACGGTGACGCCCTGGACGTCCAGTCCCTTCAGGTCGAGGTCGAAGGCGGACAGGTCCCACGCGGCTCGGGCGGTGAGGGTGGCGGTGCCGGTCAGGCGGGGGCGCGGGCCGGGTTCGTAGGCGAGGTCGAGGGCGTAGTGGGTGACGTCGTACCCGCCGTTGCCCGCCTTCGGGTAGTACGGGTCGCGGACACCGGAGCCGCCCGGGGCGCCGTGCACGCCGCCGCACGCGGTCAGCGCGAGGGTGAGGCCGAGGGCGAGGCAGACGGCCGGGACAGAAGGGACAGTCGGGGCAGCCGGAGCAGTCGGAGCAGTCGGAGCAGTCGGAGCAGTCGGAGCAGTCGGAACAAGAGGTACAGTCGGGGCAAGAGGTGCAGACCGGGACACGTCAGTGATCCTAGGGGGCCGTGACACCATCTCGTACGTGCTCGACATCGGCTACGCCCTCTCCAACCGCTTCCCGGACCCGCCGCAGACGGACTACCGGCGGGTGGACGTCCACACCCTGCGCCACGACCTGTTCTGCGGTGACGTCTATCTCGCCGACACCAAGTCGGACCGGGAACTGTCCACGGCCTGGGGATGGGTGCCGGTGCTCGACTTCGCGTGGGCGCTGTGCGACATCGTGGAACGGCTGGACCGCGACCCGGCGGGCTCCCGCGCCGCCCGCCCCCAGCACGCCGAACTGGACTTCACCGAGTCCACGGACCGCATGCTCTTCGAGCGCCGCTTCGGCTGGGTGGACGTGGAGGCCGACTGGATGCCGGCGGAGGAACCCCCGCTCACCTTCTCCCACGCCGAACTGCGCCGCGAGGCACGCGACTTCCTGCACGACCTGATCGCCGACCTGGTGGACCTGCACGAGGACCTCGGCGAGAACCCGGCCGTCTGGACGCTCCAGGCGCGCTTCCCCCGGGTGCAGTGAGCCTGGAACGGGCGGTCAGGCCTCCACCCGGATGCCCAGCTGGGCCGCCAGCACCGGTGCCAGGTCCAGCAGCTGGGCCGGGCTGATCACCGCGCCCGCCAGGCGGTCCACGCCCCGGGCGATGCCGACCGCGGCCGCCGCTCGGAGGTCCACGTCCTTCAGCACCGCCGCGGTCAGGTCGGCCTCCTTCAGCACGCAGTCGACGAACTCCACGCGCTCCAGGCGGGCGCCGTGGAGGTCCGGTTCCACCAGGACGCAGCCCTCGAAGACGACGTCCTTGAGCTTCGCGCCGCGCAGGTTCAGGTAGTCGATCTTGCCGCCGCGGACCACGACCCGCTCCAGCACGGCGCCGTGCAGCTGGGTGCCGCCCAGCCGGGCGTCGGTCAGCTCGACGTCGCGCAGGGTGGACTCGGAGAGGTCCGTGCCGACCCCTCTCGGCGCCGTCAGCACCGAGTCGAGCAGGCGGGCATGGCGCAGCCGCGTCCCGTCCAGCGCGCACCCCGTCAGCGCGCAGTCCAGGAAGCGGGCGCCCCCGCCGTCCTGCCCGGTGAGGTCGGCCCGGCCGAACTCCAGCCCGTCGTAGTCCCCGTCCGGCTCCAGCCCGCCGCCGTCGTACGGCCGCAGCGGCGGCAGCCGCAGCTCCGGCCGGCGCGCGCCCCGCACTGTGCTCCCACCGGTCGCGCCGGCCCTGGTCCTCGCCATACCCCCATGCTGCCCCCCGCCACTGACAATCGCCCTGACCAGCCAGAACGGCCATGTCACATTCCGGGCGCGCGGGGCGTCGTATCCCCGGACGAGCGATTCCGGCTGCCGCCCCGGCGGGTCCGGCGGGCGCTTGACCTCGAGCAAGCCTGAGGTTGAAGAGTGGGCCTGTCCGGAAGCGTTCGGCCGACAGCCATGGTTGACGAGGAGCACAGCATGCGCGCCATCCGCCTTCACGCCTTCGGGCCGCCCGAGAACCTGCGCCTGGAGGAGGTCGACGACCCCCTGCCGGGCCCGGGCCAGGTCCGCGTCGCCGTGCGGGCGGCGGGGGTGCACCTGCTCGACACCGCCCTGCGCGAGGGCGCGCGCGGCCCGCTGCCCGAGCCGGTGCGGCTGCCCACCGTGCCGGGCCGCGAGGTGGCCGGCGTCGTCGAGTCGCTGGGCGAGGGGGTGGCCCGCCTGTGGCTGGGCAGACGGGTGACCGCCCATCTCGGCTTCGCGCCCGGCGGGTACGCCGAGCTGGCCGTCACCGACGTCGACCGGGTGCACGAGATCCCCGCGAACCTGGACTTCGCGCAGGCCGTCGCCATGATCGGCACCGGCCGCACGGTGATGGGGATCGTGCAGTCCGCCGAGTTCGGCCCGGACGCGGTGGTCGTGATACCGGCGGCCGCGGGCGGCGTCGGCGGCCTGCTCGTGCAGTACGCGAAGAACGCCGGCGCCCACGTCGTGGGCCTGGCCGGCGGGCCGGAGAAGGCCGCGCGGGTACAGGCCGGCGGGGCGGACCTCGCCGTCGACTACGCGGACCCGGGGTGGGCGGAGAAGGTCCGCGCCCACCTGGGCGGACGGCACGCCACCCTGGTGCTCGACGGGGTGGGCGGTGAGGTGGCCCGCGCGTGCGTCGCCCTGCTCGGGCCCGGCGGCAGGCACCTCGTCTTCGGCTGGTCGGCCGAGGGGATCCGCGACGGTCGGCCGTACCTCGTCGACGGCGTCTCCGAACAGGTCCTGGGCCCCGTGATGCTGCGCAGGACCGGCGGACCGGATCCCATGCGCACGCTGGAGCTGCGCGCCCTCACCGAGGCGGCGGCCGGACGGCTGGTCCCGGCCGTGCGGCGGTTCCCGCTCGGCGAGGCGGCGGCCGCGCACCGGGCGCTGCAGACGCGCCGGACGACAGGAAAGGTGGTGCTGGAACCGTGAGCGGTCACAAGTCCCCTGCGGATGCAACGGGTACCGATCCGTGGTCTTCTGGCCGGGTGAGTGCCCCCCGAGCAGGCGAGTCCGTCTCCGTGGACGCCCCTCCCCCGGACGCCGGTCCCCGGCGCTGGTGGGGCCTGGTCGTCATCGCGCTCGCGCAGTTGATGGTCGTCCTCGACGCGACCATCGTGAACATCGCGCTGCCCTCCGCCCAGCACGACCTGAACATGTCCGACGGCAACCGCCAGTGGGTGATCACCGCCTACACGCTGGCCTTCGGCGGGCTGCTGCTGCTCGGCGGCCGGATCGCCGACCTGGTGGGCCGCAAGCGCGCGTTCGTCCTCGGGCTGATCGGCTTCGCCGCCGCCTCCGCGTTCGGCGGGGCCGCCACCGGCCCGGGCATGCTGTTCGGCGCCCGCGCGCTGCAGGGCGTGTTCGCCGCCGTACTCGCGCCGTCCGCGCTGTCCCTGCTGACCACGACGTTCACCGACCCCAAGGAGCGCGGGAAGGCCTTCGGCATCTACGGCGCCCTCGCCGGCAGCGGCTCGGCGATCGGCTTCATCGTCGGCGGGCTGCTCACCGAGTACCTGAACTGGCGCTGGTGCCTGTACGTCAACGTCCCCATCGCGGTCGTCGCCGTGTTCGGTGCCTTCGCCCTGCTCCACGACCGGCCCCGCCACGCGGGCGCCCGCCTGGACGTGCCGGGCGTGCTGCTGGGCTGCGGCGGGCTGGTGGCGATCGTCTACGGCTTCAGCGAGGCCCAGCCGCGGGGCTGGACCGACCCGCTGGTGCTGACGCTGTTCGCGGGCGGCGTCGTACTGCTGGCGGCGTTCGTGTGGTGGCAGACCAGGGCGCCGGTGCCGCTGCTGCCGCTGCACATCGTGCGGGAGCGCAACCGCGCGGGCTGCTTCCTGACCATGGCGCTCGCCGTGGTCGGCATGTTCGGCCTGTTCCTGTTCATGACCTACTACCTGCAGGACGTCCTCGGCTACTCGCCGGTGCGGACGGGGCTCGCGTTCCTGCCGCTGACCGCGGCGATCGTGGTCGGCTCCACGCAGATCGCGGCCCGGCTGCTGCCCCACGTCGCCCCACGCGCGCTCCTGGTCCCCGGCATGGTGCTGGCCGCGGGCGGCATGCTGCTGCTGACGCGGATGACGGTGCACTCCTCGTACCCCACCGAGATCCTGCCCGCGCTGCTGCTGATGGGCGTCGGCATGGGCCTGACCTTCATGCCGGTCTTCTCCACCGCCACCGCGGGCATCGCCCCGCAGGACGCGGGCGTGACCTCGGCGACCGTCAACACCGCCCAGCAGGTGGGCGGTTCGATCGGCACCGCGCTGCTCAACACGATCGCCACCAGCAGCGGCACCGCCTACGTCGCCGCCCACCTCCACGACCCCGCCCGGAAGGCCCTGGTCACCCAGGAGGGCGTGGTCCACGGCTACACCGTCGCCATCGGGTGGGGGGCCGGCATCATGCTGCTCGCCGGCCTGGTCGCGGGCCTGATGGTGACGCTCCGGGCACCCCGGCACGGGGCGCCGGCCCTGGAGCCGGTCCCGGAGTCCGTCCGCTGACGCTCCGCTGAGGCGCCACGCCGCGCCTCCGGCCGTCCGACGTCCGCCACGCCGTCGCGGCCGGGCGCGCAATTCCCCGCGCCGACGCTCCGCTGAGGCGCCACGCAGCGCCTCCGGCCGTCCGACGTCCGCCGCGCCGTCGTGGCTGGTCGCGCAGTTCCCCGCGCCCCTTCGGGGCGCTGTCAGTGGCGGCCCGCCAACCGGCCGACCGGAGCGGCCAGGCGCACTCGGTGCCGGGTGCTCCGCCGGAGTACCGCACCATCGTGACCGGGCGCACTGACGCTCCGCTGAGGCGCCGCGCCGCGCCTACGGCCGTCCGACGTCCGCCGCGCCGTCGTGGCTGGTCGCGCAGTTCCCCGCGCCCCTTCGGGGCGCTGTCAGTGGCGGCCCGCCA
>NZ_JAYMHD010000011.1:505667-534056 GCF_035656535.1 Streptomyces sp. H51
CCGACGTCCGCCGCGCCGTCGTGGCTGGTCGCGCAGTTCCCCGCGCCCCTTCGGGGCGCTGTCAGTGGCGGCCCGCCACTCGGTCGGCCAGGCGGGCCAGGCGGGAGGACTGGGGGCTCTGCGTCGTGCTCTCCCGCCGGTCCGCCGCCCGGTAGGTGGCGTACATGCCGTGCACGCCCAGCCAGCGGAACGGCTCCGGCTCCCACTTGCGCACCCGGTGCCCGACCCACGGCAGCCCGGTCAGCTCGGTGCGGCCGCCCTCGCCGGAGTCGAGCCGCACCAGGTCGCGCAGGGTGCGGGCGGCGAGGTTGGCCGTGGCCACGCCGGAGCCGACGTAGCCCCCGGCCCAGCCGAGCCCTGTCGAACGGTCCAGGGTGACCGTGGCGCACCAGTCGCGCGGCACCCCGAGGACGCCCGACCAGGCGTGCGCGATCCGCACCCCGGCCAGCGTGGGGAAGAAGCGGACCAGGATCTCGCGCAGCGCCTCGATCGTCGCCTCCTGCGTGCGGCCGTCGTTGTCGGTCCGCGACCCGAAGCGGTACGGCACCCCGCGTCCGCCGAGCGCGATCCGCCCGTCGGCGGTGCGCTGGGCGTACATGTAGGCGTGCGCCATGTCGCCCAGGGTCTCGCGGCCCTCCCAGCCCACCGACCCCCACTGCTCCGCGGTCAGCGGCTCGGTGGCGATCATGGAGGAGTTCATGGGCAGCCAGGTGCGCCGGTGGCCCCGCAGGCTCGCGGTGAAGCCCTCGGTGCAGCGCAGGACGTACGGCGCCCGCACGGTCCCGTACGGCGTCACCGCGTGCCGCGGCCGGATCTCCGTCACCGGCGTCGACTCGTGGACGGTCACCCCGAGCGCCTCGACGACGGCCGCGAGGCCCTTGACCAGCTTCGCGGGATGCAGGCGCGCCCCGTGCGGGGTCCAGGAGGAGCCGACCGCGCTGGCGACCCCGATCCGCTCGGCGGTCTCCTCGGCGCCGTAGAGCTCGCGGTCCTTCTCGCCGTACGACAGCTCGTGCTCGTGGAAGGCGCGCAGGCGGGCCGCCTGGGCCGGTGAGGTGGCGACCTCGAGGACGCCGCCCTTGTGGACGTCCGCCTCGATCCCCTCCTCCGCCGCGGCCCTGACGACCTCGTCGACGGTGTCGTTCATGGCCTGCTGCAGCCGCACGGCGGCCTCGTGGCCGTGCATCCTCGCGTACCGGTCGCGGCCCGCGATGCCGTTGTAGAGCCAGCCGCCGTTGCGGCCGGAGGCGCCGTAGCCGCAGAACTTCTGTTCCAGGACGACGATCCGAAGGGAGGGGGCGGTCTTCTTCAGGTAGTACGCCGTCCACAGGCCCGTGTATCCGCCGCCCACGATCACGACGTCCGCCGTCGTGTCGCCGGGCAGCGGCGCCCGTGCCGCCGGGAGGCCGTCGTCCGCGTACCAGAAGGAGATGCCGCCGTTGACGGCACTGCTTGCCGAGCTGCTCATGGCGGGACGTTAATCCCTGATCGCGGCCAGTGTCTCCTTCGGATTCCATGCTTTTCCACGGCCTGTGGACAGCGGACGGCACCCGAGCCCGACGAGGACCGCCACGGCGTGCCCGAGATCGGTGAAGGTGGGCGCGAAGGCGAGCGGGAGGCCGTAGACGAGGGCGACGGCCGCCAGGTACACGTAGCGCCAGGGCACCGCGATCCGGTAGGCCAGGACGGCCATCACGCCCGCCAGCGCGTAACTGACGCCGATGTCGAGGGTGTCGGCCGCCGACCGGGGGGCGACCCCGTCGCGTATCGCCAGCAGCAGGACGCCTTCACTGACGAGCGTCGCCAGGACGTGCGACGCCGCGCACACCAGCAGCCAGCGCGCCGTGCCCAGCCACCGTTCGGCCTGCGCGTGGAAGACGGTGTAGAGCACGGCGTACGGCAGCCAGTGCCCGCCGTCGATCCACATCGCGCTGGCGATCAGCACCCGGACGGGGTTCTCGGCCAGCTCGTGGAGGTTCGTGGAATGCCGCCGGAGGAACTCCTGTTCGAAATGTGGCGACATGTGGTGCAGCGCCACGGTGGTGACGAACAGGACGGCCAGCCACACATAGGTGCCGGGGGCGCTGCGGACGTACCCCCACACCCTGTTCGGACCCCGGTCGCTCCGTCTACGGCGCTTCACACCAGCAATTATCGGGGGGCCCGGAGCGATCGGCGCGGGCACGACCGGACGGCCGGATCCCCCGCACGACGGATCCCGCCGCACGATCCCGCCGCACGACGGATCCGCCCGGCGGACGGTTCACCGGCCGCCCGCCGCGCGGTACCGTCCCGGACGTGATCGACATTCCGCGGGAGCTGATCGACCGGCACGAGCGGTTCGGCGGCGAGGCCGGGCGGGCCTTCGTCGCCGGGCTGCCCGAACGGGCCGCGCGGTTCCTGGACCGCTGGGAGCTGCGGCCGGACGGACCGCCGTGGTGCGGCCGGTGGGCGCTGGTGCTGCCCGTGCTCCGCGCCGACGGGACGCGGGCCGCCCTCAAGCTCCAGGACGTCGACGAGGAGACCGCGGGCGAGCCGGTCGCGCTGCGGACCTGGGACGGTGACGGCGCCGTCCGGCTGCTGGCCGCCGAGCCGGGGTCGGGCACGCTGCTGCTGGAACGGCTCCGCGCGGAGCGGCCGGCGGCCGGCCTGCCGGACTCCCGCGAGGCGACGCTGGTCGTCGCCCGGCTGCTGGCCCGGCTGACGTCCGTACCGGCCCCGGCGGGGCTGCGGCGCCTCGGCGACATCGCGCCGCGGCTCACGGAGCGGGCCGCGGCGATGCTGCCCCGCCTCCCCGACCCCGGCGCGCGGCAGCTGCTCGCGGACTGCGCGGCGGCGGTGCGCGAGGTGGCCGCCGACCCCGGCGACCGGCTGCTGCACTGGGACCTGCACTTCGACAACGTCCTCGCCGCCGACCGCGCGCCCTGGCTCGCCATCGACCCCAAGCCGCTCGCGGGCGATCCCGGCTTCGAGCTCCTCCCGGCCCTGTGGAACCGCTTCGACGCCGACGAGGTCGGCTGGCGCTTCGACGCCATGACGGACGTCCTCGGGCTGGACCGGGAGCGGGCACGCGCCTGGACGCTGGGCCGGGTGCTGCAGAACTCGGTGTGGCAGCTGGAGGAGGGCCGGGCCCCGCTCGCCGCCCACCTGGAGATCGCCCGCCGCCTGCGCGGCCGTACGGGTTAACCTCGCGGCATGATCCGCACCGCGACCCCCGCCGACGTCCCCGTCATCCACGCCATGGTCCGTGAGCTGGCCGAGTACGAGAAGGCCCCGCACGAGGCGAAGGCCGACGAGACGCAACTGCACGAGGCCCTGTTCGGCGAGCGCCCGGCCGCCTACGCCCACATCGCGGCCGACGACAGCACCGGCGAGCCGGTGGGCTTCGCCCTGTGGTTCCTGAACTTCTCCACCTGGCGCGGCGTCCACGGCATCTACCTGGAGGACCTCTACGTCCGCCCCGCCGCCCGCGGCGCCGGCCACGGCAAGGCCCTCCTCACCGAACTGGCCCGCATCTGCGCGGAGCGCGGCTACCAGCGCCTGGAGTGGTCCGTCCTGGACTGGAACGCCCCGTCGATCGCGTTCTACGAGGCCCTGGGCGCCCGCCCGCAGAGCGGGTGGACGGTGTACCGCCTCACGGACGAGCCCCTGACCCGCCTGGCCGACGGAAACTGATCGCCGCGGCCGTCCTGGCCCGACCGGACTCGATCAGCCCGCCCGCCCGACCGGACTCGATCAGCCCGACCGCCCGACCGGACTCGGTCAGCACGCCCGACCGGACTCGATCAGCCCGACCGCCCGCCCGACCCGATCAGCCCGACCGGCGGAACCCTGGCCACCCGCGAGCGGACCCGGGTCAGCCGGGCCGGACCGCGCCCCCGCCAGCCCCCGCGCCCGCCGCCAGCGCCCTCCCCAACGCCAACGGGTCGGCGGCGCCGCCCAGTTCGGCGTGCAGGGCGATGGCCAGCTCCGGGCGGGACAGCAGGCCGGTGCCGGCCGTATCGCCCTCGGCACGGGCGGCCAGGCCCAGGCCCACCCAGGTCTCGGGGTCGGAGTCGCCGCGCAGGACGCGTTCCCGCAGGGTGTGCAGCGCCTCCGCGGTGCGGCCCTCGACCAGGGCGACGTCTTCGGGGCGGGCGCCGGTCACGGTGGCGCCCGGGTCGGCGCGCAGGTCCGCGAAGCCCGCCGGGTCGGCCAGCAGCCAGCGCAGCAGCACCGCCCGCGTGTCCAGGCCGCGCCCCGGGCTGCCCGGCACCAGCGCCGGCTCGTCCGGGCCCGCGGGCAGCGGCCCGCCGCGGTTCCAGGCCGCCGCGTGGGCGCGCACCGCCCGCGGGTCGGGCCGCAGGTGGTACGCCCGCCAGGTCGCCCGGTGGTCCGCGACCGCGAGCGCGGCGGCGGCACGCGTCCGCTCGTCCACCGGTTCGGCGAGCCAGGGCCGCGTCCGCCGCGTCAGTTCCGCCACCAGCCGCCGTCCCGGGCCGGTCAGCCCCGGCGCGGCGCCGGTCGCGTGCAGCGCGTGGAGTTCGTGGAGCGCGTGCGCGGTCTGGTCCCGCCACAGCGCGAACTCGAACCGTCCGAGCGGATGCGGACGGCGCCGCCAGAACCCGGTGACGCCGAAGAACGCGTACACGCCCTGCAGCAGCCCGCCCAGCGGCCGGGGGTCGTCCCGCCACGGGGCGTAGAACAGCCGCCCGCCCGGGTCGTCGTACAGGGTGAACAGGTGCATGAACGCGCTGAGCTTGTTGTGCTGGAACTCGTGCACCAGCGTCGAGGCGAACTGCTCGCCGTCGTCCGGCACCGACGCCAGCGCCGCGCCGAACGCGTCGCCCGAGGAGGCGCTGTGCGGGCGGAACCGCTCGGCGCGCGGGCGGGGCACCACCGTCGTCAGCCCCCCGGCCAGCGCCCGGGCCCCGCCGTCGTCGGTGTCGCACAGCACGGTCCAGGCCGAGTCGAACAGCTCCTGCCAGCGCGCCGCCGGGCCGGCCGGCTCGGGCAGCGCCGGTGCGCGCAGGGTGCGGTAGGGGTCGGTGTCGTCCAGCAGCAGCGTGCAGCCGTCGGCACGCAGCTCGGCCAGCGGGTGCCAGTGCGGTCCGGCCGGCGGGCGCCCGCCGATCAGCACGCTCCCGTCGCGGGCCGACACCTCCGCCACGCTCCACGGCTCCCGGTCCTCGGGCAGCCGCATCGCGCCGAGCGTGGGCAGCACCGCCCACCCGTGCCGCACCGGCACGGCCGTACGGAAGTCGAGCCCGGCCCGGATCGCCGCCACGGCGGCGATCGCGTGCAGGTGGCCGAGGTGCACCCACAGGGGCGCGTCGTCGTCGGCGCTGCCGCGCAGCCGGCGCAGGGTGTGCGCGGCCCAGACGCCCACGTGCGGGTAGCGCAGCAGTTCGTCCACCCGCTCCGCGGCCGCGGAGCCGGCCCGCGCGAGCAGCCGCCAGGCGTCCGCGGGCGGTGCCAGCGGCCCGGCCGGCGCCTCCGCCGCCGCATCGAGCAGCGCCCGTACGACGAGCAGCCGCCAGCTGCGTTCGCCCCGGCGCAGCGCCTGGACCGCGGCGGGGTCGCCCGCGCCGGCCAGCAGGTCGCCGAACGCCTCCGGGGTCAGCTCATGGGGTCGGGCCGTCTGCCGCACGCCGGCTCCTAGGCGTCGTCGCGCTGCGGGCCGGCGTCATCGCGCTGCGGGCCGGCCTCGTCGCGCTGCGGGTTGTACCCGCCGAGGCTGCTCGCCGGGTCGTCGATACGGCTGAGCAGCCGCCGC
Source organism: Streptomyces sp. H51 (assembly GCF_035656535.1). Classification (NCBI taxonomy): domain Bacteria; kingdom Bacillati; phylum Actinomycetota; class Actinomycetes; order Kitasatosporales; family Streptomycetaceae; genus Streptomyces; species Streptomyces sp. H51. The sequence goes on from NZ_JAYMHD010000011.1 coordinate 511,423, forward strand.
ATGGAACCCTCGGCGTCCGCGTCCGGCAGGTCCAGCGACGGCCAGGCGTGCAGCGGGACGTCGCCGAGGTCGATCAGCTCCGACTGGACTGCTGGCTGCTCCATGTCGCCGTCCCTGTGCACGTGTTGGCGGATAGGTGTCAGATATCCGGTCTGTACCCGTACAGTGAAGTTTCGGGCGCTATTTCAGACCTCGTGGTGACCCTAGTGCATCGCGCGCACCGCACGGCCCGGTTGGCGGCGCGGACGCGGAATCCGCCCGGATCGAGTGACGGGACGACCGAGCGGGTAAGGAAGCGTGTGTGATTGAACTCGCTGAGCTGATCGAGGAGTTACGCCGGGAACTGACCACGGCCAAGACCGCCGCGGACGGCGCCGACCTCTACTTCGAGGTGGGCCCGGTGGAGGTGGAGGTGGCCGTCGCGGTGGAGCGGTCGGCGACGGCGGGCGGCAAGATCCGGCTGTGGGTGGTGGAGGCCGGCGCGGACGGGCGGCTGGCCGGCAGCGTCACGCACCGGGTGAAGCTCACCCTGGACCCGCACACCCGCAGCGCCGGCGGACGGGCGCCGTGGGTGTCGGGCGCCGAGGGTGAGGGCGAGCGCTGAGCACCGTGCCGGGGGACGGACGCCGGGGCCTGGACCCGGTCCGGGTGGCGGAGGTGCTGGTGCGGCCGGCGGCCGGCGCCGGACGGCGCGGCTCCGGCTACCGGGTCGCGGAACGGTGGGTGCTCACCTGCGCGCACGTGGTCCACGACGCCGACACCCTCCGGGTGCGCTTCGAGGCCGACCGGGCCGACGAGTGGACCGCGCCCGCCGAGACGGTTCTGGCCTGCGAGAAGGCCGACGTGGCCCTGGTGCGGATCACCGGTCCCGTGCCCCCGGGCGTGCACGCGGAGGCGACCGCGCCGCCGGTGTACGGCGCCCTGCCCGACGCCGATGTCGTCCTGCCGTGCAGCGCGATGGGCTTCCCGCGATTCAAGCTCCGCGCGGACCGGATGCGCGTCCTGGACGACGGCTCGCCGTCCCAGTACCGCGACTCCTGCCACGCCACGGGCATGACGTCGGTGCTGTCCAACCGGCGCGAGGGCACCCTCGAACTCGCCGTCGCACCGCCCGAGTCGGACCCGGAGAAGGACCGGTCGCCCTGGGAGGGCATGTCCGGCGCCGCGGTCTGGCACGACGGCACGATCGTCGGTCTGGTCACCGCCCACCACCGCACCGACGGCCTCGGCCGGCTGGCCGCGGTGCGGGTGGACCGCCTCCACGACCTGCTGACCCCGGCCGAACTGACTGTGTTCGAGCGGCACGCCGGGCTGCCGGCGTCGGCGTCCGCCCTGGCGCGCCCCGCCGCCGGCCCGGACCCGGCCGGCGCCCCGGCCGGTCTGGCCCACCTGCCCGACAGCCTGCCGCTGCGTGAACTGAACGGCCTGGTGGGCGCGTTGACCGCGCTGCCCGCGGTGAGCAACCCCACCACCCTGGCGCTGCTGCTGGACAGCATCGACCCGATGGTCGCCGCCATGAGCCCCCGCTCGCCCTCGCTGCGCCCGGACGTCTTCGGCATCCTGAGAACCTGTCTGCGCTATCCGGGGTCCCTGGACCGACTCCTGGAAGCGATACGGTTGATGGAGGGCGACTCCGCCGGGGTGGCCCGCATGGACCAGGAGGCGGTGGAGCTGTCCCGGCGTCACCGTCGCCCCGGCCCGGGCCGCTGACCTGATATCGCGGAGCCGCCGGGCACCGGGGTTTCATCGCTCGCGCGATGGGTCACTATCTAGAGGATATGGGCAGCCAGCAACAACTGGAGCCGGGGGAGAGGGGTTTGGCCGTCATGGAGCCGTCTGTGGCCGCCGTCGAGTCCAGTCTGGTCGACCTCGCGGGGGTATCTCTTGAAACGCTGCGCTCCATCGACAGCCACGTCCTCGCCGCGTCGCTGCGGGAGTTGCTCTCAGGGATCGACCACCAGACCGCCAGTGTCGCGGGCATCGACGGCGGCGCCGAACGTTTCGACTGACCGGGCCGGGGCCGCTGATGAGCGCTGAGCCCGCGCTGCCGCACCATCGCCTGCCGCCCGGCAACCTGGCCGAGCTGGTCAGCGGCGAGGGCGGCCCGGAGACTCTCACCCTGCTGCTGGCCGCCGAACGCAGCCGCCGCCTGCTGCTGTTACGGGCACTCGACGACACCGTGGACCTGGGCCCCGCCTGGGACCTGCTCAGCCGGGCCCAGCGGCGCGCGCCCGACGTCGTCGACGACCTGCTCATGTACCCGCAGACGGGCATGTGGCTGGCCACCGCGCTGCGCGGACTGCGCGAGGTGACGGCGGACGACGATCCGCCGCAGTGGGTGCTGCTGGGCCATTTCGCCGCCCTCGCGGCCGCGGCGGGGCTGCGGGCCGGGCTCGACTTCTCCCTGGAGGTGCCCGTCCGGCACGGGCGCGTGCCGCTGCCGACCCTCGGCTGCGCGGTGCTGCCGGTGACCGGGCCGTGGGCGGCGGGCACCGTGGCCGCCAGGTCCGGACGAGCCGTGGTCGAGGCCGGCGGCGCCCGCGTCGCCGTACCGCTGCCGCCCGGGTCGGCGGGGCCGGGCTGGCATCCGTTGCGCCGGATCGCGGTGGGCCCGGCGGGCCGGCGGCTCGACATCGTGCTGGACGACGTGGACCCGTACCGGACGTATCCGCGGCCGACCGAGCCCCGCCCGCTGTCCGAGGAGTCCGTGGCGCACTGGCGGCAGCTGCTGGAGCAGGCCTGGGAGGTGCTGCTGGCGGAGCAGCCGGAGACGGCCGGAGCCATGCGGCGAAGCCTGCTGTCGCTCACGCCGACAGCGGCAAGGGAAAGGTTTCGGCCACGGAGTGTGACATCGGGGGACGCCTTCGGCGGCATCGAGGCGTCGGAGCCGGACGACCCCGTACAACTGGCCGTCACCCTCAAGCACGAGTTCCAGCACACCAAACTGGGCGGCCTGCTGCACCTGACACCCCTGCTCGCGCCGGCCGCCGACGAGGAACCGGAGTGGTGGTACGCGCCCTGGCGGGACGACCCCCGGCCGCTCGCGGGACTGCTGCAGGGCATCTACGCGTTCGCCGGCATCACCGACTTCTGGAGCGCGCACCGCACCAGAACGCGTACCCAGACCGCCATGGCGCACTTCGAGTTCGCGCTGTGGCGCCGCCGTACGGCCACGGCGCTGGAGCAGGTCCGCCGCCATCCCCGGCTCACACGGGTCGGTTCGGCTCTGCTGGAGACCCTGCACGCCCGGTGCGCCGAGTGGCTGGCCCAGCCGGTCCCCGAGCAGCCGGCGGCCCTGGCCCGGCTGTGCGCCGACGACCACGTCGCCCGCTGGCGGGTCCACCACCTGCGGCCCCCCGCACCGGCCGTGGACGCGGCCGTGCGCGCCTGGCTCGACGGAGCCGACGCGCCTCCCGGCGCCCTGGCGGCCGAGGCGGAGACCGTGCCCGATCCGTCGGCCCGCTGGCTGGACAGCCTGGCGACGCTGGTCCGCTACCGCCTCAGCGGCGCCGACGACGACCGTCTCCCGGCCGACGGAGCCGAGAAGGCCGCGGCCAGGGTCACCGGAGCGCTCGTCGGCGACGCCCTGCTGGCCGCCGGCGACGCCGTCGGGGCCCGGACGGCGTACCTGAACCAGCTGGCCGACCACCCCATGCGGCCCGGCGCCTGGGCGGGCCTGGCCGGCGCCCTCACCACGGGCGGGACCGAACCCGCGGCGGCCCGCCTGCTGCTGCGTCACCCGGAACGGGCCCGCGCGGTCCACCACGCCCTGCTGCGCACCACGGGCACGGCACCGGACCCGGTCCGACTCGCCGCCTGGCTCGGATCGGCCCCCGCGTGACCGCACGCCGGGCGTCCGGGCGCTCGGATCACACGCCCGGCCGGCACCTCACATCGGCATCGGGTCGATGTCGCAGTCGTTGCGCTGCCCCGCCCGGGCCTGCTCGGTCGCCGGGTGGGCGGCGGCGCCGCCGGTGTGCATGCGCGGCTCGTCCAGCACTCTCTCCATGCGCGCCAGGGTGTCCTCGCGCAGCGCCCGGCCCTCCGTCTCGTCACCGAGCGCGACGAGGTCCAGGGCGAGGTTCGCCGCGCCCACCAGGGTGGTCGGGTGGTCCTCGCCCAGCCGCTCCCGGCACAGCGCCAGGGTCCGCTCGCCGAGTTCCCGGGCCTCGCGCAGCTCGCCCAGGGCGCTCAGGTCACTGGCGAGGTTGATGGCACAGGCCAGCGCGATCGGATGGCTCTGTCCGAGGCGCTCGGTCAGCGACGCCAGCGCCGACTCGTCCAGGCGCCTGGCCTCCTGCGCCAGCCCCAGCCGCCGCAGCGTCACCGCCAGGTCGACGTCGGCCCCGCGGACGTGCGGGTGGTCGGCGTGGAAGATCTGCCGGAAGCGTTCGCACGCCTTCTCGCCCCGTTCCCGGGCCTCTTCCAGCTCGCCGTTCTGCCGCAGCGCCACCGACAGGGCGAGCTCGGCCGTCAGGGCATCGGGGTGCAGGCTGCCGTAGCGGCGGGTGAACTGCTGGAACGTCTCACGGGCCAGTTCCAGCGCGGTGACGTTGTCACCCTCCTTCCGGCAGGCCTCGCTGAGCTGCCGCATGGTCTCCAGCGTGGTGGGGTTCCGCGGCCCGAAAGCGGTGCGGTAGCCGTCGAAGACCGCCTGCTGCAGCGCCCGCGCGCCCACGTAGTCGCCCGTCTCGCGCACGTCGACGGCGACGCTCGCCTCGGTCACCAGCGCCTGCTGGTGATCGCGGCCGAACAGCCGGGTCTTCATCGCGTGCGTACGCCGGTCGAGTTCCAGCGCGCGCGGGAAGTCGCCGACCAGCCGCAGACTCACGCCGAGGTTGTGGGCGGTGACGAGGGTGGTCGGATCGTCCTCGCCGAAGGCCCGCCTGGCCTGCCGGTAGGCGACCTCGTCGATCTCGGCGCCGGCGGCGAAGTCGCCCTGCACCCGCCGCACCGCGGCTTCGAGGTTCATCGTCACCAGCGCGTCCTCGCGGTTCTCCTCGCGGTCCGCGGGCGCGGTGCGGCCGTAGACGTCCCTGAGCCGGGAGACGACCCGGGAGGCGTCGTCGTAGCGGCCCACCCTGAGGTAGAGGAAGCCCAGCCACCAGCCCATCAGCAGGGTCTGCTGGTCCTCCTCGCCGAACTTCTGCGTCCAGGTCTGGTACGCCTGCTCGGTGAACTCCCGCGCGACCTTGTGATCCCCCCAGTACCACAGGTACTTCGCGACGTTCATCACCAGCTCGCGCACCCACGGCTGGTCGGACTCGACGGCGCCGGACGCGATGACATGGCCGTACAGCTCGGCGTAGCGCGGCCAGTTGGCGGCCTGGTTGGGACCCTTGGGGTCGGCGGCGGCCAGCAGCGTGTGGGCGCCGTTGCGCATGCGGGTCTGTTCCTCGGGACTCATGCGGTTCATCAGAACCGCCTGGACCAGGCGGTGCATCTCGATGGAGTTGGTCCGGTGGTCTATGCGGGCGAGGGAGTAGCGGTTGATCTCCCTTATGGCCCGCGCCAGCCGCATGGGGTCGTTGAGGGCGCGGTCGAGTTCCGGGTCGATGCTGGAGCCGCCCAGGCCCGCGAAGATGGACCGCGAGATCGGGTCGGGCGCGAAGTAGGAGCACAGCTGGAGCAGGCGCAGCGCGGTGAGGCTGCGGGTCTCCAGGTGGTCGAGGGAGACGTTCCAGGCGGCGGCGACCGGGAGCTGGTAGTCGGGCGGCGGGGACACCTCGAGCAGTTCGCTGCGCTTGTGCTCGAACAGGCGCAGGTACTCCGAGACGGGCATCCCCGTCTCCGCGCGCCAGGCGGCGGCCTGCTCCAGCGCCAGCGGAAGGTCGCCGAGCGCGTCGGCGAGCCGGTCGGCCTCGGCGTCGTCGAGGTCGTCGCCGTGCGGGCCGGAGCGGCGCAGCAGCTCCTTGCTCTCCTCGCGGGTGAACACGTCCACCTCGAGGGAGCTGCCGAGCAGGCTCCAGCGCCGGTTGCGGGAGGTGACGAGGATGGTGCCGCTGCCGCCGGTCGGGAAGTAGTCGCGGACCCGCTCGGGGCTGTCGGCGTTGTCGAAGATCAGCAGCCAGCGGGAGTACGGCCGCCCCTCGCGCAGCGCCTCGCGCACGGCGGGCCCGGCGATGTTGGCCTCGGCGCTGGTGACCAGGCCGAGGCGCTGGGCCAGCTCCACCAGGGCCTGGCCGATCTGGCCGGGGCGCTCGGCGGGGATCCACCAGACGATGTCGTACTCGGACTGGTGGCGGTAGGCGTACTCGATGGCCAGCTGCGTCTTGCCCACGCCGCCCATGCCGTGGATGGCCTCCGGCAGCACCGTGGTGGTGCCCTCCCGGCGCAGGCGGTCGCTCAGCATCTCCAGAAGGTCCACGCGGCCGGTGAAGTTCGGGTTCCGCGGGGGGACGTTGCCCCAGATCCGCGGCTGCGTCGAACGCCCGCTCTCCACCGCGGGCTGCTGCGTGGCGGTCATGGCCGTCGCTCCTTCTGAAGTTGTCCCGCGCCCCCCGGGGGCGCTGTCGGCAGCCTGGTCCCGGGTGCGGTCCCGGGCGCCTGCGCCCTTGCGCAGGCTGACGGTGTTCTGGTGGTCGTAATCACGCAGCGCCTCGGCGAGCCGCTCGGCGCGCGGCAGGAAGCGGCCGGACAGGGCCCGCAGGGCGAGCAGTTCGACCCGCAGGAAGGCGACGTTGCGCCGGGTCACGAGCGGCACCGCGGCCGTCTCGTACGGCAGTTGGGCGTCCGGGTCCGCGGCCTCGGATCCCTCGGCGCCCGCCACCACCAGCGGCCGCACGTCCCGCAGCACACGGGCGGTGTCGCGGCGGCGGCTGAGCGCCAGTAACTCCTGGCGGATGTCGGGGCCGAAGACGAAGACGACGTCGTCCGCCCGCTCGGCCGCCGCCCCGGCCGGCCGGACCAGGCCGCTCATCAGCAGCTCGGCCAGGTGGGCGGGTCCGGCGCCCGGCACGGTGGCGCACACCGCGCGCATCACCGGCAGCGTGAGCGGCGCCGCCGCGAGCCGGGTGGCCAGGGCGAACGCGGTGGGCGACGCGGCGGCCCGGAACTCGGAGACCCGCTCCCACGCGGGCACGGCGCTGCCCGGGTCGGGCACGTCCTCCACCCACGGCACGGCGCGCGCCGCGTCCTGCCGCCGTTTCCACTCGCGCGCCCTGATCCCGGACATCTCCGCCCAGCCGCGGACGCGGCCGGCGACCAGGTCCACCCAGGCGGAGGTGGAACGCTCGGCCAGTTCCAGCACCGGAACCGGCACCACCCCGGCCCGCGCGTCGGCGTCGTCGACGGCTTCGAGGGGCGAGGTGTGCAGCTCCCAGCGCAGCTCGGCGTTGGGCGTCCAGGACCGTTCGGCGCGTAACCGCATCCGGTGCACGTCCAGCCCGCTGCGGCCCCACAGCCGCTGCGGCAGCAGATGCAGCACGGCGACCGGTTCACTGCGGCCCAGCACCTGCAGCAGCGGCAGCACCGCGTCCGAACGCCAGCCGGCGGCCAGCCCGTCGGTCACCACCAGCACGACACGCCGGCTGCCGATCGCCGCGGGCAGCTCCGCCAGCCGGATCCGGGCCGGCTCGGTGTCGTCCGAGGACAGCAGGGGCACGCGGGACACCCGGCCCAGGCCCGGCTGGCGGGCGAGCGAGGCGGCCAGCTCGTCGACGGTCTCCTGCCAGACCTGCATGGTCACATGGGCGTCCACCACGAGCAGGACGTCCGGGCGGTCCGCGGAGTCGGGGTCCCGGAGCGCGTTCAGGCTGTGCGGCACGGCGTCGGCCGGGGTGCCGTCGCTCCCCGGCGCCCGTGCTGATCGTGGGACGTCGTCACAGGGCATGGGCACTCGCAGCACGTCCGGCGACACCCGGGAACGTAAGGAGTGCCGAAGAGGAGTCCCGCATTCCGCGGGCATGCGTGACATCCACGTGCCAAGCCTGGCAGCGGTGTGCGGGAGGTGCAAGACGGCAGGCCACAGGGGGGTGACGGAGTGAGGGTGCAAAGGGGCGTGTGCGACGCGCCCCCCGATGAGGCCGCGCACGTCCGGCCGGCGGCAGGCCGGTCCGCGCACCAGCGTGGCACCTCGGCCGGGCGGGTGCAAGGGCATCCCGTGTCCGGCCCGGCGTGGCGGCCGGAACCCCGCCCCGGGCTCGTCCCGGGTCCGCGACGGCATCACGGCCTACACCGGCCCGGCCGGGCCGGGCTTGCGCTCCGGGTCGTCGAGGAGGATGGCCAGATGGCGGCCGACGTGCTGGTCCCAGCCCCCGGGACCGAGGGCCAGCGCCTTGTTGCGCCACCGTCCGACACGCTCCACCAGGCTGCCGAGCTCCCGGTCCTGGAGGATCTCGCTGACGGCGTCCTGGAAGGTCGGGTCCGAGCAGTCGGCGCGGTGCCAGATCATCGCGGGCACACCGGCCCGCAGCCCGGCGAGCACCTCGCGCCGGCCGATGCCCGAGTCGTCGTCCGGGGGCCGGCTGAGCACCAGGCACACCGCGTGGCTGTCCTCCTTCAGCTCCCGCTCCAGGTGGAAGAAGTAGCCGTCCTCGTCGTCCGGGCGGCTCCAGTGCGGGTGGCTGTCGGCGGGCCGCTCCCGCAACTGCCGCCACTTGTTGTGCCAGGGCCGGTGCCAGGCGGCGCGCTGCAACCGCTCCAGGCTGCGCACCACCACCGGGTAGTCCAGCGTCAGCGGGGTCGGCGCGTCGGAGTCGGACTCCTTCAGCCACCACTCGACGGGCTCGTTGAGCAGCTCCCAGGGCAGCACGAACTCCAGGATCACCGGCTGCCGCAGATCGGCCCACAGCGCCTCGGCCTGCTCGATCAGCTTCTCCACCGCGCCCGGCAGGTCGTCCCGGCCCAGGTTCTCCGTCTCGCCGCGCACCGGGTGCCAGCCCTCGGAGTCGGACTGGCGCCAGTGCGAGAGGTAGTAGCGGTCCGGGTCCATCCGGTCCGGCTCGAACTGGATCAGCAGGTAGGCGGGGATCAGCGACGGCTCGGGCGCCGGGAACTCCGGATGCTGCCAGCCGGCCAGCAGGCTCTCGTGCCCGAGCGCCTTGGCCTGGCCGCGGTTGAAGCGGCGCAGCAGCTCGGCGTCGTCCGGGCGGCCGTCCTCCATCAGCCGGTCGGCGGCCAGCGCCAGGAAGGCCATGCCGGGCGGCAGTTCGCCGTCCGGGGAGTTCACGCCCGACAGGCGCAGGAAGACCTGCCACGCCGTCTGGCACCACGGGGGCAGCTCCTGCACCCGGGAGCGGCTGGCCCGGCGGGCCATCAGCGGCAGGTCCGGCGAGTTCATCGACAGCAGCACGGGCATCAGCTGACGCAGGTCGGCGTCCTTCGGGTAGAAGTCGAACGCCTCCCACTCGTCGACGAGCGGCCACAGCCCGGCGACCGTGGCCGACTGCTGTTCCACGTACTCCAGCGCCCGCACCAGACAGGCCAGGCCGTCCCCGACCTCGGTGCACATCCGCACCACCTGTAGCAGCCAGGGCCGTAAGCGGTCCCCGCCGAACGGCTCGACGGGCGCGGCCAGCTCGCCCGCCAGCATCTCGCGCCACAGCTCGCGGCTGCTCGACTGATTCACGGTGGGCGAGCCCTGCAACGCGTCCACGATGGAGACGATCAACTCGTTGCGGACACGCTCCGGACTGCGCCCTTTCACCCCGTTGCCTCCAGACAGCCGGCGCGGTTCCCTGATGGTGCCGACCAGCGTACGGCCACGGGGCGTGACGGGGCAGAAAAAGCACAGCCATCGTGCGCCGCACGGCGCGCCACGGTGCGCGGGTGACGCATCGGAGCCCCCTGTCGGATTCGAACCGACGACCTTCGCTTTACAAGAGCGGCGCTCTGACCAGCTGAGCTAAGGAGGCCTGCGCGCACGCGGGAGGTGCGCGCCCGTGCAGTGTACCCAGGTCCGGGGTGCGGACCGCCCGGAATTACCGTGAAGTTCACATGGCCTGGAGTACTGACAGATCGGGTTGACGCCAGGTAGCGTCCTGACCAAGTTCACCCTCGTGGACTACACCACCACCTTCCTACAACGGATCGTCCGGCACGTTCCTGCCGGTAGAAGGGGGCCCATTCACCATGGCCACTGTCTCGTTCGACAAGGCGACCCGGATCTACCCGGGTTCCACCAAGCCCGCCGTCGACTCGCTCGACATCGAGATCGCGGACGGCGAGTTCCTCGTCCTGGTCGGCCCGTCCGGCTGCGGCAAGTCCACCTCGCTCCGCATGCTCGCGGGGCTCGAGGACGTCAACGGCGGCGCGATCCGCATCGGCGACCGCGACGTCACCCACCTGCCGCCGAAGGACCGGGACATCGCCATGGTGTTCCAGAACTACGCGCTCTACCCGCACATGACGGTCGCCGACAACATGGGCTTCGCCCTGAAGATCGCCGGCGTCAACAAGGCGGAGATCCGCAAGAAGGTCGAGGAGGCCGCGAAGATCCTCGACCTGACCGAGTACCTGGACCGCAAGCCGAAGGCCCTGTCCGGCGGTCAGCGCCAGCGTGTCGCGATGGGCCGCGCCATCGTGCGTGAGCCGCAGGTCTTCCTCATGGACGAGCCGCTGTCCAACCTGGACGCCAAGCTGCGTGTGTCCACCCGTACGCAGATCGCCTCCCTGCAGCGCCGCCTCGGCATCACCACCGTCTACGTCACCCACGACCAGGTCGAGGCCATGACGATGGGCGACCGCGTGGCCGTGCTGAAGGACGGTCTGCTGCAGCAGGTCGACTCGCCGCGCAACATGTACGACCGCCCGGCCAACCTGTTCGTCGCCGGCTTCATCGGCTCCCCGGCCATGAACCTGGTCGAGGTCCCGATCACCGACGGCGGTGTGAAGTTCGGCAACAGCGTCGTCCCGGTCAACCGCGACGCGCTCAAGGCCGCCGCCGACAGGGGCGACAGGACGGTCACCGTCGGCGTGCGCCCCGAGCACTTCGACATCGTCGAGCAGAACGGCGGCGCCGCCTCGGCCCTGTCGAAGGACACCGAGGACGCCCCGGCCGGCCTCGCGGTCTCCGTGAACGTCGTCGAGGAGCTCGGCGCCGACGGCTACGTCTACGGCACCGCCGAGGTCGGCGGCGAGACCAAGGACCTGGTCGTCCGCGTCGAGGGCCGCCGGGTGCCGGAGAAGGGCGCCACGCTGCACGTCGTGCCGCGGCCGGGCGAGACCCACGTGTTCTCCACCTCCACCGGCGAGCGCCTGACCGACTGACCCGCAAAACCCCCGGCCGGGAAAACCACCGGCCGGGGTGAATTCACCCGGGTTGACGAAGAGGGGCCCCGCAGCCTGCTTGGGTTCTAGGAGTCGTTGCAACACCCCAGTTCAAGGGGTGGGATGGACTTCGAGATCCGAGGGGACCGGACGCCGCAGGGTCCCAGGAAGCTGTCCCGGGAGCGGGAGGCATACTCCCGGCTCGTGCAGCAGGGATACAGCAGCACCGAAGCGTGCCGGATCGTCGGCGTTGACCGCAGGACGGGCAACAAGTGGCGCAACGGCCGCTCCGGAGAACGGAACCGCAGGCCGGTACCACCGATGCATGTGGTGGTACCGGCTCGCGGGCCGTCCCGGTACCTGAGCGAGGACGAGCGGATCCACATCGCCGACCGGCTGAGGGAGAAGGCAACGGTGCGGGCGATCGCCGCGGAGCTGGGCCGCAGCCCGTCCACCGTCAGCCGTGAGATACGGCGCAACCGCCATCCGGCAAGCGGTGCCTACCGCCCGCACGCCGCCCAGGCGCGCGCCGATGCCCGTCGGCCTCGGCCCAAGCCCCGCAAGATCCTTCAGAACCCGCAGCTGCGCGAGGCCGTCCAGGCGATGCTGGAAGAGAAGTAGAGCCCGGAGCAGATCTGCCAGGCTCTGCGGCAGAGGTTTCCCGACCGGCCGGAGATGCATGTGGTCCACGAGACCGTCTATCAGGCGCTCTACGTCCAGGGCAGAGGCCAGCTCAGGCGTGAGCTCGCCGGCGCCCTGCGTTCCGGCCGCGCCCGGCGCAGGCCCCAGCGGCAGGCCAACTGCCGCCAGCCGCGTTTCACCACACCCATGGTCATGATCAGCGAACGCCCCGCCGAAGCCGCGGACCGGGCCGTGCCCGGCCACTGGGAGGGCGACCTGATCATCGGCAAGGACGGCAGGTCCGCGATCGGCACCCTCGTGGAGCGCGCCACCCGTTACGTGATGCTCCTGCACCTGCCCGGCGAGCACAGCGCCGAGGCCGTCCTGACCGCTCTGACAGCCACCGCCCGGACTCTGCCCGCCCAGCTGATGCGGTCCCTGACCTGGGACCAGGGCAGCGAGATGGCCCGGCACGGCGAGTTCACCCTCGCCACCGACATCCCGGTCTACTTCTGCGACCCCGCCAGCCCCTGGCAACGCGGCTCCAACGAGAACACGAACGGACTGCTGCGGCAGTACTTCCCCAAGGGCACCGACCTGTCCGTCCACAGCCCCGACCACCTGGCTGCCGCCGCCGACCAGCTCAACCGCCGCCCACGCAAAACGCTCGGCTGGGAAACCCCAGCCGAGCGCCTGCATAAACTGCTCGCGGCCTGATCAACACGACCACGTGTTGCGACGATCGCTAGAAACCGCCCTGCTGCGGGGCCCCTCTTCGTCGTCGCCGGATACCCCGGCAGACCGGTCATTTCGAGCGGTGTACGTCAACCCGCCGACCGCGGGGAAGCGCCGCCCCGTCCCTCGAAACGGTGACTGAATGTCGCCAAATCACTACCGGACGCTACCCTCACTCGCGTGAAGCACTCCACTAACCAACAGACACGACGCGGCCGGGGCCCCGCCCGCCGGGTCGGCCGCAGCCTCGCCCTCGTCCTGCCCGTCGTCCTGGTGCTCTCCGGGACCCTCGCGGTCACCCGAGTCGACTGGTCCGGGAACTCCTCGGACTCGGTGCTCACCGCCTCCGCGGCCACGGACGTCACCACGGGCGCCGCCGCGGTCCGCCGGGCCCCGCAGGACGTGCTGCGCGACCGCCTCCTCGCCGAACTCCAGGAGAAGGACCCCGGCACGGTGCTCACCCACCTCCAGCAGGCCGTGGCCGAGCGGCCCTCGCTCGCCGGACACTGCGTGGCCATCGCCCGCACGCTCGGCCGCGCCGCGGTGCACCGGTACGGGCCCTCGCGCGCGCAGTCGTACGCCCGCCCGGTGTGCGACACCTCCTTCGCCTCCGGGGTCACGGCCGCGCAGAGCTGAGCGGCCGGCCCGGAACGGCCCTCCTCCGGACCCGCCGGGTACGGAGGAGGAAAACAGCCGGTTGAGGACGGCCGCCCGGCCCGGGCCGGGGGCGGGGCGGGCCGTACAGTGCGTTCATGACCGATCCGAACGTCGCCTCCCGCCCCGTTCAAGCCGTCATCCTGGCCGGAGGCCAGGGCTCCCGGCTGCGCCCCTACACCGACGACCGGCCCAAGCCGATGGTCGAGATCCCCGGTACGGGCACTCCGATCATCGGCCACCAGCTCGCCTGGCTTGCCGAGGAGGGCGTGACGGACGTGGTGGTGAGCTGCGGCCACCTCGCCGACGTCCTGGAGAAGTGGCTGGAAGAGGCCGATCTGCCGGTGAACGTGACGACCGTCGTCGAGACGGAGCCACTGGGCCGCGGCGGTGGCCTGAAGTACGCGGCCGCCCGCCTGCCCGACCCGGACCGGCCCTGGTACGCCACCAACGGCGACATCTGGACCCGCTTCTCGCTGCGGGACATGGCCGACTTCCACGCCGAGCGCGACGCGGTCGCGACCCTCGCCCTGGCCCGGCCGCGCCTTCCCTGGGGCGCCGTGAAGACGGACGGGTTCGGGCACATCACCGACTTCATCGAGGCGCCCCCGTCGACCTTCGAGATCAACGCGGGCGTGTACGTCTTCTCCCCCGATTTCGCCGGGCTGCTCCCGGCGCGCGGCGACCACGAGCGCACCACGTTCCCGCGGCTGGCGCGGGAGCGGCGGCTGGCGGGCTTCCCGATCCCGCACGGCGCCTACTGGCGCGCGATCGACACCGCCAAGGACCTGACCGAGGCCGCGAAGGAGCTGGCCGCTCTGGGGCGGTGACGAACCGTCGCCGTACCGCGGGACCGTGAAGGGGTCCCCCGCGCCTGCCGCGCGGGGGACCCCTTCGGTGTGTGGGCCGGTGATTCAGCCGGTGGGCCTGCCCAGCATGCCGCCCACCGGCTCGGCTACCCCAACAGGCCGCCCACGAGGCCAGGCTGGCCGGTGGAGGAGCCCGAGCCGGTCGAACCGCCGCCCGAGCCGCCGGTCGAGCCGCCGGACGCGGTGCCGCTGCCCGTGGCGCCGCCGGAGGTGGGTCCGGAGCTGGTGCTCGGGGCCTGTCCGGCCGGAGCGGGCTGCTGCGGCGGGGCCTGTCCCGCGGTGCCCTGCGTCTGGCTGGGCGAGCCGCCGGTGACCGCGCCCGTCGAGCGCTCCGCGCCCGGGGTGGTCGCGGCGCCGGTGGGGTCGGTGCCGGCCGTGGCGCCCTGGGTGGGCCCGTTCGAGGCGGACGGGGACTGCCGGTGCCGCTCGCCGGGCTCCTGCGGGAGCGGGGAGCCGGGCAGCTCGTTGCGCGGGGCCTCGCCGGGGCCGGGGACGACCACACGGCCGGCGTCGCGGACGGCGCCGCCGAGCACCGAGCCGACGAGCAGGGTGAGCCCGGTGACGACCGCGGTGACGAGGGCGCCGCGGCGCAGCACGTAGGCGCGCAGCTCCCAGATGTCGGAGCGGGGCCCGAGACGGCGCCAGGCGCTGCCCGCGAGGCGGCCGTCGACGGAGTAGACGGGCGCACCGGCGATGATCAGCGGGGACCAGGCGGCGAGAATGATGATGTCCGGGGCGTCGTAGACGGGGACGGTCTTCCAGCTGACGGTGACGATGAGCGCGGCCGACAGCAGGGCGCCGAAGACGGCGGCGACGCGCTGCCAGCAGCCGAGGACGGTGAGGACCCCGACGAGCACCTGGGCGAAGGCGATGACCAGCCCGGAGCCGACGGGGTGGTGCAGGGCGAACTGGCGCAGCGGTTCGGCGACCTCCCAAGGGTGCAGGCTGTTCAGCCACTTGACCATGGAGCCGCGCTTGCCGCCGTCGAAGTAGACGGGGTCGCAGAGCTTGCCCATGCCGGCGTAGACGGAGATGAAGCCGAGGAAGACCCGCAGGGGCAGCAGGACGACGCCGAGGTTCATCCGGCGGCCGGGGAAGTAGGCGTGCCGGGCCGGGTCGTCGGCGTGGCGTCCGCCGGACCGGGCGGCCGGGCCGTTCCCGGCGGCGGCGCCGTCCTCGCCGGTGCCGTCGTAGTCGCCGTACTCGTCGTAGTCGTCGTAGTCGCCGTATGCGCCGTACCGGTCGGAGTCGTCGTACGCGCCGTACCGGTCGTCGCCGTAGCGGGGCTCGTCGTACGCGCTGCCTACGGTGCGCATGTTCGGCAGCAGACGGGTCTGGCCGGGGGCGGGGCCGGGCGTGCGCTGGGGGCCGACGACGGGGGTCTCGACGGTGCGGGTCAGGGCGTCGTCGTCGTAACCGGGGTCGGCCACGACACGCGGGATGACCTGCGTGGCCCCGGCGTCGGCGGCCGGCTGCTCGCCGTGCCGGACGCTGCTGCCCCGCGCAGCCTGCAGCAGGCGGTGGGCGCCGGTGTCGTCGGGAGCGGAACGGCCGCTCCAGACGACGGGCCGGCGGCGGGCGGTCGCGCCGGCGACCGGGACGCGGGCGGTGTCCGCGCCGACGCTCACGTGCCGTGCGCCCCGCGGGGACAGGGAACGCCGGGACGACGCGCCCAACTGCACGCGGAAGCTCGCATGATTGACGATGACCTGCGCCGGATCGCTCGGCACCTTCACCATGCTCAGCGCGGGAGAGTCGCCGGCCTGCGGCGAGCGGTCCCCCGTGGGTGTGCGGGGTGTTCTGGTGTCCACACTCATCTAACCGAGTGACGTGTGGTTAGGACACTGCCGCGACCGGTCCGAAGTGTCCGGACCGCGTCAAGCTCGCCCAGGACGCCCAGAACACCCCGATCGGGGGACGGTGCCGAACGTCCGTTCAGTCCCGCCGGCGCGCCGCCTCGTACAGCACGATCCCCGCCGCGACACCGGCGTTGAGCGACTCCGCGCCGCCCGGCATCGGAATGCGCACCCGGAAGTCGCAGGTCTCGCCGACCAGGCGGGACAGGCCCTTGCCCTCGCTGCCCACGACGATGACGACCGGGCCCGCCAGGGCGTCCAGCTCGCCGAGTTCGGCCTCGCCGTCGGCGGCGAGGCCGACCACCACGAGACCGGCCTTCTTGTAAGCCTCCAGCGCCCGCGTGAGGTTGGTGGCGCGGGCGACGGGCGTGCGGGCGGCGGTGCCCGCGGACGTCTTCCAGGCGCCGGCGGTCATGCCGGCCGCCCGCCGCTCCGGCACGACCACGCCGTGGCCGCCGAAGGCGGAGACGGACCGCACCACGGCGCCGAGGTTGCGCGGGTCGGTGACGCCGTCGAGGGCGACGATCAGCGGGTCCGCGCCCTCGTCGTGGGCGGCGGCCACCAGGTCCTCGGGGTGGGCGTACTCGTACGGCGGGACCTGGAGGACCAGGCCCTGGTGGTTGAGCCCGTTGGTCATGCGGTCGAGCTCGGGGCGCGGGGCCTCCATGAGGTTGATGCCGCCGCGGTCGGCGGCGAGCTGCAGCGCCTCGCGGACCCGCTCGTCGTTGTCGATGAACTGCTGGACGTAGAGGGTGCTCGCGGGCACGCCCTCGCGCAGCGCCTCGACCACCGGGTTGCGGCCGACGACCAGCTCGGACGTCCCCTTGCCGCCCCTGCGCTGCGGCGGACGCCCTTGGGAGCGGCGCACCTTGGCCTGCGCGGCGCGCTGCTTGGCGTGCCCCTTGCGCATCTCGGCGGGCGGGGTCGGCCCCTTGCCCTCGAGGCCCCGGCGCCGCTGGCCGCCGCTGCCGACCTGCGCGCCCTTCTTGCCGGACATGCGGCGGTTGTTCGCGGCCATGACCTACCTGTCTGTCGTGAGAATGTCGTACGTACGTCTATGCAGTGTGCCGCCCGGGAGGCCGGGCGGCACAGTCGATCTTCGGTGCTGCGCCTCAGCGCGGGCCGAGACTCCAGCGCGGCCCCTGCGGGCTGTCCTCGATGGTGAGGCCCGCCTGGCCGAGCTGGTCGCGCAGGGCGTCGGCGGTGGCCCAGTCCTTGCGGGAGCGGGCCGCCTCGCGCTGGTCGAGGACCATGCGGACGAGGCTGTCGACGACGCCGTGCAGGTCCTCGCCGCGGTCGGTCTCGCCGGCCCAGTGCGCGTCGAGGGGGTCCAGGCCGAGGACGCCGAGCATGGCGCGCACCTCGGCGAGGCGGGCCACGGCGGCTTCCTTGTCGTCGGCGGCGAGGGCGGAGTTGCCCTGCCGGACGGTGGTGTGCAGCACGGCGAGGGCCTGCGGCACGCCGAGGTCGTCGTCCATCGCCTCGGCGAAGGCGGGCGGCACGTCGGCGGCCGGTTCGACGGTGCCCGCCTTCTCCACCACGCGCTGGATGAAGCCCTCGATCCGCGCGAACGCCGACTCGGCCTCGCGCAGCGCCTCCTCGCTGTACTCGATCATCGAGCGGTAGTGCGGGGTGCCGAGGTAGTAGCGCAGCACGATGGGACGCCAGGTCTTGACCATCTCGCTGACCAGCACCGAGTTGCCGAGAGACTTGGACATCTTGTCGCCGGCCATGGTCACCCAGGCGTTGTGCACCCAGTACCGGGCGAACTCGTCGCCGGACGCCTTGGCCTGGGCGATCTCGTTCTCGTGGTGCGGGAAGATCAGGTCGAGCCCGCCGCCGTGGATGTCGAAGGCCGGGCCGAGGTACTTGTGGGCCATCGCCGAGCACTCCAGGTGCCAGCCGGGGCGTCCGCGGCCCCACGGCGTCGGCCAGGTCGGCTCGCCCGGCTTGGCGGCCTTCCACATGGCGAAGTCCCGCGGGTCCCGCTTGCCGGTCTCGCCCTCCCCGGACGGCTGGAGCAGGTTGTCCAGCTCCTGCCGGGACAGCTCCAGGTAGCCGGGGAAGGAGCGCACGTCGAAGTAGACGTTGCCGTCGGCCTCGTAGGCGTGGCCGCGCTCGATGAGGCGCTGCATCATCTCGATCATCTCGGGCACGTGACCGGTGGCGCGCGGCTCGTAGGTGGGCGGCAGGCAGCCGAGGGCGGTGTAGCCGTCGTTGAACGCCCGCTCGTTCTCGTAGCCGATGGACCACCAGGGGCGGCCCTGCTCCCCGGCCTTGGCGATGATCTTGTCGTCGATGTCCGTGACGTTCCTGATGAAGGTCACGTCATAGCCGCGGTACGCGAACCAGCGGCGCATGATGTCGAAGTTCAGGCCCGAGCGGATGTGCCCGATGTGCGGTGCGGCCTGCACGGTGGCACCGCACAGGTAGATCGAGACACAGCCCGGCTGGAGCGGGGTGAAGTCGCGGATCTGCCGGGCGTTGGTGTCGTACAGGCGAATAGTCACCACTCCAGGGTAGTGGGCGCGGCACAGTGCCCCACTACCCCTGGCTCAAGCAGCACGCTTTCGTGACCTACGCGGGCGGCCCGGGACGTGCGCGGGCGCTCAGACGTTGCCGACGACCTTGCGCGGGACGATCCGTACGACGACCCGTTCGGCGTCCTGCGCGGACGCCGGGTTGAACTCGGCGTACTTCTTCCCGGTGTACTTCAGCGAGAGCCGGTCGATGAGTTCCTGCCCGCCCTCGGTGGTCAGCTCGGCGTGACCTCTGATCTCCGCGTACTCATAAGGGGAGTCGGGGATCTGGACGACGACGCTGACGCGCGGGTCGCGGTCCAGGTTCCGCTTCTTGCGGCGGTCCACGGTCGTGGAGAGGAGGAGGTCGTCCCCGTCGCGCGCCACCCAGACGGGCGAGAGCTGGGGGCTGCCGTCGGGCTGGATCGTGCCGACGGTCACGAAGACGGGGCTGTCGAGCAGTTCCTTGAGCCGGTCGGACAGTACGGCTGACATGGGGCACCCTTCCGTGGACCTCGATGGTTCCCGGTGACGAGTACCCCGTCGGCCGTCAGCTCACCCGCACCACCAGCGCCGTGGCGATCGCCATCAGCCCTTCGCCCCGCCCCGGGAAGCCGAGCCCGTCCGTGGTCGCCCCGGACACCGAC
This sequence comes from Streptomyces sp. H51, assembly GCF_035656535.1. Classification (NCBI taxonomy): domain Bacteria; kingdom Bacillati; phylum Actinomycetota; class Actinomycetes; order Kitasatosporales; family Streptomycetaceae; genus Streptomyces; species Streptomyces sp. H51. Next base: position 530,532 of record NZ_JAYMHD010000011.1, read on the forward strand.
ACCGGCGCCCCGGCCGCTTCGGACAGGATCTTCTGGGCCTCCTCGCGCCGCTTGCCGATCTTCGGGCGGTCCCCCACCACCTGTACGGCGACGTTGCCGATCCGGAAGCCCGCCGCGCGCACGATCCGCGCGGCCTCGGTCAGCAGCGTCACCCCGGAGGCGCCCGACCACTCGGGGCGCCCGGTGCCGAAGTGCTGCCCCAGGTCACCGAGTCCGGCGGCGGAGAACAGCGCGTTGCACGCCGCGTGCGCGACGACGTCCGCGTCGGAGTGGCCGGCCAGTCCGGGCCCCTCGCCCTCCCACTTCAGGCCCGCGCACCACAGCTCGCGGCCGTCCTCGAAGGCGTGGATGTCGGTGCCGATGCCGACCTGGGGAAGCGGGATCCCGCCGGAAGCAGCCTCAGAAGAAGCCATCGTTGAGCCTCCTGCGGGCCAGGACCGCCTCGGCGAGGACGAGGTCGAGCGGGCGGGTGACCTTGAAGGCCTCCTCGTGGCCCGGCACGGCCACGACCGTCAGCCCGAGCCGCTCCACCATGCCGGCGTCGTCGGTGACGTCGTCGGTGACCGTCTCGTGCGCGCGGACCAGCGTGGCCCGGTCGAAGCCCTGGGGCGTCTGGACGGCCCGCAGCCGGGCCCGCACCGGGGTGGCCACCACCGGCTCCGGGTCCCCGGGGACGGCGGCCGGCTCGACCTCCTTCACGGTGTCCGCGAGGGGCAGCGCGGGCACGACGGCCGGGGCGCCCGCGCGCACCGTCTCGATCACCGCGTCCACGGTGTCCACCGGCACCAGCGGCCGCGCCGCGTCGTGCACCAGCACGATGTCGTGGCCGGGCGGCAGCGCGTCCAGGCCGAGCCGCACGGACTCCTGGCGGCTGTGCCCGCCGGGGACGACGAGGAAGTCGGTCCGGTCGGGCAGCGCGTGCGCGTCGAGCAGCGACTTGACCTCGGCCACGCCCTCGGGCGGGGCCACGACGACCACCAGGGACACGGCGCGGGAGGCGGCCATCGCGCGCACCGCGTGGATGAGCATGGGCGTGCCGCCCAGCGCGCGGAGCGCCTTGGGGGCCCCCGGACCGAGGCGTACGCCCCGGCCGGCGGCCGGAATCACGGCTGCCGTACGCAGCTCCGTGGGTGAAGGGCGCGAATCGTCAGACATCGGTTCCTGTCAGGTTTGTGTGCGGGCCCGGCTTGGGTATGGCACGGGAAGTGCCGGGCACGACGCCTTGACCGGACCCTTCCGTGACACTGGTCGAGCCGACTGCCCGGGCCCGGCACGCCGAGTATCGGGGCACCAAGTATCGGGGGAAGTCTCCCCGAGCGGGTGTACGGACGGCGTCCGCGCGGTACGGAGTACGGAGCGTCGGCGCGGTACGGAGCGTCCACGTATGGAGTTTTCCGCGCACGGAGTGTTCCGCGCACGGACATGCCGCAGCGCCCGGCGACGGGAATGCGTCATCGGGCACCGCGGCATTTCCATGTTCCGAGTGCTGAGGCGGGCTCGCGCCTGCGTCAGGCGTTCAGGACGCGAGAACCTCGTCGAGCAGGGCCTCGGCCTTGTCCTCGTTCGTGTTCTCCGCGAGGGCGAGCTCGCTCACCAGGATCTGGCGGGCCTTGGCGAGCATGCGCTTCTCACCGGCGGAGAGTCCGCGCTCACGCTCACGACGCCACAGGTCACGCACGACTTCCGCGACCTTGATGACATCGCCGGAGGCGAGCTTCTCCAGGTTTGCCTTGTAGCGGCGCGACCAGTTCGTGGGCTCCTCGGCGTACGGCGCGCGCAGCACCTCGAAGACCCGGTCCAGCCCGTCCTGACCGACCACATCACGCACGCCGACGAACTCCGCATTGTCCGCTGGCACACGTACCGTCAGGTCACCCTGGGCGACCTTCAGCACCAAGTAGGTCTTGTCCACGCCTTTGATCTGGCGAGTTTCGATGGCCTCGATCAGCGCGGCCCCGTGATGGGGATAGACCACGGTGTCGCCAACCTTGAACGTCATGTGACAGGTACCCCTTCCGTGGCTATCCAGGGTAACACGGAAACCGCGGGTTCTGAATGGCGTTTCCGCAGGTCAGGGCATATCTCAGGGCTTGACAACAGCAACCGGAACGTGCTGCGCGGGGCCGACCGGAGAAGGTATTCGCAGGTCGGAGCCGCTGTCCGGGGCACGTGAAACCCGTACGTTACACGCATCCGAGGGCCCGCCAGAGCGTCCGAACGTCCCCAAATGTCTGGTTCCACACGTGCGACTTCCGCTACTCCGTTCGGCAGACGGGAGTCGGGTACGGGGCGTTTCCGGAATTGATCACGGACCCCCGGCCGGGCGGTGTGTGATCGATTTCCGAGCCGCCGCACATTCCTTCACGGAAATTTTGCGAGCCGGCTTATGTGAATGCCGTACGGGCGTCACGGCAATGTGACTGGTGAGTCGGATGAGACACGTGAGACGCAGGTGAGATCGGTGAGCGTTACGCCCCGCGGAGGGAAGACGGGGCCCTTGAGGGAGGGTCGGGTGCGGGCCCCGGGGAACGGCTCGGTAACCTGAGGCCGCTGACAGACACTTAGGGCGGCTTTATGGTCGCCACGCTCGAGTCAAGGAGTTGCCGCCGCCGTGAGCAGCAGCCTTCGACGCGGCGCCCTCGCCGCCTCCGCCATCGCGATCTCGATCGCCTCGCTCGCCGCGTGCGCAGCGGGCAACGACGCCCAGACGCTGCAGATCAAGCCGGACAACGCGGCGACGGCCGTCGGTGACCTCCGGCTCCAGAACGTCCTGATCATCACGCAGCCCGACCGTGAGTCGAAGGGCCCGGCCGTGGTCTCCGCGACCGTGTTCAACATGGGCAACCGCGATCAGACGCTGGACTCCGTCACGCTTCCCGGCACCAGCGCGTCCGCCCGGGTCAAGCCCGCCAAGGGCGCCGGTCCGCTGATCGTCCCGGCGCACGGCTCCGTCGTGATCGGCGGCAAGGGCAACGCCTCCGCCGTCCTGCCGAGCGGCCGTGAGGCCCTCCAGGACGGCAACGCGCAGAAGATCACCTTCACCTTCAGCAAGACGGGCGAGATCAGCCTGCGCGCGTTCGTCGTCCCGGCCGAGAGCTACTTCTCCTCCTGGGGCCCGAGCGAGACCCCCTCGGCGACCGCCTCGGCCACCGAGACGCCGTCCGCCTCCGCCTCCGCGTCGGCCTCGACGAGCGAGTCGCCGTCCGCCGGGGCCACGGCGACCGGTTCGGCCACCGCGAGCGCCACGGCCACGGCCGGCTGAGCAGCCGTACGCCGAAGGGCGGGACCTCCCGGGGAGGTCCCGCCCTTCGGCATGTCCCGCACGGCCGGCGACGGCCTGGTGCCCCAGGCGGTACGGCACTGCGGCCTCGACGGCCCGGGGCCAGCGGCTGGCTCGACGGCTCGGGACCGGCGGCTCAGGACCGACGGCTCAGGGCCGACGGCTCGGCACCGGCGGCTCAGGACCGGCGGCTCGGCACCGGCGGCTCAGGACCGGCGGCTCGGCACCGGCGGCTCAGGACCGGC
>NZ_JAYMHD010000011.1:534153-577142 GCF_035656535.1 Streptomyces sp. H51
CTCGGGACCGGCGGCTCAGGACCGACGGCTCGGGGCCAGCGGCTCAGGGCCAGCGGATCGGGACCGGCGGCTCAGGACCGACGGCTCGGGGCCAGCGGCTCAGGGCCAGCGGATCGGGACCGGCGGCTCAGGACCGACGGCTCGGGGCCAGCGGCTCAGGGCCGGCGGCTCGGGACCGGCGGCTCAGGGCCGGCGGCTCGGGACCGGCGGCTTACGGCTCGAACTTGTAGCCGAGACCGCGGACCGTGACCAGGTAGCGCGGCGCGCCCGGGTCCGGCTCGATCTTCGCCCGCAGCCGCTTGACGTGCACGTCCAGGGTCTTGGTGTCGCCGACGTAGTCGGCCCCCCACACCCGGTCGATGAGCTGCATGCGGGTCAGCACCCGGCCCGCGTTGCGCAGCAGCATCTCCAGCAGGTCGAACTCCTTCAGCGGCAGGTCGACCTTGGAGCCGGAGACCGTCACCACGTGCCGGTCGACGTCCATGCGGACCGGGCCCGCCTCCAGCGCGGCCGGCGTGACCTCCTCCGGCTCGCCCCGGCGGCGCAGCACCGCCCGGATGCGGGCGACCAGTTCCCGCGAGGAGAACGGCTTGGTGACGTAGTCGTCGGCGCCTATCTCCAGGCCGACGACCTTGTCGATCTCGCTGTCCTTGGCCGTCACCATGATCACGGGGACGTTGGAGCGGCCGCGCAGCTGTCGGCACACCTCCGTACCGGGCAGACCCGGCAGCATCAGGTCGAGGAGGACGAGGTCGGCGCCGTTGCGCTCGAACTCGTCGAGTCCGTCGGGCCCGGTGGCCGCCACGGCGACCTCGAAGCCCTCCTTGCGGAGCATGTACGACAGGGCGTCGGAGAAGGACTCCTCGTCCTCGACGACGAGCACACGGGTCACGGAAGGACCTCCGGGGCGGGAAGCGGTTCGTACGGGGTGGTGTCAGGAGATACATCGCGGGACTGCCCGGTCTCGTCATCGTGACCGGGGTGCTCGTGCGCGCGGTCGCGGGCCGCGCCCGCCTCCGGCAGTCGCAGGGTGAACGTGGAGCCCTGTCCCTCGGAACTCCACACCGTGACCTCCCCGCCGTGCGAGGCGGCCACGTGCTTGACGATCGCCAGACCCAGGCCGGTGCCTCCGGTGGCACGGGAGCGGGCCGGGTCGACGCGGTAGAAGCGCTCGAAGATGCGCTCCTTGTCCTTGTCGGAGATGCCGATGCCCTGGTCGGTGACGGCGATCTCGATGCTGTCGCCGCCGGGTCCGACCACCCGGCGGGCGGCGATGCCGACGCGGGTGCGGGCGGGCGAGTAGTTGACGGCGTTCTCGACGAGGTTGCCCAGGGCGGCGGCGAGCTGGCCGCGGTGGCCCCACACGCTCAGGCCGGCCGTGCCGCCGGAGGCCATCGTGATCTGCTTGGCGCCGGCCGCGTGCCGACAGCGGTCGACGGCCTCCGCGACCAGTTCGTCGACCCGGACCGGCTCGGCGTCCTCGAGGGGGTCGTCGTTCTGCACTCTCGACAGGTCGATGAGCTCCTGCACCAGGTTGGTCAGCCGGGTCGCCTCGATCTGCATGCGGCCGGCGAAGCGCTCCACCGCCTCGGGGTCGTCGGAGGCGTCCATCACGGCCTCGGACAGCAGGGAGAGCGCGCCGACCGGCGTCTTCAGCTCATGGCTGACGTTCGCCACGAAGTCCCGCCGGACCGCCTCGATGCGGCGGGCCTCGGTGAGGTCCTCGACGAGCAGCAGCACCAGCCGGGAGCCGAGCGGGGCCACCCGCGCGGAGACGGCGAGGGCTTCCCCGCGCCCGGTCCCGCGTCTGGGCAGGTCGAGCTCGACCTGCCGTATCTCACCGTCCCGCCGGGTGTCCCGGGCCATCTGCAGCATGGGCTCGACGGAGAGCCGGCCGCCGCGGACCAGTCCCAGGGCGTACGCCGCCGAACTGGCCTTGACGACGGCGTCCGCCTCGTCGAGGACCACGGCGGACGACCGAAGCACGGACAGGACGGTGTCCACGCCCGGCGGGAGCACCGGGTCGGTGTGCAGAGAGGTGCGGGTGGGGCGTTTCAGCTCCCGCTCGCTCCAGCGGAACGCCAGCATGGCGATCACACCGGTGAGCACACCGGCGATCGCTGCCGCTGCGGCGACCGCCGCGTTCACGTCCATGCGTCCAGGTTAGGCATGGGGCGATACATGCCCACAGCCGTCGCAGTGCGACCTCGGACACTCGTCGCCCAGAGTTCACCTTGGAGCCAGGGATGGTTCATTTGGGGTGACGGAAACGGACGCGTACGGGCCGGAACGTGGGAGCGTGGGGTACGAAGCGCCGGTTTCGCGCCGGGCCCGGCCCCCGGGCAGCCCCCGGATGAACACGTACGAGAGGGAATGCGAAGATGCGGGACGCGTACCACGAGGAACTGGACTCGATCGGCGACGGTCTGGTGGAGATGGCCCGGCTGGTCGGGTCGGCGATCGGGCGCGCCACGACCGCGATCCTCGACGCCGACCTGAAGCTGGCCGAGAGCGTCATCGAGGCCGACAAGAAGGTGGACGAACTCCACCACGAGCTGGAGGCCCGCGCCATAGCGCTGCTGGCCCGCCAGCAGCCGGTGGCGACCGATCTCCGGATCGTCGTCACCAGCCTGCGGATGTCCGCCGACCTGGAGCGCTCGGGCGACCTCGCCCAGCACGTGGCCAAGCTGGCCCGGCTGCGCTTCCCCGAGCGCGCGGTGCCGCGGGACCTGCACGCCACGATCCTGGAGATGGGCCAGCTCGCGCAGCGCCTGATGGCGAAGGCGGCGGAGTGCATCATCACCAAGGACGTCGACCTGGCGCTGCAGTTGGAGGCGGACGACGACGCGATGGACCTGCTGCACCGCACGCTGTTCCAGCACCTGATCGACGACCGCTGGAAGCACGGCATCGAGACGGCGGTGGACGTCACCCTCCTCGGCCGCTACTACGAGCGGTTCGCCGACCACGCGGTGGCGGTCGCCAAGCGCGTGGTGTTCCTGGTGACCGGCGAGCACGCGGACGAACTGCAGTCGGACGTGCAGCCGGTGACGGGCGGCGAGGGGGCGTAGCCCTTCGGGGGCGAGTCCGGGGACGGGGCCTTCGGGGCGGGGCCTTCGGGGGCGGGGCCTTCGGGGGCGCATCGCATGGGCGCCCCCGTCCGGTCGCCCTCATCGGTCGGTGTGCGCCATTGCCTCCGTGCGCCGTTGATGCGCCCAGGGGGGCGGGGATGCAATGGGCGAAGGCACCCGCCTCGAGGAGGACCCATGGCCGACGCCCCCATCACGCCCGACCCCACGCAGGAGCGCGAGACGGACCAGCCCGCCGAAGCCCGGAGCCTCCCGCTCTTCGGCGCGTGCGGCTGCGGCTCGGGCTGCGGCTGCGGCTGCCAGTCGGGCGGCGCGTGTCAGTGCGGCTGACGACGCCGCACGACGCCACGTGGGACGACGAGGGGCCCCGGCACCTGACGGCCGGGGCCCCTCGTACGCCGTGACCGCCGTCAGAGAGTGAGGCGAACGGCGTCCCCCTGCCCCGGCAGACGGTCTACGTGCTCGTCCCGGCGCCCGCGGTACCGTCGGCGTCTGTTCTGAGCGCCGTACGGGCCGGTGCCGGCCCGCTGTCCGATCGAGGAACTCGCGCCGCTGCGCGGGCTCCGCCTCCGTCGTGTTGATCACCGGCTCGACACATCGACCACGACAGGAGGACCCATGCCCACCAAGACCTTGCGGATTCCCACCGCGGACGGCCAGGCCGATGCATTCGCCGCCTTCCCCGACCGCGGGGAGCGGCACCCGGGGGTGCTGATGTACGCGGACGGCTTCGGCATCCGGCCCGTGCTGTGCGAGATGGCCCGCGAACTGGCCGGGAACGGGTACTACGTGCTCGTCCCCAACCTCTTCTACCGGCACGGCCCGGCGCCGGTGGTCGAACTTCCCGAGCACATCGGAGAAGAGGTCCGGCCCGCGATCTTCGCCCAGCTGATGCCCTTGATCGAGGCGCACACCGCCGAGCGTGCTCTCGCCGATGCCGACGCCTACGTCAGGTTCCTCACCGCCCAGCCCGAGGTCGGCGCCGGTCCGGTCGCGGTGACCGGCTACTGCATCGGCGGCCTCCTGGCGATGCGCACCGCCGCAGCCCACCCTGGCCAGGTGGCGGCCGTCGCCGCGTTCCACGGCCCGGTGGGCGTCGACGGGCACGGCCTCTTCTCCAAGCTCACCGCCCAGGTCCACCTCGGCCACGCCGAAGGCGACATGACGCCCGAGGCCCTCGGCCAGCTCAACCAGGTTCTGGACGCCGCAGGTGTCAGCCACACGTCCGAGATCTACCCCGGCACCGTCCACGGCTTCACCATGTCCGACACCGACGCTTTCAGCGCCTCCGGGCTGAAGCGCCACTGGGACCGTCTGCTCCCCCTCCTGGACCGCGCCCTGGGCAGCGGTTGAGGCCCGCCCGTTTCTGACGGCGGTACCGAAACCGGCCCGCGGCCGGGTCCTGCTCACGCAGAGGGTGAAGTCGGCGTCGATCTCCGGGTCGTAGGCCTCGGGCTGGATGCCGAATTCGTGCGTGCAGTACTCGCGGAACCGGTCGATGATTTCTTCTGACGTCACATCAGGTTCCGGTTTCTCATCCACCGCTGTCGACTCACTGCGGCCCGATCCCCCCTCGCAGCAGTAATGCTCGGCCGATCGGGTGGAATGCAGTTATTGCAGCCTGTGTACACGAGCCCGGTCTTTCCGTCGGTGTCGAATGTTCCCGAACCGCGCCTCAGGGTGCGGAATCCCCCTATGAGCCGAAGGGACATCATGTCTGTTCGCACGTCGATCATTCGCACGACGACCAGGCGCGTCACTCAGGTCGCCGGCATGGGCGTCGTCATGGCCATCGGTGCGTCCGCCTTTCCAGCGACCGCACAGTCAGCCACGTTCGTCGCCTGCAGCGAGGACGCTCTGTCGACAGCCATCACAGAGGCCAACGCCGCACCGTCTGCCGTGCTCTCACTCGCTCCGGGCTGCGTCTACAGCCTGACCACGCGGCTACCGGAGGTGACTGGGAACATCACGATCAACGCGAACGGCGACACCATCACGCGTGGCATTGGTGCCACCGCCTTCCGTATCCTCACGGTCTCCGGCCGGCTCACCCTGAACGACGCGACCGTCTCCAACGGAGACGCGTCCGGGGAAAGCGTGAACTTCGGCGGGGGCATCGGCGTGATCGGCTCGGGTTCCCTTTTCGTGGAACGGAGCGACATCCTCGACAACCGGGCTGCCTTCTCCGGCGGAATCGGTGGCCTTTCCAACACGACGGTCTCAGTCGATCGCACCACCATCTCGGGCAACAGCGTGACTCAGTCGGGTGGTGGCTTCATCGCTGACGGCATCGGGACCATCACCAACAGCAGGGTCATCGGAAACAGCGCCGGAAACCTGGGAGGCGGAATCGCCAACCAGGGCCAGTTGAGGGTGCAGGACAGCAACATCAACGACAACGAGGCACGTGATGGTGGCGGGATCGCCAACATCGGCGGCACCGCCCAGCTGATCCGTACCAACGTCAACAGCAACCAGGCCACAGACGGAGTGGGCGCCGGCGGCATTCTCAGGACCGGTGGCTCGGTCATCCTCAACAGCAGCCGCGTCCGCGGCAACGCGCCGACGAACTGCGCGGGTACGGTACCCGGCTGTACCGGTTGAAGCAGTGCCGCGCCAGGGCCTTCGGCTTCTGGCGCGGCACGGGTCTGCGGAGAAGCAGCGTGGTGCCTGCGCAGGTCGCTGCCCTCCCGTCCGGAATGAAAGGGCGGCAGGGATCAGCCGACGCAGCCGGGGACCGGTGTGGGGCTGGTGAGGCAGTTGTTCGGCTTGTTGGCGGCCACCAGGCTGGCACGCAGGGTCACGGTGCCGCCGTTGTTGTAGATGCCGCCCGGGTTCGTACCGCTTGCCGAGTTGTTGATGATGGCGCTGGCGGTCACCGTGGCGGTGCCACCGGCGGCGGCCGGTACACCGTTGGCCAGACCCCCGCCGCCGCCCGGCGCCGTGTTGTTCATGATGCTGGTGCCGCTGATCGTCAGTGTTCCGATGTTGGCGATGCCGCCGCCGACGTTGCCGGCCGTGTTGTCGCTGATCTGGGATGCGGTGACGGACGCCGTGCTGTCACTGACGACGGCGCCGCCGTTCTGGGTCGCGCTGTTGCCCGTGAAGACGCTGGCGCTGATCTGTGCCTGGGATCCCCTGAACACGCTGACGCCACCGCCGAATTCGGCGTGGTTGTTCCTGATCACACTGGCGGCGAGGTTCAGGCTGCCGTTGCCGGTGACGACGACGGCGCCGCCGGCTCCGTTCGCGATCGAGCTGCCCGTGGCGTCACCGTTGCTGAGGACGATCTCTCGGAGGGTCAGGGCGCCGCCGTTGACCGTGAGTATGCGGAACGTCCCCGACACCCGGCTGATGGTGTCGCCATTGCCGTTGATGACGATCGGCGAGGTGATGGCGGGCAGTTCGGTGGTCAGCCGGTACGGGCAGCGGGGCGCCAGGTCGAGGGTGTCGCTGCCGGGGGTGCTGTTGGCCGTGTTGATGGCGGACCTCAGGGCGGCCTCGCTGCACCCCACGGGCAGTGTCGCGGCCGAGGCGACGGGAGCCAGGGCCAGGGGGATGAACGTTGCGGCGGTGCCTGCGCAGAGCACCTGGGCGGACCGGACGCAGAATTTACGCGTGAACATGCCACTCCTCTTGGGGACGCCTGCCGCGGAGGAACGGGCACGAGAAGGCCTCGTGCGGCGCCGCGGCAGAGATGTTGTGCGAAAGGTGCCCGACACGCCGCACAGCATCACGAATAACCTCCCGATTTACGCCTAATGGCCCCATTCCGCGCGGGCGAGCCGGCGGAGAGGCCGATCCCTGAGACCCCTGTTGCCGTGAACGGCGTTCGCGAGCACGCCTCTGGCCACACGGACGCAGCGGGCGCGGCGCCACGGCGACCGTCTCCTGGTGATGCGCCGTACGAGGGATGCATGCATGACACGGCGTCAGGTGCCGCGGCCGACAGCGGGCGGCGTGGGTAACTGGGTTTCCTTGCACCGGAGAAGCCGCTCTTCCGGTTACGGACGGCACATGGCGACGCGCCCGGGGCGGGTGCGTCCTCGGGGCAGCCGTCGTAGGCAGGCGCGGCGTCGGCCGGTGCCGTCACCGGGCGAACCGATCGAGGTTCGCCGACCGCTTTGGAGGCTTTGTGCAAGTCTTCCGTGGCCTGCGCTCGTTCTCGGCCCTCGCAGCGCTGGGCGTGGCCCTGGCCGTCTTCCCCGCATGGTCCCCCACGCCCGCCGCCGGCGCCGCTCTCGACCGCACGGGGCGGGAGCAGCCGGTCCGGTCACCCGACTCGGGACCCGCGCTGCACCATGACACCTCGCCCCCCTTGCGCACGCTGGCGCAGACGCCCGGACAGGTCCCGCGCCCGTCCACCACCGCCCCTCGTCCCCGGCGGCTGCCGCACCCCCCTCTCCCCGGGCGAGCCGCCCCGGATCCGGTGGTGCAGAAGCAACAGGGCAGCCGGTCCCCGGTCCAGCTGCGCCGCAACTTCGAGGGCATCTCGCAGGGCGGCACCCATCCGCCGGACCCGAACGCCTCGGTGGGCTCCAGCCAGATCATGCAGGTCACCAACGTCGAACTCGCGATCTACTCCAAGAGCGGCGGCACGCTGCTGGGGCCGATCCCGACCAACACGCTGTGGGAGGGCTTCGGGGGACCCTGCGAGACCGGGTTCAACGTGGACCCCGTCGTCCGCTGGGACACCCTCGCCCGCCGCTGGGTCTTCACCCAGTTCTCCGACGAGGCGAGGCGACTGTGCGTGGCCGTCTCCACCACGTCGGACGCGACGGGCTCCTACCACCGCTACGCCTTCGGGTACCAGTACGACCCCGACTACGAGAAGGTCGCGGTGTGGCCCGACGCCTACTACGTGACCATCAACCCCGTGGGTCTCGACATGAAGGAGGCGTGCGCCTGGGACCGCAGCAGGATGCTGCGCGGGCAGGACGCCGACCAGCAGTGCTACTACCTCCCGGTGAACCCCATCCCGCTCGCCTCCGACCTCGACGGCACGAACCCGCCCCGGTTCGGGGAGCCGAACACGCTGGTCACCCTGGGCGACGACAACAGGTCCCTGGACTACTTCCGCTTCCACGTCGACTGGAGGAACCAGGCCGCCACCTCCGTGACCGGCCCCAGGAGGTTGGGCGTGGCTCCCTTCACCCGCGCGTGTGAGCGCACCAATGTCTTCGGGGACAAGTGCGTCCCGCAGGCCGGTACCACGCAGAAGCTGGACTCGCTCTCCCTCTACCCGATGTACCGGCTCGCCTACCGCAACATCGGCGGCCGCGAGTCTCTGGTGTTCAACCACTCGGTCGACGCGCGTGGCGCCGTGGGCGTGCGCTGGTACGAGCTGCGGCTGCGCAACGGCCGGCCGGTCGTGGAGCAGCAGAGCACCTACGCTCCGGACCCCACCTACCGGTGGATGGGCTCCATCGCCCAGAACCGGGTGGGTGACATCGCGCTGGGTTACTCGCAGTCGTCCTCCCAGGACCATCCCTCGATCCGCGTCACCGGACGCCTGGCCGACGACCGGCCGGGCCGGATGACGTTCCGCGAGACCACGGTGTGGACCGGCTCGGCCTCCCAGACCGAGGACAGCCGCTGGGGCGACTACACCTCCATGGCCATCGACCCGTCGGACGACTGCACCTTCTGGTACACCAACCAGTACCAGCCGTCCGAAGGCGCCGATGAGTGGCACACGCGGATCGCCTCCTTCCGGCTCTCCGACTGCCGCGACCACCAGCACCGGTCCTGAACGACGCCACGACGGACGGCCCGCCGCCGCCCGCCCCGCGCCCGGACGCCCCACACGGCGTCCGGGCGCACACCTGTCTGTGGCCACTCCCCGTGTCCGGCCGGAACAGCCGCATGACGGTGAGCGGTGAGGGAGTCCGCGCCGGGTCGCAGGTGCAGCCGGCCCGCTGGCCGCCAGGAGCAGGAACGGGAGCTGCCGGGGGCTGAAGGTGCCTGGGATCCTCGCACTCGCCCCACAGCAGCGGACGGCTCCTGTGACGGCGCCGGCCGTGGCGGAGCGGCCTCAACTCGGGCCCGCAGCGGCGGTCGGCGGTACCGAAGGAGGCATCCGGGCTACCGGTCGGTGCACATCCGCACCGAGTTCACCGAAGCCGGTCGGCCCTGTCGGCTGCAGCCGTCACACGGGCCATCCGCCGGTTCTTCGCCGACTGCGCTCGCCGTGGCGCCTCAGGTGCGGACAGCCCTACCCGGGTCCTTGGTTGCCGAGGAACTCAACCGGGTGAACCATGGCATTAGTGCGGTTTCTCACGCTCGGGGTGGGTTTACGTCGAGGCTTGCACGTGCGACCTCTGGAGGACTCATGTACATGACTCGGTCCCGTGCCCGTCTCGCCGCCGTATGCGCCACCACCCTGTGCGTCATGGGTGCCACGTCGCTGCCGGCCCTCGCGTCCTCGTCGTCCTCGTCGTCGGCGGTCTCCACCCTGGACAGGCAGCTCCTGACCGCGGCCCACCAGGGAAACCTGTGGGAGATCACGACCGGTCAGCAGGCTCAGAGCGCCGCGACCACCGCCTGCGTCAAGCGGGTCGGCGCCGACTTCATCCGCGACCACAGAGCCCTTGATGCCGGCGTCGTCAAGACCGCGGCAGAACTCGGCGTGGCACTGCCGTCCGGGCAAACGAGTGCGCAGCTGAGGCAAACCGCCGCCCTCGATTCCCTCGCCGGGACGTCCGCGTACGATGCCGCGTGGCTCAAGGCCCAGTACCCCGCCCACGTGCAGACCCTCGCGCTCATCGACAAGGAGATCGCCTCGGGTACCAACCCGCTGGTGAAGTCGCTGGCCAAGAGCGCGCGCCCGGTGGTCTCACGCCACACCCAGATGGTCGACCACGGCGTGTGTCACGCGTAGGCGCCCGTCGGCTCACAGACGTGATCTCGGCTCACTGATGTGCGCCTTCGGGGGATCAGCGAGCAGCAGACGTCCTGTCCGGTGGTGCACAACGAGGTCAGCACCAACAGCCCGGTGTACATCGCCAGCTTCGGTGACTGATCTTCCATAGCAATGTTGATCACGTCAGGCAAAACCACCTCCCCGACACGGTGGTGCGCGCCGGCCGGTCCTCCGAGAAGGCGGCGCTGATCCACCGGCACTCCGACGAGGAGCGGCGACGGGAGGTCGCCGCCGGGCTCGACGACCTCGTACGCGCCGAAGGGGCGAAGCCCCGGCGACCGCGCGCACCACGACGAAACCCGGTGCAGGAACAAGCCCCCTACCCACGGGCAGACCGCAGGTAGGGGGCTTACGCCTGGGCGGTTACTTCTTCTTGCCCTGGTTCTTGACCGCTTCGATGGCTGCTGCCGCCGCCTCCGGGTCGAGGTAGCGGCCGCCCGGGGTGACCGGCTTGAAGTCGGGGGTGAGTTCGTACAGGAGGGGGATGCCGGTGGGGATGTTCAGGCCCGCGATGTCGGCGTCCGAGATGCCGTCGAGGTGCTTGACCAGGGCGCGGAGGCTGTTGCCGTGGGCCGCGACCAGGACCGTGCGGCCGGTCAGGAGGTCGGGGACGATGCCGTCGTACCAGTAGGGGAGCATGCGGACGACGACGTCCTTGAGGCACTCGGTGCGGGGGCGCAGCTCCGGCGGGATCGTGGCGTAGCGCGGGTCGTCCGACTGGGACCACTCGGTGCCGTCCTCGAGCGGCGGCGGCGGGGTGTCGTAGGAGCGGCGCCACAGCATGAACTGCTCCTCGCCGAACTCGGCGAGCGTCTGGGCCTTGTCCTTGCCCTGGAGGGCGCCGTAGTGGCGCTCGTTCAGGCGCCAGGTGCGGTGGACCGGGATCCAGTGGCGGTCGGCGGCCTCCAGGGCCAGTTGCGCCGTGCGGATCGCGCGCTTCTGGAGGGACGTGTGCACCACGTCGGGCAGCAGGCCGGCGTCCTTGAGCAGCTCACCGCCGCGGACCGCCTCCTTCTCGCCCTTCTCGTTGAGGTTGACGTCCACCCAGCCGGTGAACAGGTTCTTCGCGTTCCACTCGCTCTCGCCGTGGCGGAGGAGGATCAGCTTGTACGGTGCGTCGGCCATGCCCCAGAGCGTAATCCACGCTTTCGGGCGCATGCGTGGGCCGCCCGGCAGCCGGACAGTTGACGGGATCCGTTAATCGAGTGGCCTGGGAGGGCGAGGGATTTGTAAGTTGTGCCTGCCGGGCGGGCCGCTTACATCAGATTCGGCGTGAGCCGCTCGCCAGGCCGCTCGCACCGTGCCGACCGTCGTGGGGGATCCGCATGCCATTCGCCAGCCTGGGGCGTGCCGCCCGCGAAACCGTCTCCGGACTCCCCCGCGCCTTCTGGTGGCTGTGGACCAGCACCCTCGTCAACCGGCTGGGCGCCTTCGTCGCCACGTTCATGGCGTTGTACCTGACCGTGGAGCGCGGCTACTCCGCCTCCTACGCGGGTCTCGTCGCCTCCCTGCACGGGTTCGGCGGCGTGGTCTCCTCGCTCGCCGCCGGTGTGATGACCGACCGGCTCGGGCGGCGGCCCACCCTGCTCGTCGCCCAGGCCTCGACGGCCGCCTCCGTGGCACTGCTGGGCTTCGTGCACGACCCGGTGGCCATCGCCGCCGTCGCCTTCCTGGTGGGTATGACGAGCAACGCCTCGCGGCCCGCCGTGCAGGCGATGATGGCCGACATCGTCCGGCCCGAGGACCGGGTGCGGGCCTTCTCCCTCAACTACTGGGCCATCAACCTCGGTTTCGCCGTCTCCGCGGTGGCGGCCGGGTTCATCGCCCAGGTCAGCTATCGCGCCGGGTTCCTGCTCGAGGCGGGCATGACGGCGGTCTGCGCGGTGGTGGTGTTCCTGAAGCTGCCCGAGTCCCGGCCGGAACGCACGGCCAAGGCCGCGCGGGAGGACGACATCGGCCTCGGCGCCGTCCTGCGCGACGGGCGTTACATGGCCGTCGTCGGCCTGTCCTTCCTGATCGCCGTGATCTTCCAGCAGGGGTCGATCGGCCTGCCGGTGGCGATGGGCGAGGCCGGGTTCACGCCCGCCGACTACGGCCTGGCGATCGCCGTCAACGGCATCCTGATCGTCGTACTGCAGATCCCGGTGACCCGGTTCATCGAGCACCGGGACCCGCGGCGGCTGCTGGTGGCGTCGGCGCTGCTGGCCGGGTACGGCTTCGGGCTCACCGTCTTCGCCGGATCGGTCGGCGTCCTCGCGCTCACGGTGTGCGTGTGGACGCTGGGCGAGATGATCAACGCACCGACGCAGACGGGTCTGGTCGTCCGGCTGTCACCCGTGCACGGGCGCGGCCGCTATCAGGGCGTGTACACCCTCTCCTGGTCCGTCGCCGCGCTCGTCGCGCCGCTGATGTCCGGCTTCGTCATCGACCGGTTCGGGGCGGAGTGGCTGTGGGGCCTGTGCGCGGCGGTCGGCACGGTGGCCGCCTTCGGATACGGCGCCCTGATGCGGCGGCTGCCGGCGCAGGAGCCCGCTGTGGGGAAGCCGGCGGCCGCCCCGGCGGAGGCCAGTGCCGCATGAGGGTCGTGAGGGTCGTGAGGGTCGTCAGGAGTGCATCCGGGCGGCCTTGAGGATCGTCACGGATGCATCCGGGCGCCCTTGAGGATCTTGTCCACCGCGTTCTTCGGGCCGTGCACGGACAGGCCCACCAGGTCCAGCCCGCCCGTGGGCACGGCCCGTACGGCCGCCCGGTTGTCGCGGTCGTTGCCCGTCGTGAACAGGTCGCTCGTGAAGACCGCCCGCGGCAGCGCCCGGCTCAGCGCACGCGCGTGTGCCGCCGTCAGCGTCTCCTTGGTGCCCTCGAAGACCAGGACCGGCTGGCGGAACATCGGCAGGTAGGGCACGCCGTCGGCGTCCTCGTAGGGCTCGCCGACCACCTCGGGGACCGCCGTGCCGAGGCCGCTGACCAGGAACGCCGTGACGTTCAGCCGCTGCCAGGTCTCCAGGTCGGCGCGCAGCAGGACGGCGATCTTGGTGTCGAATCGGATGGGTGCTTCGCTCATGCCCCGAGCGTGCCGACCGCCCGGCGGCGCCGTCTTGTACGTTCGTCGCATGGCCGCCGAGCGTGACGTGACCGCCTGGCGCCCCCGCGTCCCGGGGGTGGTGGAGGTCTTCCACGCCCATTTCACCGAGTACGCCTACCCGATGCACGTGCACGAGGCGTGGACGCTGCTCATCGTGGACGACGGCGCCGTACGGTACGACCTCGACCGGCACGAGCACGGCACCCCGCACGACACGGTCTCGCTGCTGCCGCCGCACGTCCCGCACAACGGCTCGCCGGCCACCCCGCACGGCTTCCGCAAGCGGGTGCTGTACCTCGACGGCTCCCGGCTGGGCGCGGACCTGATCGGCCCGGCGGTGGACTCCCCCGACCTGCGCGACCCCGTACTGCGCCTGCGCGTCGGCCAGTTGCACACCGCTCTCGCCCGGCCCGGCGACGAACTGGAGGCGGACAGCAGGCTGACCCTCATCGGCGACCGGCTCCGCGCGCACCTGCGGCCAGGGGCCGTCGCCGAGACCCCGCGCCGCGACCCCGCCCTGGCCCGGCGGCTGCGCGAACTCCTCGACGAGCGTGTCGTGGAGGGCCTCACCCTCGACGAGGCGGCCGCGCTCCTGCACGCCCATCGCGCGCACCTGGTACGGGCGTTCAGCAGCGCGTACGGCATCGCCCCGCACCAGTACCTGATGTCCCGCCGCGTCGGCCGCGCCCGCCGGCTGCTCCTCGACGGACGCCCGCCGGGCGAGGTCGCGGCCCTGACCGGCTTCTACGACCAGTCCCATCTCACCCGGCACTTCCGCAGGCTGGTGGGAGTGCCCCCGGGACGGTACGGACGGCATGCCCGCGTGCGGCGCGACGGCGAACCGGCGGCCCACCCGCGGGCATGAGGACGCGCCGGGCTCAGACGACGTCGACGTAGTCGGACTTGGCCGTGGCGCCGCCCGTCGTCGAGGTCTCGCCGTAGCTCCAGCGCCAGTAGCCGTCGGCGGACGCGGTGACCGTGGTCTTCAGGTAGCCGGTGGAGCCGGTCCGCACGTACTTGACGGTCTGGTAGGTGCTGGTGCCCGCCTTGCGGAACTGGAGCTTGGCCAGCTTGTCGGCGTAGCCGACGTAGGCGTGCTTCACCCAGTCGGCGCGGGTGGCGCGGCCCGTCACGGTGATCGTCCTGCCCTTGGCGACCGGTTCGGGCGAGGCGTTGACGGTGGCCCGGGCGGCGCGCTTGACCGCGATGCTGCCGAAGCCGGTCAGGTACTCGTGGGCCTTGAGCTGGGTGTGCGTCTTGTCCCACAGTCGCGCGGAGACGGCGATCTTCCAGGACGTGGCGTCGTTGTTGGAGTCCAGGGTGTAGGGCGGGTCGATGTACAGGTCGCCCTCGCAGTCCGCGGAGGTCGGGCTGTCGTCGTAGAGGGTGACGCTGCTGAGGTAGATGCCGCCCTGGTCGGCTCCCTTGGCGGCCGTGGTGTCGTGGTACAGGTACGGGTTCGCGTCCATGGTGGTGGGCGTGTAGCCGGCGGGCCAGGTCACGCGGAAACTGAGGCTGGGGTGTTTCGCCTCGCTGACGCCCACGACGATGGGCTTGCCGTTGTTCACGACCAGGTCGGTCACCGTGATACCGGTGTCCGCCGCCCGGGCGGCCGGCGCGGTGAACGCCGTGAAGGCGAGGGCTCCCGCGAGCGCGGCCGCGGCGCCGGTTCTGCCTGTGCGCATGCACAACCTCTTCTTGCTGGTAGGGCCGACAGCGAGTAGACCGCGGCGGGCCCGCGGAGGTTGTACGGCCGCGCCGGCTCACATCGGCCTCCCGGCCGGCCGGGGCTACTCCCCCGAGCGCCGGGTGAGGTGCGCGAAGGCGTCCAGGTTGCGGGTCGACTCGCCCCGCGACACCCGCCACTCGTACTCCCGGCGGATCGCGGAGGCGAAACCCAGTTCCAGGAGCGTGTTGAAGCTGCCGTCGGCGGCCTCCAGGACCTGGCCGAGCAGGCGGTCGACCTCGTCGGGGGTGACGGCGGACAGCGGCAGCTTGCCGGTGAGGTAGATGTCGCCGAGGCGGTCCACGGCGTAACCGACGCCGTAGAGCTTGAGGTTGCGCTCCAGCAGCCAGCGGTGGACGCCGGCCTCGTTCTCGTCGGGGTGGCGGATCACGAAGGCGTTGAGGGAGAGCGAGTGGCGGCCCACGAGCAGGGAGACCGTGGTGGACAGCTTGCGCGTGCCGGGGAGCTTGACGACGTAGCTGCCCGGCCCGGGGTTCTCCCATTCGAGTTCGGCGTCCTTCAGGACACCTTCGATGACCTGACCTGCCTTCTCCGCATCAGCCATGGTGGGAGCGTACGCGACGCCGGTGCGCCTGCATCGCCGCCGTGTAGACGTCCGCCGTGGCGGCTGCCGCGGCGTCCCAGCCGAAGGACTGCGCGTGCCGGGCGGCGGCCGCGCCCATGTGGTCCGGCAGCCGCGGGTCGTCGGCGAAGTCGCGCAGCACGCGCGCGTAGTCGGCCGGGTCGTGGCCGCGCACGAGGAACCCGGTACGGCCGTCCCGCACGGCGACCGGCAGGCCGCCCACGGCGGCCGCGAGCACCGGCGTGCCCGCCGCCTGTGCCTCTATGGCGACCAGGCCGAAGGACTCGCTGTAGGACGGCATGACGAGCACGGAGGCCGCCCGGAACCAGTCCGCGAGCTGCTCCTGCCGGACGGGCGGGTGGAAGCGGACCACGTCCGCGATGCCCAGCCGGGACGCCAGCTTCTGCAGCCCCTCCGGCTTGGCGAGGCCGCTGCCGCTGGGCCCGCCGACGACGGGTACGACGATCCGGGAACGCAGGTCGGGACGCTCGTCGAGCAGCACGGCCACCGCGCGCAGCAGCACGTCGGGTGCCTTCAGGGGCTGTATGCGGCCCGCGAAGAGGGGGATCAGGGCGTCCTGCGGGAGGTCCAGGCGGGCGCGGGCGGCCGCGCGGCCGTCGGCGGGGCGGAAGCGGTCGAGGTTCACGCCGGGGTGGACGACGGCGACCTTGCCGGGGTCGGCGCTGTAGTGCCGTACCAGCTCGTCGGCCTCCTCCGCGGTGTTCGCGATCAGGCGGTCGGCGGCGGCGACGATCTGGGTCTCGCCGATGACGCGGGCGGCGGGTTCGGGGGTGTCGCCGTCGGCGAGGTTGGCGTTCTTGACCTTGGCCATGGTGTGCATGGCGTGCACCAGGGGCGCGCCCCAGCGCTGGGCGGCGAGCCAGCCGACGTGGCCGGAGAGCCAGTAGTGGGAGTGCACGAGGTCGTAGTAGCCGGGGCGGTGGCCGGCCCAGGCCTGCATCACGCCGTGCGTGAAGGCGCACAGCTGGGCGGGCAGGTCCTCCTTGGCCAGTCCCTCGTAGGGGCCCGCGTCGACGTGCCGGACGAGTACGCCCGGCGCCAGTTCCACGACCGGCGGGAGCGCGGCGGTGGTCGCGCGGGTGAAGATCTCGACCTCGACGTTGATCGCGGCCAGGCGCTGCGCGAGCTCCACGATGTAGACGTTCATGCCGCCGGCGTCGCCGGTGCCCGGCTGGTGGAGGGGTGAGGTGTGCACGGAGAGCATGGCGACGCGGCGGGGCCGGCGGTGCAGCCTGAGCCGCGAGGGCGTTGCCGGGGAACGACGCCCGAGCCTGCTGACGTACTGGCTCACGTGGCGTTCCTCCTTGGTACGGGCATGCCGGGCAGAGGGTGTGGGGCTCCCTCCAGGGGTGTGCAACAGCGGGGGGCCGGGTTCCCATTCCGGGCGGAACGAACTTTGCCGAGGTGTTACCCCGAGTCGCTCAACCGTTCGACGGCAGAGCGCGTCCGTCCCGTCCGTCCCGGCAGGCCCGCCTGCCTCGGCCTCCCGACCGGTCTCAGCAGGCCCGTCTGGCTCGGCCTCCCGGCCGGTCTCAGCAGGCCCGTCTGGCTCGGCGGGCCCGTCTGGCTCAGCCGCCCGACCGGTCTCCACTGGTCCATCTGTCTGGGCTGGCCCGTGCCTCGTGCGGCCCGGCCGGTCTCGGCCGGCCCGTCTGTTTCGGCCGCCCGGCAGCCTCGGCCGGCCCGCCGGTCTCGCATGGCCTGCCCGCCCCGGCCGACCGGTGACCCGCGCAGGTCCGCATCCACACGACAGCGGGCAGCCCCAGCAGCCCCCCGGGCGGCCCGCGCGGCCCGGCGGCCCGAACCCGCGGTGGGCCCGTCCGCCTCGGCTGACCCGGCAGTCTCGGGCGAGCCGGAAGGCTCAGCAGACCCGGCAGTCTCGGGCGAGCTGGAAGGCTCAGCAGACCCAGCAGTCTCCACCGGCCCGGCAGCCTCGGCCGGCCCGCCGGTCTCACGCGGCCTGCCCGCCCCGGCCGACCGGTGCCCCGCGCAGGTTCGCATCCACACGACAGCGGGCAGCCCCAGCAGCCCCCCGGGCGGCCCGCGCGGCCCGGCGGCCCGAACCCGCGGTGGGCCCGTCCGCCTCGGCTGACCCGGCAGTCTCGGGCGAGCCGGAAGGCTCAGCAGACCCAGCAGTCTCCACCGGCCCGGCAGCCTCGGCCGGCCCGCCGGTCTCGCATGGCCTGCCCGCCCCGGCCGACCGGCGACCCGCGCAGGTCCGCATCCACACGACAGCGGGCAGCCCCAGCAGCCCGCACGGCCGGGGCTGCCCGGCGGCCCGCACCCACGATTGGCCTGGCGCCCACCCAGCCCGCACGACCCGCCGACCCGCACGACCCACACGGCCCGCCGACCCGCACGACCCACACGGCCCGCCGACCCGCACGACCCGCGCGGCCCGCCGACCCGCACGACCCGGCGGCCCGCGCGGCCCGCATACCCTCGTACGCATGACCTCCCGCGCCGCCGCCCTCCCCCGCTCTCGGCTTCGCCCGAGCGGGAGCGCCCCCGTGGGCACGGTCACGCGCGGGACGACCAATCCCAACCGGCTGCGCCGCATGGACCGCTGGATCGCGGCCGTGCACGGGGCCGAGTTGCGCCGCGCCGACGATCCGGTCGCCGTCGACCTCGGGTACGGGGCCGCGCCCTGGACGGCCGTCGAGCTGCTGCACCGGCTGCGCGCCGTCGCTCCACGCGTGGGCGTGGTCGGCATCGAGATCGACCCGGCCCGGGTCGCGGCGGCCGAGCCGTACGAGCGCGACGGCCTGGTCTTCCGGCACGGCGGCTTCGAGATCCCGCTCCCCCGGCGGCCGCTGCTCGTCCGCGCGGCCAACGTGCTGCGCCAGTACGACGAGGGCGAGGTCGCCGCCGTCTGGGAGCGCCTGCGCGGGCGGCTCGCGCCGGGCGGGCTGCTGGTCGAGGGCACCTGCGACGAGATCGGGCGGCGGCACGTGTGGGTCGCGCTGGGCCCCGAGGGGCCGCGCACGGTCACGTTCGCCACCCGGTTGGGGTCCCTGGAGCGCCCCTCGGACCTCGCCGAGCGGCTGCCGAAGGCGCTCATCCACCGCAACGTACCCGGCGAGCCGGTGCACGCCTTCCTGCGCGACTTCGACCGCGCCTGGGCGGCCGCCGCACCGTACGCCTCCTACGGCGCCCGGCAGCGCTGGATCCGCGCGGTGCGCGCCCTCGCGGCCGACTGGCCGGTGACGGACGGGCCCACGCGCTGGCGGCAGGGCGAAGTGACGGTGGCCTGGCGGGCGTTGGCCCCGCGCGGGTGAACCCCCGCCTTCCGCGCACCGGCTGACCGGCGCGGCAGCGTGGGGGGAACGCCCCGCCGGGGCGCCGGACGGAGTGCACCGGCCGGGTGAACCGCCGCAGGAGTGACGGCCTGTCGGGAACGGCGGAGGTGAGTCGTTCGTCACAAAGGCGGGGAGATCGCCATCAGGTGAGGGCAAGAAGGGAAGTCCCACGTCCGACGGCCTCTGTCGTTTTGCGCGCGGGCATGGCACGATCCCCCAGGCGTCGCAAGTTACTGACGGTTAATCAGGTTGGGGGACAGAGGCATGGCGATGGCACCGGGCAAGCACGGCCTGATCGCGACCGCCGTCACCGTGGTATGCGCGGTCACCGTCCTGGCGGCACCGGGCACCGCGCTGGCGAGCCCCGGCCCGGCCCCGTCCCCGTCGGCGTCCCCCTCGGCCTCGTCCTCCGCGTCCCCGGCCCCGGCGCCGGCGCCGAACAAGGACCTGGAGGCCGTCCGCGAGAAGCTCGACAAGCTGTACCACGACGCGGCGGTCGCCACCGACGCGTACAACGCGGCCGAGGAGAAGGCCGAGAAGCAGTCCGCCGAGATCGTCGAGCTGGCGAAGAAGATCGTCGAGGGTCAGCGGAAGCTCGACGAGCTGAAGCGGCGCGCGGGCGCCGCGGCCGCCGCCCAGTACCGCACGGGCGGCCTGCCCGACGAGGCGCAGCTGCTGCTCAGCGACGACCCCCAGGACTTCCTCGACGGCACCGGCCGGGTGCTGCAGGGCCAGCGCGCGACCAAGGGCCTGCTCCGTGAAATGACGGACACCCAGCAGGACTTGAAGCAGTACGCCGAGGACGCCTCCGCCCAGTGGAAGAAGCTGGAGAGCCACCGCAAGGCGAAGGCCACGGCCCGCAAGAAGATCAAGCAGCAGATCGCGGCGGCCGAGCAGCTCGAGTCGCAGCTGGAGAAGCAGGAGAAGGAGCGCCTGGCGAAGCTGGAGCGGCAGGCCGCCTATCAGGCGCAGACCGCCTGGCTCGACTCCGGCATTCTCGACGAGATCAACGGAAAGGCCTCCGAACAGGGCAAAAAGGCGGTGAAGTTCGCCACCGCGCAGATCGGCAAGCCGTACGTGTGGGGCGCCGAGGGCCCGGACGCCTACGACTGCTCGGGGCTGACCTCCCAGGCCTGGGCGGACGCCGGGCACCCCATCCCGCGCACCTCGCAGGAGCAGTGGAGGCAGCTGAAGCATGTCGACGTCAAGGCCATGCGCCCCGGTGACCTGATCATCTACTTCGACGACGCCAGCCACGTCGGGATGTACGTCGGCGACGGCGCGATCGTGCACGCCCCGCGCCCGGGGCGGACGGTGACGCTCGCGGGCGCCGGTTCGATGCCGATCCTCGGGGTGGTGCGGCCGGACGCGTGAACCGGGCCACGTGACGCGCCCCACACGGGTGCGCGGCCAAACCCCGCGCGGACGTGACGTTCGTCATTCCGCCGTCACGGCCCGCCTGTCCAACTGCGATACGGATCGCGGCATATGCCACTGGCCGGCCGCCGATGGACGTGGCCCGCGCCATTCCGCTGCGGCGCCGACACCCGCTATGGTCCCCGTCGGCAGGTCGAGGCCCCTCGCGCTGCCGTGCCCTCGGGGGGAGGGAAGGAACCCAGCACGATGCCTGTACCCGTACCGCGGCAGAGAGCGATCCCGGCCGTGGAGAGCGGTCAGGCGCAGGCCGCGTCCCCAGGCGGCGACTCCTCCGAGGAAACGTCGGCCCCGCCGAAGGACGTCACGGCCGACCCGAACGGCGCCACGCACACCCATCTGACGCTGCTGCTGATCGAGGACGATCCCGGCGGTTCGCCGATCGTGCCCGAACTGCACGACTCGGCGGGCAAGCCGATCCGCGTGCGCACCGCCCGCAACCTCACCGAGGCGGAGCGGCTGCTGACGGACGACGTGCACTGCATCCTGCTCGACCTCGCGCTGTCCGCCCCGGGCCGCTCCGACGGCGACGACGAACTCGCCGTCCTCCGGCACGTACTGCGGCTCGCGCCCCGGCACGCCGTCCTCGCGCTCACCGCGTCCGGCGACGCCGAGCGCGGCGCCGAGGCGGTGCGTGTGGGCGCCCAGGACTACCTCTTCCGCGACGAGCTGGACGGCCGGCTGCTGAGCCGGGCGATCCGGTACGCCGTCGAGCGGAAGCGTTCCGACACCGCCGAGCGGCGGCTCGCCGAGGGCAAGCTGCGCGCCCAGGAGAACCGGCGCCTGGAGCGCGGACTGCTGCCGACCCCGCTGCTGGAGGGCTCGCCCCTGCGGTTCGCCGCCCGCTACCGCCCGGGCCGCTCCCGCGCGCTGCTCGGCGGTGACTTCTACGACGTCGTCCGCACCCCGGACGGCACCGTGCACGCCATGATCGGCGACGTCTGCGGCCACGGCCCGGACGAGGCCGCGCTCGGCGTGGAGCTGCGCATCGCCTGGCGGGCGCTGACGCTGGCGGGCCTGTGCGGCGACCAGCTGCTCGGCACGCTGCAGCAGGTGCTGGAGCACGAGCGTTCCGACGACGAGATCTTCGCGACGCTGTGCACGGTGGACATCGCCCCCGACGGCCGCCGCGCCGGCCTGTGCCTGGCCGGGCACCCGGCCCCGCTGATCGCCCACCCCGGCCGCCCGGCGAGGCTGCTGCCGCAGGAGAACAACGGTCCCGCGCTCGGCCTGCTGCCGGGCGCCCGCTGGCCGCGGATGCAGGTGGAGCTGGGTGCCGAGTGGACTCTGATGCTCTACACCGACGGACTGATCGAGGGCCGCGTCGGCGAGAGCGGGGAACGGCTCGGCCAGGACGGCATGGTGGAGCTGGTGCGCCGGCAACTCGCCGCGGGCCTCAGCGGCGAGGAACTGCTGTGGGCCGCGGTGAACGAGGTGCGCGACCTCAACGGCGGCGAACTGACGGACGACGTGGCCGTACTGCTGCTGGACCGGACGCCGTAACCGCTCCGCGACGGGATCCCCGGCCGCTGCGCCACCCGGGCACCGCGGCCCCCTGCGGAACCAGGGCCGGGACCGGACCGTGGCCTGTCTGCCTGCCCGTCTCGCTGCCTGTGGCCGGACCGGGGCGGCCGTGCGGAAGGCCGCCGGACCGACGGCGTCAGCGCCCGCCGTTGTACGGGCCGTACGGACCGTCGCTGCTGGAACCGCGGCGGCTGCGGCCCCCGCCGGACATGCCGCGCAGGGCGGGCCGTACGTCGACCATGTACACGATGGTCGCGATCAGGCCGATGATCGGCAGGAACGACAGGATGTTGAAGATCAGGTTCACCACGAAGGCGATCCCGAGAACGATCAGCCAGAAGGGCTTCGTCTGCTTGTCGGCGGCACGGTAGGCGTCCTCACGGCGCGTGGCGGCGTCGATCAGCGCGAATCCGCTGAAAAGGATCAGGGCCATGCTCAGCAGCCACATGAACCCTGCGAAGCCCTGCATCAGCACTACGTCCACCACCAGACTCGGCTCGTCCCTACGCGGTCACCGTACCCGCTCCCGCGACCCCGCTGCCCGCAGAACGGGCCGGGCACTCCGTAAGTGCCCGGCCCGTCCGGCGTCGTTCCCCTTCCCCGTATCACTTGACGGGCGGGATCGTCTTCTTCGCGGTGGTCGGCTTGCGGGCCGGCGTCTTCTTCACGCCGGGCCTCTTGTCCGCGGCGGGCTCGGACTCGACCGCGGCGAGCTTGACCTCGGCGGGCTTGGCCTCCTCCTTCGCCCCGACGGGCTCGGGCTTCGGCTCGACGGCGACCGCCAGCTCCTCGACCTCCTCGGCCACGTTCTCGATGCCCTCGGCGGCCTCGCCGCGCCAGGTCCGCACGGTCTGCTCGCCGTGCTCGGCGACCTTCTCGTAGGTCTCGCGGGCCTTCACGGCGTACTCGGCGGCGACGCCCACACCGCGCAGGGCGATGTCCTGGGCGGCCTCGCCGAGCTTCTTCAGGTCGGCGTCGAGGGTGGCGCCGAGCTTCTTGACGTCACCGTCAAGGGTGTTGAGGAACTCGTTGACCTTGGCCTGGAGGGTCTCCTGCCGCTCCTTGACGCGGGCCTGCGCCTCCTTGGCGCGTGCGGCGGCCTTCTCCTGGACCGCCTTGGGGTCGGTGTTGCGGACGGCCTCGATGCGGGCCGGCGCCTCCGCGCGCAGCTGCTCCACCAGCGCCGGAACCTTCTTGGCCTTCTGGAAGGCGAGGTCGGCGGTGCCGGCGGCGAAGTAGAGCGGCGTCGGGTCGCTGAATGTCTTACGCAGGTCGTCAGTGATGGCCATGATGCTGGTCCTCCCGGATCGCTTTCGGCTGAGGGTCTGGATTCCCGCGATCGGTTTGCCGACCGGTCGGTCTCGCTGCTCGGTCATGATCAGCCGGCTGTCTGCTGCGGGTCGGCGTCGCTGCCGTCGGAGGTGCGGGCGGTACGGCGCGCGGCGGACGTGCGACCGCCGGCCGTGCGGGTCGCCGTGCCGGGACGGCGCTCGCCGGTTCCGTCGCCGTCGCCCTCGCGGGCGCGGCGCGCCGCGGTGCCGCCGTCTTCGCCGGTGTCGCTCACCGCGGTGCCGGCCGCCGCGGTGCCGGCCGCCGTGCCGACCCGGTCCGCCTCGTTCGCCCGGTCCGCCTCGTTCGCCGGGGCGGTCCCGAATCCGTTCTCCTTGCGGAAGGACTCGTAGATCTGGAGCAGCACCTGCTTCTGCCGCTCGTTCAGCGTGGGATCGGCGAGGATGACGGCGTGCGTCTCCACCTCGTCCCGGTCCCGCTCGGCGTCGAGGATTCCGGCCCGCACGTACAGCGTCTCGGCGGAGATCCGCAGCGCCTTGGCGACCTGCTGCAGCACCTCCGCGCTCGGCTTGCGCAGTCCGCGCTCGATCTGGCTCAGGTACGGATTGGACACCCCGGCGGCGTCGGCGAGCTGCCTGAGCGACAGCTGCGCGTTGCGCCGCTGCTCGCGCAGGTACTCACCGAGATTGCCGACGTTGAGCGATGCCATGCCTCCACTGTGCACCCATGCGCTAACTATTGCAAGCAACCCGCTTGCAAGAGTGCGCCCCGGTGTCGGCGGGCGTCCGCGGGCTCCGGGTGGGCGGCCTTCCGGTCGCACAGGGCAGCGGCGGCCTCGGTCCGTCCGGTGGGTTCCCCGAAAGCCCGCAGCCACACCGCAGTGGCAAGAGGCGCAGTGGCGGAAGCCGCGGTGAAGGCCGTGCCGGCCGGGGAGTATGAGGCATGCGCCCGGATGACTGGTACCTCACCGAAAACGTCGACGACTTCCTCGCCCGAGCGGGAGACTTCCTGCGCTCGCGGCCCGGCCCGCACGTCATGCAGCTCACCTGGGCCGAGAGAGTACGAACCCGCGGGGCAGAGTCCTTCGGCGCCGAAGCTCCCCTCTTCGGCTCACTGGAACGGGCGGGCGAGGTGCACGGCACCTTCTACCGCCTCCCGCCCGGTCGGCTCGGCCTCTCCCCGCTCTCGCCGGGGCAGGCCGACTCCCTCGCCGCCCGCCTGGCCGCGCTCGGGCAACCGCCCGCCGGCGTCAGCGCGGACCACGACACCGCCACCGCGTTCGCCGAGGCCTGGCAGCGGCGCACCGGGGCCACGCCGAGACTCCGCGACACGCGGGTCCGTCTGTACCGCCTCGGCACGCTCACCCCGCCGGCGCCGATGCCGGCGGGCCGGGCACGCGTCCTGGGCGAGCGGGACCTCGACGAAGTCATCTTCTGGTGCGCCGAGTTCGCCAGGGCCGTCGGGGAGGCCGCCCCCCTGGACGCCGACTCGTGGGCCGGCTCCCGCTTCGCCGACAAGCGCTACACCCTCTGGGAGACCCCCGGCGGCACCCCCGTCTCCGTCGCGGGCATGAACCCGCTGATCGGCGGCCAGATCCAGGTGGACATCGTCTACACCCCGGCCCACCTGCGCGGCCGCGGCTACGCGGGCGCCGTGACGGCGGAGGTGAGCCGGGTCGCGCTGGCCGCGGGCGCGCGGGACGTGGTGCTGTTCGCGGACCGGTCCAACCCCACCAGCAACGCCCTCTACCAGCGCCTCGGCTACCGCGGCGTCAGCGACTGGTCCGGGTACGACTTCTGATCCCTCCGACGTCACCGAGCCAGGCCTCGACGGCCGCGAAGTCCCGGTCGGTGAGGCCGTGACGGTGGTCGACGCGGTGCAGCAGTGCCGGCGCGGGGTGGTGGACGGCCACCCAGGCTCGGTCGGCGTCGGTGAGTTCGTCGTCCAGCCACACGAAGGGGCGGCCGGCCGCCCGGGCGACGAGGGGCCGGGTCTTCCAGTGGACCGACCCGGCCGGCCCGTCGTCGCCGTACACCTCGGGGGGTACGTCGTCCGCGTCGTCGTCCGCGTCGTCGTCCGGCCAGGTCACCAGCGGCAGCGCGGGCAGGCCGAGCCACGGCGCGAGGCACTCGTTGGCGTCGTCGCCCCAGGTCGTGGCCCACACCAGCGTGCAGCCGAGCGCGGCCAGCCGCGGGCCGAGCGCGGGATCGACGCGGGTGAGCAACGGGTGCGCGGCGGCGAGTCGCGGCAGCACCCGGCGCGGGGCGTACACCGGGTAGGGCGTCGCCCCGCCGAACGGGATCAGCGTGCCGTCGATGTCGAGGAAGAGCAGCATCGGAGAAAGGATCACCGAAGCGGGGCGACGGCGAAACCG
This sequence comes from Streptomyces sp. H51, assembly GCF_035656535.1. NCBI lineage: Bacteria > Bacillati > Actinomycetota > Actinomycetes > Kitasatosporales > Streptomycetaceae > Streptomyces > Streptomyces sp. H51. Next base: position 559,498 of record NZ_JAYMHD010000011.1, read on the forward strand.
GCCGTACGAGTCGGCGGCGGTGGGCGGGCACCACCGAGCCCATGGGGTGCCGGGTGCGGCCGGGGTGGACGTCACGCCCGGCACCACCGGCGGCGGGCCTGCGCGGCCCTCCCCCGCGCCCCGCGCCGTCCGGAGGTCACACCTCCATGGGCGCCCTGTACGTCGCCGCCTCCTCGTGGTCGGCACGCGGCAGGGCGAGGGCGAGGTAGGGATTGGTCGTGGCCCGGTCCTTGAGCCCGAGCACCGCGGTCGCCGACTTCAGGGTCATGGCGTAGGTGTCCACGGCCCGCCGGACGTTCGGGGCGTCGAGGGCGTCGCCGGTGACCAGGCGGTCCAGGTCCACGTAGGCCGAGCGGACGGTCTCGATCCAGCGGTACACCCGCCAGTCGTCGCGCCAGCCCTTCGTGCAGTCCTCCGGCAGCAGCCGGGACCAGCGGGCGAGGAGGCGCTCCCGGATGTCCGGGAGTGTCGGCGTGAGGTGGATGTGCCGGACCAGGTCGTAGAGGGGGTCACCCACTATGGCCATTTCCCAGTCGATCAGGGTGAGTCCCGTACCGTCCGCCTGGCGGATCAGGTTCCAGGGGTTGAGGTCGCCGTGCAGCAGGACGGCCCTGCGCGGAGTCGGCAGGTGCCGGTCGAGGATCTCCCCGAGGCGGACGATGTTCCCGGGCAGTCCCAGCTCCCTGGCGAGCGCCAGCGTCTCCTTGGGCAGTTCGGCCACCATGCGCAGCAGCTCTCCGCGCAGCCCCTGGTAGAAGTCCTGGCCCAGCGTCTCCGGGCCCAGCTCGTAGCAGTCGACCGAGGTCAGCGCGCGCAGCTGGTCGACCAGGTCGTCCGCCTCGTGCGGCCGCAGGCCGTCCACCGGGTGGTCCGGCGGGCGGATCTCGCCCCGCGGGCCCTCGAAGGTGTGGATGGTGAACTGGTCCCGATGGCGGTGACTCGTGCCCAGGGCCAGCACGCGCGGGGCGTTCACCCGCACTCCGGACTTCTCGATCGCCCGGAGCACGGCATGCTCGTTGAGGAAGCGCCGCTCGCGCGGATGGGCGGTGCCCGCCTTCCGCCGCACCATGACCGGGAACGGAATGCCCCGCACCCGCACCGCGGTGCTGAGGTGCGCGGTCCCCTTGAACACATGGTTCGCCGGCGCGGCACCCTCCTCGAAAAGCGCCTCCCTGACCGCCCAGGCAGGGAACCTGTGGCTCTCCGGGACCCGTGGATCGCGCCAGCAGGGGATGGCCATCGCACCCCTGTCCCGGCTGTGCCGCTTGCCGTGCGAGGTGTTCCAGCGCACCAGGATCCCCTCGATCGCCTTCTCGTCCGGCACGCTCTTCAGGCGCAGCGGCTCGGCCGCCGCCTTCAGCGCGTGGTGCACCGCGTGCGTCGCGGCGTCCAGGTCCCGTTGGTCGAACTTGTCGCCCAGCGAGGTCACCGCACGCATCACGTCGGGATAGACGGACTGCGCGTGTTCGAAGGCCACGTAGTGGCGCAGATCCCGCCGGGCGCCGTTGACCGCCTTGAGCCGCCGCCGTCCCATGGCCTCGACCCAGGCGTCGACGACCTCCTGCCGCTGCTCGCGCGGGTACCGCATCCGCACGATGTGGGTGGCCAGGTCGTGCACCGGGTCACCGTAGGTGGCCAGCTCCCAGTCCACGCAGATCAGGGGTGGGTCGCCGTCGTACGAGAAGATGACGTTGTCGCGGTGCAGGTCGGTGTGGAGCAGGCTGAACGGGCGGCTGATCAGCGCCGGGACGCGTTCGGCGAAGCGCGCCATGGCGTCCTCCCTGATCCCGAGCATGGCGAACAGTCCGCCGAACTCGGCCCAATTGGGCTGACTGACCTGCTCCTCGGTGGCCTGCGCCAGCGCCCGCAGGAAGGCCCGGCTGTCCCGGCTGGTGCGGGGCCAGGACTGCGGCAGCGGTGGCAGATCCTTTCTGCGCACCTGTGTCATGTCCGCCAGCAGGCCGGCGAGGGCGGCGACCAGATGCGGTTCCACCGGCTTGCCGTTGCGGCAGATGGCGGACAGCGGCACGCCCCGCACATAGCTGAGGACGGTCACGTCCCCCCGCTTGACCAGGCACTGCGGAACGTGCGGGAGCACGCCGCGCACCGCGCCGAGGATCTCCGCCTCGTCCTGCCAGGTCCTGATCACCACGGGCAGCGCCGTCCGGATCCGCCGCCGCACGGTCACCCGGTCGTGTCCCGCCAGGGCGGGGAACAGGGCCACGACGTCCCCGGGGGGCCGCACCACGTGGTTGAGGTTGTGGTGGCCCCGGCTGGCCTCGCCCTGCTCCGTGGCGTGCGACACGAGGCGATCGAACGCCGCGTCACGCACCGATGCGGACGTCCTGGGTGGACCGCCCAAAGGTCACTCCTGAATAGCTCTACGACGCCACCGATGTCCCTGCGTCGCGACGGGGTGCGCACACTGTAGTGCCCCGCGAGCCGGGAGGACGGCCAACCACGTCGACGTGGGGCGCCTGATGAGGCGGTGAGACCGGACACCGGCGCGACCCCGGCCCCGGTGCCGCGGCCCCGGGGCCGCGGCACCGGGGCCGCGGACACCGGCGGCTCACAGCGGGGTGGCGAGCCGCTCCCAGCAGGAGTCGAACCAGGTCTGCATGCTCTCCATGAAGACGGACCCGGTGGAGTTGGGGTCGCCCTCGTCGTTCACGTGCCGGGTCAGCGTCGAGCCGAGGCCCAGGACGTCCAGGGCGTCGATCTCGGTCCCGTCGTCGAGCAGGATGGGGCGCTCGACCACCTCGTAGGGCCCGAACAGCGCCTCCGCGCCCCGGCGCAGGTACAGCTTGAAGGCGGGGACCAGCGGGACCTGCCGGACCTGCACGTCCACGGACGGCACCACGCCCTCCGTCTCCAGGTCCCGCAGCGCCGAGCGCAACGAGGTCGTGTGCCGCCGGGTGATGCCGCGCAGCCGATCCTGGATGCGCTCCTGAAGGGCGGCCGGCTGCTCCGCCGCGGTCCCCTCCTCGGCCGGGGGCATCGCTCGCGGATACGGCAGTTCCAGCGTCTCGGAAGGCAGCAGCATCCGCAGTTCGACGCGTTCGGGGGTGGCGATCTCCCCGGTGCGGATGCGCTCGGCCTGCAGCCGGACGTGCGCGTCCAGGCTCTCGGACGTCAGGGTGAAGACGTCCAGCCGGACCACCGGCTGGACGAAGGCCCGGGCGACGAACGGCCCGAGCGCCGCACGCAGCCGGGGCGCCGCCTGCGGCTCCCGGCCGGAGTGTATGGGGCTCTTGACGACCCGTGAGCCGCTGCCCTGGCGGGATTCGATCCAGCCTTCGCTCTTCAGCTCCCGCAGCACGCGCTGCACGGTGTCGCGCGAGATGCCGAACTCCTCGGCCAGCTCCCGCTGCGTCGGCAGGAGGCCGCCCAGGGGGTAGGTGCCGTCGGCGATACGAGCCCGCAGGTCCTCCAGAAGGGAGCTGGAGCCCTTCCCGCCACCGTCGCCACGCTCTGTGCTCACACCGCGACCGTACCTCTTCGAGCGGTGGGGCAAACCGCTTTCGGTCACATTGGCGGCAGGATTGGACGGTTGGGCGGGCGGGACGCGAAAGGCCGTTAAGGGATCAAGCAGTCAGGGCACATCCAATTCAAAGCAACCAGTCCAATTGGAACGGTTGTTGATCGGTTGTCAGAGAAGTGAAGACGAGTGAAAGGGGTGGGGTCCCGTGGTCTTCCTCCAACTGGTGGGCACCGTCATGGCACTGGGCGCCGAACAGCTGCTGACGTCCCGGTTCGGGCCGCTCGGAGTGCTGTGCCTGTTCCTGCTGGGCGCCGGCTTCCGTGCGCGCGACACCGCCTGCCTGTCGGCCGGCGCCGTGGTCCTCGTACTCCTGATGACTCAGGCCTAGGACAGGCCCTGACCGCGCAGCGCTCGCAGTACGGGCTCCAGGGACGCCACCACGGTGCGGGCGCCCGCGTCCCTCAGCTGCCGCTCCTTGTACGGGTTGCGCGCGTAGCCGAGGAACGGCACTCCCGCCCGCTCGGCGGCCAGGAAGTCGGTGGGGGCGTCGCCGATCATGAGGGCGGTGGAGGGGGCGGCGCCCATGGCGTTCAGCGCCCGGTTGAGGCAGTGCGGGTGGGGCTTGAGGAGGTCGAGCTCGCCGGTGCGTCCGTAGACGTGCGGGGCGAAGCAGTCGGCCAGGCCGCGGACGGAGAGGTACTCCGTCACCGTGCGGGGCGAGTTGTTGCTGGCGACCGCCAGCCTGCCGCCCACGGCGGTCCAGGTGCGTATCAGCGGGTCCGCGTACGGGGTCGGCATGGCGGAGGCGACCGCCTTGAGCTCCTGCTGGGTGAGCCGTTCCTCCAGCTCGGTCACCAGGTCGCTGCGCGGATGCCTCCGGTTGACGGCGTACAGGACGACCATCGGGTCGGGGTGGACCCGCTCCTCCTCCGTCAGCAGCTCTCTCAGCCCCTGCAGCTCCAGCCAGTCCACCAGTTCCTTGGCAACGCTCTCCGCCGTGTGCCCCGCGAAGAGACGGCAGATGGGGCCGTCGAAGTCGAACAGGACGAAGCGGGCCTCGGTGATCAGCTCACGCAGGTTCTCTGTCTCTGCCGTCACCGGTTCAGTCTGCGCCGTATCGGAAGTCACTAGGAGAGTGTCAGGTCCGTCGTGATGGTTTCCCAGAGGGCGTCGAACCACTTCTGGGACTGCTCGACGAACGCCGCGTCCCGCCGGCCGGCACGCTGCTCGAAGGAGAACAGCAGCGACTTGCCGCCCAGGGCGTCGTACATCTCCAGGGTGCCGCTGTCCCACTCCTCCTCGCGCCGGGTGATCATGTAGTACGCGATCAGCGCCTCGGTGCCGTTGAGCAGGTACAGCTTCACCGGCGGGGTGAAGGGCAGCGCGCGGAAGGTCACGTGCACGTCGATGCCGTGCGAGGAGCGCAGTGCCCACAGATTGTGCCGCAGGACCTGCACCTGGGCGTTGCGCTGGGCGAGCCAGCGCTGGTGCACGGCGTCGTCCTCGCCGCGGCCGCCCACCGGCACCGGGAAGGCGAGGTCGATCTTGCGGCTGGGCAGCAGGATGCGCACGTCGATCGACTCGGGGCGGATCCGGCCCTCGTGGATCAGCCGGACCGGCTCGCTCAGGGCGAGCATGAGGGTCTCCGCCGTGAGGCAGGCGGCGTCCACGCGGACCCGCGGGGCCGAGAACGCCTCGGCGAGGCGCGGGGCCAGGCCCACCATCGTGGGCTGGGGCTCGCTCCGGTCGGGCGCCGGCTCCGCGATCCTCGGCGGGCTGCCCTTGCTGACGTTGCTGAGCAGGCCGTCCTCCTGGAGTGCCCGGAGGGCCTGGCGCACGGTGCCCCGCTCCACGCCGAACTCGACCGCGAGCTCGGCCTGGGTGGGCAGGCGGTCCCCCGCCTTCAGGTCACCGCTGCGGATCCGGTCCCGGAGGATGCCGGCGATCTCCTGCGGGGAGAGCTTCCTGTCGCCGTTCACTGCCACGTTCTCCGCCACGTTCTCCTGAGTCACGACCAAACGGTACAACTTAGTTCCATCTACGGGGAGTTGTTTGAAAGTTGTTTATGACTGGCTGCCAAGTGGGGACAACATAGGCAGAGTTGGTCACCAACTTGGCTGAGTTGGCGGAGGGTTTGCCTCCCGTTGCTTCCCCGTCCGTCCGACTTCATCCGCCTCGCACCCCCATGCCCGTCCTGCCCACGCCTGAAGGGGGAACCACCATGCCTGCCCTCGCCCTGCTGTCGGCGGTCCTCGTCGTCGGCTTCGAGCAGCTCGTCACCTGGAAGTACGGCGCCGTCGGCGTCATCGGCCTGCTCCTGCTCACCACGGGGATCAAGGCGAAGAACCCGACCGTCAGCTCCGTCGGGGCGGTACTGCTCGCCCTGCTGGTCGCGGGCCCCGCCCTGTGAGGGGAGACCCGGTCCGGCCGTCCGTGGGAGGCGTCAGCCCGTGAGCAGCAGCTCCGAGCTGATCGTCTCCCACAGTGCGTTGAACCACAGGTGCGACTGCTCCACGAACGTGGTGTCGCGCAGGCCGGTGCCCTGTTCGAAGGCGAACAGCATCGACTGGGTGCCCTCGGCGTCGTACATCTCCAGGTGCTCCTGGTCGATCTCCGCCTCGCGCCGGGTGAGCGTGTAGTACGCGAACAGGGCCTCGGTGCCGTTGAGCAGGTACAGCTTCACCGGCGGGGTGAAGGGCAACGCGCGGAAGGCGACCCGCACGTCGATGCCGTGCGTGGAGCGCAGGGCCAGCAGGTTGTGCTTGAGCACCTGCCCCTGGGCGTTGCGCTGGGCCAGCCAGCGGCGCTGGAGCCGGCCGTCGGCGGAGGGGTCCACCGGGGTCGGGAAGGCCAGGTCGATGTCGCGGCTGGGCAGCAGCACCCGGACGTCGACCTTGGCCGGTTTCAGCTGTCCGGCGTGGATCCGGCGCAGCGGCTCGCCGATGGCGAGGGTGAGGGACACCGAGGTCAGGCAGAGGGCGTCGATCTCGACGTGCGGGGCGGCGAAGGCGGCCGCGATCCGCGGGGCCAGGGCGACCGTGGTGGGCATCGGCAGGGCCGCCGGGCCGGTCAGGGCACCGGTGAGGCCCGGATCGGGGGCGACGGTGGCCGGAGCGCCCTTGGAGACGTTGGTCAGCAGGTGCTCCGACTGAAGGATGCGCAGGGCCTGGCGCACGGCGCCGCGTTCGACGCCGAACTCGTCGGCGAGTTTCGCCTGCGTGGGCATGCGCTGACCGGCGCGGAGCCGGCCCGAGCGGATGCGGGCACGCAGCTCGTCGGCCACTTCACGGTGTGTCTTCTGTGGCCGCTGTGACCTTTCCCGCCCATTGACGGAGGCGTGTTTCGGGTCCACACCAGAACACTACAACTTCCCGCCATCTTGCGGCAGTTCATGCGAAGGTGGTTATGAGACGCTTCCAAGCGGAGATAACTGAAGACAAGTTGGTCGCCAACTTGGGCAACATGGTCAGGCTTCAGGATGGTTGGCCAAAGGTTCCGGGACGCCGCGTCACGGGGATCACGCCCCGTCCCGACGACACCGGCCGCGCCGCACCGGCTCGGCCGCCACGGATCCGGTTGACCGCGTTCCCTTCCGGAGGGGAGCCGGGAGCTCGGTCGGCCCGCACGAACGGCACCGTCACAACCGAACACCGACAACCGAACAGCAGCACCCGCACAGCCACAACCGAACAGCACAGTCACAACCGAACAGCACGGCCACAACCGAACAGCACGGCCACAACAGCACGCTACGGATGAGTCCACCGTCCCCGGCGGAAGGAGTGTCAGAACATGTCCGGGCACCACGGTCGCCTGGACGTACGCAGCAGGGCGTCGGCCACCAGGGCGGCGCCCGCTCGTTCTTCCCGGACCCGGCCCAGCGCCGCCAGCCGCACCGCCGACTCGTCGCCCAGCCACAGGGTCGCCAGCTCCGCGACGTCCAGCGTCAGTTCGGCACGGTCACGGGTGGGCGTGCAGGACGCGCCCGCCGTGGACGCCTCCAGCCGGTAGCGGCCGCCGGTGAGGCCGGCCCGGTCGGTCACCTCGAGCACCAGCGAGCCGGTCCCCTCGTACGTCCGCGACCGGAGCGCGCGTTCGACGTCCAGGATGCGCACCCACAGCCAGTCCGCCTGCGTGGTGATGCGGGCGGCCCTCGGGTCGGGCAGCAGGAGGGGGAGCAGGTCGTCGGGGGCCCGAGAGCCGCTCTTGACCTGGGTGACCCAGTCGATCGAGCAGACGTGGTGCCACAGGGCACGCTCGGCGGCCGGGGTCGACGCGATCAGGGACCGCACGCTCGCCGTGTTCAGCGGCTGCTTGGTGTCACCCCACCGGTTGTCCACCTCGTACGCCATGAGGCCCTCGACCGTGCCGTCGGCCGCGCGGTGGACCGCCCAGAACGGCTCCGTCCACTTCGGGTCGACGCGCACGGCGCCCGTGTTGTTCTGCCACCACCAGTCGCTGCGGTTGATGGCGCCCGGCGTGGCGCGGCGCACCCGCTCGTGCAGCTCGGGGCCGATCTTGCGCACCTCGTCGCCGTCCACCAGGTCGACCCGGCCGCCGTCCGCGCAGACGGGCCCGCGGGCGTCGAAGCCGGCGCGCGGGACGTCGATCGTCCACTCGGTCTCGTGGCTGGCGGGGCCGAAGCCGAAGCGGCCGTAGATCGAGTACTCGGCGGCGATCAGCGTGGCGACCACGTCGCCGCGCTCCTTGGCTGCCGCGAGGTCGCGGGTCATCATCCGGGTGAGCAGGCCGCGGCGGCGGTGGGTGGCGGTGACGGTGACGGCGGAGACCGCGTCGGCCCGCACCGGGGCGCCGCCGACCGCCGTGACCTCCTGCGCGAAGGACCGGAAGGTCGCCACGCAGCGGTCTCCGTCGAAGGCGCCCAGGTAACGGCCGGGCTCGAACTGGGTGGCCCGTGCCGTCAGCTCGTCCTCGGAGACGGTCGGCCCCAGCAGGAACCCGGTCCGCAGGGCACGCAGCCACTCGGGATACTCGGCCTCGGTGACGGGGCGCACGTCGATGTCGGCAGCTCGGCTCATGGCAGCACGGTAGGCGCAGGGCGGCGGGGGTGTCGCGCGGATTTCGCCCGCCCGCCCGCTCTCGAGCGGGTCCCCGCGCACGCCCCTGAGCGCCGGCCGGCCCGCTTGCGCGCCCACACGCGGCCACGAGCCTCGCCGCCCTCACGTCAGCAGGTCGTCCACCTGCGCCTCCCCCTCGCGGTACCGGCGCGCGATCTCGCCGCCGCAGTCGTCCGCGGTGCGCTGCAGCCCCTGCCGTCGCCGGGAGACCTGCTGCTCGTAGCGCTCCAGCCGCCGCATCGCGGTCTGCAGTTCCAGGTCCGTGCGGGCGCCCAGGTCCGACAGCTCCACCTCGGCGAGCATGTCGGCGGCCAGCCGCCGGTACTCCTCGCCGTGCGGCGTGCCCAGCGTCACGTGGCGGGCCGAGGAACGGTGCCGGGCGGGACCGTCGGTGAGGATCTCGGACAGCCGCTCGACGACGGAGCCCGCGCCCGCGGGGGACCGGCGGGCCAGCTCCGCCCGCAGGATGTCGACCCGGCCCTGCAACAGCCGCCGTACGTAGCTGAGGTCGGCCTCGTCGCGCTGCGCGTCCCGGCGCAGGGCGCGCAGCTCGGGCAGGCTCAGCACGGTCAGGTCGTGCTCCGGCGCGGCGGCGGGCAGAAACGGGCCCGGACTGTCGGTGCGCTGCGCGGGCGGCCGGAGCGTGCCCGGGCCCGTCGCGCCGGTCAGCGCGACGGGCCCGGACGGCTGCCCGGTACTCGAAGTTCTCATGTGCCTCTACCGTCCCCTCGACCGGCGTGTGGGAGCATCGTGCCACCCCAAGTGGCCGCTATGTGACCGAGTGCCCCCGATCGGCCCCACATGGGGGGGGTTGAGGTCATGAACAGGCCCCCGGGGAAGCTTTCCGGACCCACCCGGAAGCCCGGTGCGGGCCGCTCACGGCCGCACGGCATCATGGGGCGCATGCGTGCAGTGGTGCAGAGGGTGGACGGCGCGAGCGTCGTCGTGGACGGCGAGACCGTCGGGGAGATCACCGGCGAGGGACTGTGCGTCCTGGTCGGCGTGACGCACGAGGACACCGAGGAGAAGGCGGCCCAGCTCGCCCGCAAGCTGTGGTCGATCCGGATGCTGCACGACGAGAAGTCGTGCAGCGACATCGCCGCCCCGCTGCTGGTGATCAGCCAGTTCACCCTGTACGGCGACGCCCGCAAGGGCCGCCGCCCCACCTGGAACGCGGCCGCCCCCGGCGACGTCGCCGAACCGCTGGTCGACGAGGTGGTCGCCCAGCTGCGCGCGCTGGGCGCCACGGTGGCCACGGGCCGCTTCGGCGCGCGGATGCGGGTGTCCCTGACGAACGACGGCCCGTTCACCGTCCTGCTGGACATCTGAGGGCCCTCGGACCGCCGAGGCCCCGGGACCGCCGAGGACCCTCGAACCGTCGAGAACCCTGGGACAGCCGAGGACCCTCGAACCGGACGCGGGACCGGTCTACGGCTCCACGACCGCTTCCTGGGCGGCCGCCGTGTCCCCCGCCACCAGCCGGGCGTCCAGCGGGACGTTCCGCTTGACCAGGGCCAGGGCGACCGGGCCCAGCTCGTGGTGGCGGGCGGACGTCGTCACGAAGCCGATCCTGCGGCCGTCGGGGCCCTCGTCCGCGAGCCGGATCTCGGTACCGTGCGGCGGCAGGTGGACCTCGCTGCCGTCCAGGTGCAGGAAGACCAGGCGGCGCGGGGGCTTTCCGAGGTTCTGCACGCGGGCGACCGTCTCCTGGCCGCGGTAGCAGCCCTTCTGCAGGTGCACCGCGGTGCCGATCCAGCCCAGCTCGTGCGGGATCGTACGGTGGTCGGTCTCGAAGCCGAGGCGCGGGCGGTGCTGCTCCACGCGCAGCGCCTCGTGGGCGAGTATCCCGGCCGGCGGCCCGGCCTGCGCGGCGTAGGACTCCAGGTCCGCGCGGGGCAGGAACAGGTCACGGCCGTACGGCGTCTCGCGCACCACGACGCCCTCGGGCACCTCGGCGATCGAGCCGGCCGGCAGGTGGACGACCGCGAAGTCGTCCGTGCGGTCGGCGACCTCGACCCGGTAGAAGAACTTCATCGAGTCCAGGTACCCGATCAGCGCCTCCTGGGTGCCGGGCTCGACGTGGGCCCAGACCGTCGCGCCGTCGTCCACGAGGTAGAGCGCGTGCTCGATGTGGCCGTGCGCGGACAGGATCAGCGCCTCGGTGGCCCGGCCGGCCGGCAGCTCGCTGACGTGCTGGGTGAGCAGCAGGTGCAGCCAGCTCAGCCGGTCCTCGCCGGAGACGGTGACGACGCCGCGGTGGGAGAGGTCGACGAAGCCGGTGCCGTCGGCGAGGGCGCGCTGCTCGCGGAACAGGTCGCCGTAGTGGGCGGCGACGCCTTCGTCCACACCCTCGGCGGGGACGGCGCCGGGCAGGGACAGCAGGGGGCTTTTCATGGACACAAGCCTACGACTTGGCAGTTGACCCCTTGAGGGAGCAGTCCTTGCAACGGCCGAAGATCGCGAAGTGCTTCATGTCCGTCTCGAAGCCGAACTCCCGCCGGAGCTTCGCGGTGAACTCGGCCGCCACCTGGACGTCCGCCTCGATGACGTTCTGGCAGTCGCGGCAGACCAGGTGGATGTGGTGGTGGCGGTCGGCGAGGTGGTAGGTGGGCGCCCCGTGCCCGAGGTGGGCGTGCGAGACCAGCCCCAGCTCCTCCAGCAGCTCCAGGGTGCGGTAGACGGTGGAAATGTTGACCCCCGACGCCGTCTTCCTCACTTCCATGAGGATGTCGTCGGGGGTCGCGTGCTCCAGGGTGTCCACTGCTTCGAGGACAAGCTGGCGCTGCGGCGTCAGCCGGTAGCCGCGCTGCCTCAGGTCGCTCTTCCAGTCGGTGCTCACCACACCGGAAAGTCTAGGACTACTTGAAGAAAGCGATCCCGTCGTCGGGCAGGTCGTCGGGCAGGGCCTTGGCCCAGCGCTCGACCTCCTCGGGGGTGACGACCTTCTTCAGGTGCGCCGACATGTAGGGGCGCAGCTCGACGTCGGGCGTCTGCTTCTCGCCGACCCACATCAGGTCGCTCTTGACGTAGCCGTACAGGCGCTTGCCGCCGCTGTACGGGCGGGAGGCCGCCGTGCGCGCCACGGCGTCCGTGACCAGGTCGATCTGCGGCTTCTTGGCGGCCAGCTCGCCGTACCAGATCTCGATGACGCCGTCGTCGCGGGTCATCGTGACCTCGACCTTGCGGCCGGCGTCGACCCGCCAGAAGCCGGACTCGGACTCCAGGGGACGCACCTTGTTCCCGTCGTTGTCCAGCACCCAGGTGCGGGAGCGGTACTCCAGGAAGTCCCTGCCGTCATGCGTGAAGGTGACCTCCTGCCCGAAGTTGCACTTCTCCGAGCCGGGGAAGTCGTGCACGCCCGCGCCGGCCCAGTTGCCGAGCAGGAAGGCGAGGGGTACGAGGTCCTTGTGGAGGTCGGACGGGATCTCGATCATGAGGAGAGGTTCCTAGACGTGGGTCAGCGCTGGCCCTGGTACAGCTTCTTCACGGTCAGCCCGGCGAAGGCGAGGACGCCGACGCAGACCAGGATCAGCAGGGCTTCGAAGAATGCCTCAAGCACGAGGTGCTCCTTGGGACGAGCCAGGGTGGCGGTACAGACGGACCGGAGCCCAGCTTACGCGGCCGGGCCCCGGCTTCCGCCGTGAGGTACGCCGTTGCGGAGTTCAGCCGAGCAGCTGGCTCTGCAGGGTGACCGTCTGCTGGAACGGCACCGCCTTCGCGCCGCCCTTCCTGGACTGCACGATCACCGCGAGGACGTCCCCGGCGGACAGGTAGGCCTGCCGGACCTGCTCGGCGCCGTAGGGCGCCTGCTCGACGTAGGACCTGCGCTCGACGCCGTCCACCTGGGCCGCCCCCGGGAAGTCCTCGTCGAAGGCGGACGCGTCCGCTCCGCGCACCCGGAAGGCGGGGGCGCCGGTGGGAGCCACGCCGTCGTCGAGCAGGTCGTCCACGACGGCCGCGGTGCCGAAGTGCAGCAGGTAGATGCGGGTGCTGGTGCCGTCCGGGGTGGTCCAGCCGCGGGCCGCGACGTGCCGCAGGGCATGGTCGACGAGCTTCCCGCGCAGCGCGTCGCGGTCGTCCTTCTCCGCGTACTCCGCGAGGAAGTCGCCGGTCGCCAGCCAGCCGTCCTTCCCGCGCAGCTTCGGGTCCTCGGCCGCCCCCTTCGGCGCGGGCAGCACGAGGGCGCGCAGGTCGGCGTAGTGGGCGCCGGCCTTGTTCGACGGGGCGAGCGGTCCCGGGCTGCCGGACGGCAGCGGCGGCCTGGTCAGCGTCGGGTAGTCCCAGCGCCCGTCGGACGCGGTCGCCAGACCCGGTACGTCCGTCCGGTCCATCGCCGTGATCCCGTACGCCGTCCCCGCCCCGGCCACCGCGAACACGGCGACGGCGGCGGTCCAGCGCAGAACTGCCCGCAGCACGCGGCGGTCCCTGCGGGGCGCGGGCGGCACGGGGGGCGCGGGCGGCGGGGCGAGGGGCGGCTGCGGCTCGGGCCGCTGGGCCTGCTCGGTGGCGTCCGGCTGCTCGGGCACGTCCGCCTGTTCCGTCGGTTCCGTCTGCTCGGTCATACGGCCTTCCCCGGCTCGGCGATGCGGTCCAGCTGTTCCTTCAGCAGCCTCGCCACCCCGCGGGCCTGCAGGGGTCTGGCGCCGTCGGCGCTGAGGGTGACCAGGACGTCTCCCTGGTAGGCGGAGCAGTACATGGTGTCGAGCTTCTCGTCCTTGGCCGCGGGCGGCAGGAAGCAGCGGGCGTTCTTGTGGCCCTCGACGTGCGGGCCGTCGCGGAAGACGCCGAGGGCGTCGAGGAGCCCGTTCTGGAACTCCGCGACGTCGCGCAGGGCTGCCCTGTTGTCCATCCGCACGAGCTGGATGCTCACGGTGGACGCCCGGTTGGTGTAGACGGAGGAACTCTCGTCGGTGCTGACGTAGCTGCGCATCGCCATGCCCTGGATGCGCTGCTTGTCGATCCGCCGCTCCAGTTCCCGGCGCTGCGAGCGCGGCAGTCCGCTCAGCCACTCCTTGCGCAGGGCCGTCGCCCGGGCGCCGCCGAGCTGCGTCTCGGAGCCGAACTCGCCGATGTCGGGGCCGCGGCTCCAGCCGTCCGCGCCGTAGGGCACGAGCATCCCGGCGAGTCCCTCGGCGTCCGCCGTCTCGGTGTCCGCGGGCTTCGTCTTCGGGAACTTCCACACGGCGGCGCCCGCGTCCCGGTCGGCGTTCTCGACGGTGACGACGGTGTACCCGACGCCGGCGACGACGGCCGCGGCCAGCAGGACGGCCCCGGCGACGACGGCGATCCGGCCGCGCCGACGGGCCTTCCCGGCCAGCGGGCCGGACAGCACGGCGCCCTCGGCCGGCGCGGGCTCGGCCGGGGCGGGCTCGGCCGGGGCGGAAGCAGGCCCGGTGTCCCCGGCCCGGGCGCCCTCGGCCGGCGGGGAAGCAAGCCCGGTGTCTCCGGCCCGGGCGGGCTCGGCCGGGGCGGGCTCGGCCGGGGCGGGCTCGGCCGACGCGGAAGCAAGCCCGATGTCCCCGGCCCGGGCGCCCTCGGCCGGCGGGGAAGCAAGCCCGATGTCCCCGGCCCGGGCGGGCTCGGCCGGGCCCGGCTCGGCGTCCGGCCGGTACTGGTTGTCGCTCACAGCCGCTCCATCTGCCGCTCGGCCAGGTCCAGGATCTTCGCCTTCGGAATGGGCCGGGTGTCGTAGATCCAGATCTCCATGGCGACGTCACCGCGGACGGCGTGCGCCTCCGCCACGTACAGCGACACGGAGCCCACCCGGGTCCGCGGCCGGGTGTGGGAGTACGCCATGCCGCTGCCCGTGCCGGGCACCGGCCGACTGCTGTCGACGTCGTCCTTGTTCTCCGCCCAGAACTGGTGGTCCTCGACGGAGTCGAAGGCCGCGGGGTTCTCCTCCTGCCGGAACTGGACCAGCCGGATCTCGACGGCCTGGTAGCCGCTGCGCCAGCCGGTGACGGCGGCGCGGCGGAACTCGTCACCGATGAGCTTGCCGAACTCGGCGGCCGGCTGCTGGAATTCCTCGGCGTAGTCGGCCGCGTCCAGCCAGCCGTCGGACCGGGCCGACCACGCGGAGTCCTTGGCGCCGCGCGGCTTCTTCAGCAGCAGCTTCCGCAGGTCGCCCTCGGTCTTCAGACGGCGGTCCAGCGAGGCCGGCAACGGCTCGGGGCCGGGGCCCCCGGCCCGCGCGAGCTCCGGCTGCGACAGGGACGGCAGCGCGGTGGGCTCGCGGTCGGCCTGGATCAGGTAGCCGGCGCAGGCACCGGCGACGACACCGAGCAACGCGGCGCCGGCGATCAGCAGGGCCGTACGGCGGCCACGGCGGCGGAGCCGGGGCGCACCCGGGTCCGCGTCGCCCGGCACGACGGGCGTGCCGCTCACGACCGGAGCGACCGGCGCGTCGTGCCCCTCTTCGGGTACTTCCAAGACGTCCCCCACATAAAAACGTGAAGCGCACATGCCACATGCGCGCGTGCTCACAGGAGACTCCTGACCCGCTGCTGGAGTTGTGGGGGCGTTGATTACGATTCGGCCATGGCGAAGAAACTCGTGATCAAGGTGACGGCGGGGGCCGACGCCCCCGAACGCTGCTCGCAGGCGTTCACGGTGGCGGCGGTGGCCGTGGCCAGCGGCGTCGACGTCTCCCTGTGGCTGACCGGCGAGTCGGCGTGGTTCGCCCTGCCCGGCCGGGCCGCCGAGTTCGAGCTGCCGCACGCCGCCCCGCTGCCCGACCTGCTCGACTCCCTGCTGGCCGGCGGCAAGGTCACGCTGTGCACGCAGTGCGCGGCCCGCCGGGACATCTCGGAGCAGGACGTCATCGAGGGCGTGCGCATCGCGGGCGCCCAGGTCTTCGTGCAGGAGGCCCTGGCGGACGAGACGCAGGCGCTCGTCTACTGAGAAGCCGGGACGCCGGGGCCCCGGCCGTCACCGCGGGCGCTTCTTGCCGTCCAGTTCGTCCCACCACTCGTCCGACGTGGGGTCGCCGGACGGCTCGTCCCACCAGCGGTCCTCGGGGCCGCGGCGGTTGGCGACCATCGCGGCGGCCGGGGGGATGACCATCGCCACCACGCACATCGCCACGGCCGCCGGGACGGACCAGATCCGGACGACGCCCCAGGCCAGGACGAACAGCGCGATGCAGACGCCCATCATCACGAAGTAGACGTGCCGTCGGCGCGCGTACATGAGTCCAGGGTAGGTCCGGACCCGGATCCGGACACGCCGAAGGGCCGCACCCAGGCGTCCAACCCGAGGGGTGCGGCCCCAGCTTCGGCGCGCGGTGTCAGACCGCGATCGCGACCTCGGCGAGGCCGCCCTGCTGGGCGACGACCGTGCGGTCGGCGGTGCCACCGGGCACCAGGGCACGGACGGTCCAGGTGCCCTCGGCCGCGTAGAAGCGGAACTGTCCGGTGGCGGAGGTGGGAACCTCCGCGGTGAACTCGCCGGTCGAGTCGAGCAGGCGGACGTAGCCCGTCACGGGCTCGCCGTCACGGGTCACCTGGCCCTGGATGGTGGTCTCACCGGGCTTGATCGTCGAGGCGTCCGGGCCGCCGGCCTTCGCTCCACACATGTGCTTCTCCAGAGGTCTTGAAAGGGGGGCGGTTGAAAGAGGGCGGTCCTACTTGGCGGCGCCGAGCTCGATCGGCACGCCGACGAGGGAGCCGTACTCGGTCCAGGAGCCGTCGTAGTTCTTGACGTTCTGGACGCCGAGCAGCTCGTGCAGGACGAACCAGGTCAGGGCCGAGCGCTCGCCGATGCGGCAGTAGGCGATCGTGTCCTTGGCGAGGTCCACGTTCTCGTCGGTGTAGAGGGCCTTCAGCTCCTCGTCCGACTTGAACGTGCCGTCGTCGTTGGCGTTCTTCGACCACGGGATGTTGCGGGCGCTCGGGACGTGGCCCGGGCGCTGCGACTGCTCCTGCGGCAGGTGGGCCGGGGCGAGCAGCTTGCCGGAGAACTCGTCGGGCGAACGCACGTCGACCAGGTTCTGCGTGCCGATCGCGGCCACGACGTCGTCGCGGAACGCGCGGATGGAGCTGTCCTGCGGCTTGGCCTTGTACTCGGTCTTCGCGCGCTCGGGCACCTCGGTGCCGTCGACCAGCTCGCGGGCGTCCAGCTCCCACTTCTTGCGGCCGCCGTCGAGGAGCTTGACGCTCTCGTGGCCGTACAGCTTGAAGTACCAGTAGGCGTACGAGGCGAACCAGTTGTTGTTGCCGCCGTAGAGGACGACCGTGTGGTCGTTGGCGATGCCCTTCTCCGACAGGAGCTTCTCGAAGCCCTCCTGGTCGACGAAGTCACGGCGGACCGGGTCCTGGAGGTCCTCGGTCCAGTCGATGCGGATCGCGTTCTTGATGTGGTTCTTCTCGTAGGCGGACGTGTCCTCGTCGACCTCGACGATGGCGATCGTCGGGTCGTCCAGGTGGTCCTGCAGCCAGTCGGCGTCTACCAGGACGTCGCTGCGGCTCATGTGTCTCCTCCGGGGCAGTTACGGCGGGGCGTGCGAGTGCCGGTGCAATTACGTGCGATGACGTACGTGCGATGACGAGTGCGAGGGGTGCGCGCGCCCGCTTCGAGGCGACGGCGACGCACGGATGCCCTGGTCACAGGGCGGGGGAAGGCGGAGGTCTGCGCTCTCCGCTCAGAAGGTGCGACAGAGCATGGCGGCGACGCGGCACAGGTCTACTGCCCGCCGCTTCGTGAGATCCGCCTGTCGCTTCATGGTGCCGATCGTAGGGACGGACGGCGGGAGATGTCACCGGCGTGTCGCATGGTGAGACGGGATCGTCCGGGATGCGAGATGGCCATGTGGCCGGACCGGCGCCGGACCGGCCGCCGTGCGGCCTTCGGCCCGGTGCGTCCGCCGTCCCGGCCGGGCCGCGGACGACGGCGTCTCGCCCTTCGGACGGCGCGGGTCCGCATCGGCTCTCGTCCGGGCGCGGCGAGGGCTCCGCGTCACGGGCCCACGAGGCCCAACGAGGCCCAACGAGGCCCAACGAGGCCCAACGAGGCCCCTAGGGTCTGTCGTCAAATGATCTTTGGTCGGGGATCATGGTCGGGTGATACGTCGCCATGAACTGTCGGATGCC
>NZ_JAYMHD010000012.1:0-547 GCF_035656535.1 Streptomyces sp. H51
ACCCGGAAGCTAAGCCTTACAGCGCCGATGGTACTGCAGGGGGGACCCTGTGGGAGAGTAGGACGCCGCCGAACAATCTTTGGAGGACCCCTGGTCACCAGCGTTCAGCTGGGACCAGGGGTCCTTTTCTTTTTCCCGAGCGCGTCGGGTTACCCGGCAGCGCGAGAATGAATTGCAGTACCGAAGACAGGAGTCACCGATGTCCACCAACTCTCCCGACGATCGACCGGAGCGCGACCCACGTCGACGGGACAGTCGGGACCGCGGAGACCGTAACGACCGCGGTGGTTACCGCGGGGACCGGGGTGGCTTCCGTCGGGATGACCGACGCGATCGCGACAATGACCGCGCCGGCTACGGACGCCGCGACGACCGTCCCTCTTTCCGCCGTGACGACCGCGATCAGGGCCCGCGTCGTGACGACCGCGGGGATCGTCCTTCCTACCGTCGTGACGACCGTGACCAGGGGCCGCGTCGTGACGATCGGGGCGAGCGTCCTTCGTTCCGTCGTGACGACCGTGGTGACCGGGGCGAGCGTCCCTCCTGG
>NZ_JAYMHD010000012.1:554-10333 GCF_035656535.1 Streptomyces sp. H51
GGCCGCGTCGTGACGATCGGGGCGAGCGTCCTTCGTTCCGTCGTGACGACCGTGGTGACCGGGGCGAGCGTCCCTCCTTCCGTCGCGATGACCGTGGTGACCGGGGCGACCGTCCTTCCTTCCGTCGTGACGACCGTGATCAGGGGCCGCGTCGTGACGATCGGGGCGAGCGTCCTTCGTTCCGTCGTGACGACCGTGGTGACCGGGGCGAGCGTCCCTCCTACCGCCGTGACGACCGTGGTGAGCGTCGCGAGCGTCGGGACGACGACCGTGGCGGCTACGGGCGCCGTGACGACCGTGGTGGTTACGGCCACCGTGAGGACCGGCGGGGCGATGACCGCGGTGACCGTGGTGGTTTCCGCCGTGACGACCGTCGTGACGACCGGCGCGAGGGCGACCGCGGCGGCTTCGCCCGGCGTGACGACCGTGACCGCGGTCCGCGTCGCGATGACCGTGGTGACCGGGGCGACCGTCCCTCCTTCCGCCGCGACGACCGGGATCGCGGCTTCCGCCGGGACGACCGTGGTGACCGGGGCGGCTTCCGGCGGGACGAGCGGCGCGGTGAGGACCGCGGCGGGGACCGCGGGGGCTTCCGGCGGGACGACAGCCGCGCCGGCGAGCGCGGTGGCTTCCGGGGCCGTGACGACCGTGGGCCGCGGCGCGACGACCGCGGTGGCCGTCCCGGTGGCTTCCGGGGCCGTGACGACCGGCGTGGCGGCGGCCGCTTCCAGGACGACCGGAGCCGTGACCGCGACCGGGAGCCGATCAAGCGGCTGCCCATCCCCGAGGACGTCACCGGCGACGAGATCGACAAGGACGTACGGCAGGAGCTGCAGAGCCTGCCCAAGACGCTCGCGGACGACGTCGCCAGGAACCTGGTGATGGTCGCGCGGCTCATCGACGAGGACCCCGAGGGCGCCTACGGCTACTCCAGGGTGGCGCTGCGGCTCGCCTCGCGTGTGGCCGCCGTCCGAGAGGCCGCCGGATTCGCCGCTTACGCGAACCAGAAATACGGCGAGGCGCTCGCCGAGTTCCGGGCCGCGCGGCGGATGACCGGTTCCGTGGAGCTGTGGCCGGTCATGGCCGACTGCGAACGCGGGCTCGGACGGCCGGAGAAGGCGCTGGACATGGCCGGCGCCCCCGAGGTGAACAAGCTCGACAAGGCCGGCCAGGTCGAGATGCGGCTCGTCGCGGCCGGCGCCCGGCGTGACCTCGGCCAGCTGGACGCGGCCATAGTGACGCTGCAGAGCCCCGAGCTCGCCTCCAACTCCGTGCAGCCGTGGACCGCGCGGCTGCGGTACGCGTACGCGGACGCGCTGCTCGCCGTCGGCCGGGAGGGCGAGGCACGGGAGTGGTTCGCCAAGGCCGTCGAGGCCGACCGGGACGGCAGCACGGACGCCTCCGACCGGCTCGCCGAGCTGGACGGGGTCGAGTTCGTCGACGCCCTCGACGAGAGCGAGACCGGGGGCGGCAGCGAGAGCCAGGGCGAGGGAGCGGGCGCGGAAGACGTTCCGAAGGCGGCCTCGGAGGAGGACGGCGACGACGACTGACGCCCGTCGGCGTCCGCGCGTGAAAGGAGGGCGGGATCCCCTGAGGGGGTCCCGCCCTCCGCCGTTTCAGACCCGTCGCACCCGTCAGAGTTCCAGCGCGCGCAGCACCAGACCCGACGCGGGCTTCGGGCCGAAGGACGTCGACTTCCGGGGCATCGTCACACCCTGGCGGGCCAGGTCGCGGACGACCTCCTCGCGGACCGGGTGCATCAGGACGGCCGTTCCGCCGTCACGTTCGGCCTTCTCCACCGTGGCCGCCGGGTCGTGGATGTAGGCGACGCGGTCCGGGGAGTCCCCGGGGACGCGCCAGACGTGGTCGAGGAGGGCGGCGTGCAGGACCGTCGCGTCCAGGGTGCGCCAGGCGGCGGGGCGGTCGGCGGGAACCGTACGGGCGAGGAGACCGGGGTCCGGGCGGTCGACGAGATGGAAGGAGCCGTCGCCGGCGAGCAGGAACGCGTTGCCCTCGCGGGCCGCGTCGGCGAGGGCGTCCAGGGCCTGCGGCAGGGGCACGTCCAGGTGCCGTACGCGGAGCAGACCGTCGAGGGCGGCGAGCGCGTCGGGGACCGGCAGGTGGTGCAGCAGGCGGTGGATGGCACGGACCCGGAGCGGATAGCGGGCCGTGTCGACCAGCAGGACCAGGCCGTAGTCCCACGGGCTGGGGGAAGGATGCTCCGCGCGTAGACGGCGGTACGTCGCCCAGCGGTGGTGGCCGTCGGCGATCAGGGCCTGGTGCCGGGCCAGGTCGGACTGGACGCGGGCCACCTCGGCGGGATCGGTGACCGACCACAGGCGGTGCGCGAAGCCGTCCTCGGTGGTGGTGGCGAGCAGCGGGGGCTGCTGCGCGGTGCGCTCGACGAGCCCGGTGGTGGCCGCGGTCGCGCCGTCGCCGCGGTAGGTCAGCAGCAGCGGTTCGAGGTTCGCGGAGGTCGCCCGCATCAGGGCCGCGCGGTCCGCGACCACGTGCGGCATCACGTCCTCGTGCGGCAGGACCACGCCCTCCGCCGGGTCCGACACGCGCAGGGCACCGATGACTCCCCGCTGCAGCATGCCGTTGCCGTCCCGCTGCTCGTAGACGTACAGACCGGGTTCCGGATCGGCGGTCAGGACGCCCTCGGCGAGCCAGCGGCGCAGGGTGTCGGCGGCCTGTTCGTTCCGGGCGTCGGGGGTGGTGGCCTGGGGAAGGATCAGGCGGACGATGTTGTGCGGGTCGGCGTCCTGGAGGTGGTGCAGGCCGTCGGGGCGGACCACGACGTCGTAGGGAGGGGACGTCACGGCTGCCAGGCTGCCGACCCGGTCGGGGTCGTACCGCAGGCCTCTGAACGGGGTGAGTTCGAGGCCCCGGGGCACCGTCGCTTCCGAGTGACCTGCAGAGTTCATCCCGGCATCGTACGTGTGTCGGCGGCATGCGGGATGATCGGGGGAAAGCGAGCGAACGAGGAGCGATGTGGAATGAGCCAGAGCGTCAGGACGAAGCCCGAGGCCAGTGGGCAGGCCCTGAGCGAGGCGTACGACACGGCGCTGCTCGACCTGGACGGAGTGGTGTACGCGGGCGGGAACGCGATCGCGCACGCCGTCGAGTCGCTGGCCGCGGCCCGCGCGGGCGGGATGCACCTGGCGTACGTCACCAACAACGCGCTGCGCACCCCGGACGCGGTGGCCGGCCACCTGACCGAGCTGGGGATACCGGCCGGCGCCGACGACGTCATCACCTCCGCCCAGGCGGTCGCACGGCTGATCAGCGAACAGGTGCCGTCGGGGGCGCGGGTGCTGGTGATCGGCGGGGACGGGCTGCGGGTCGCCCTGCGGGAGCGGGGACTCCAGCCGGTCGAGTCGGCGGACGACGATCCGGTCGCGGTCGTACAGGGCTACGGGGGGCCCGAGTTGCCGTGGGGGCGTTTCGCGGAAGCCTGTTACGCCATCGCGCGCGGGGTGCCCTGGTACGCCTCCAACACCGACCTGACCATTCCGGGCGCACGCGGGATCGCCCCGGGCAACGGGGCCGCGGTGGAGGTCGTCCGGATCGCGACCGGCGCCGAGCCGCAGGTCGCGGGCAAGCCGCTGCCTCCGATGCACCGGGAGACCATCCTGCGCACCGGCGCCGAGCGGCCGCTCGTGGTCGGGGACCGCCTGGACACCGACATCGAGGGCGCGTTCAACGGAGAGGTCGACTCGCTGCTCGTGCTGACCGGCGTGACCGACGGCGCGCGGCTCCTCGCCGCGCCGCCGCGGCACCGGCCGACCTACGTCGACGCGGACCTGCGTGGGCTGCTCACCGGGCAGCCGGAGGTCACGCAGGCGGGCGACGGGTTCCGCTGCGGCGGCTGGACGGCGACCGCGGGTACGGAGCTGGAACTGGACGGCGACGGCGAGGCCCTGGACGGACTGCGTGCCCTGTGCGCCGCGGCCTGGACGGCGGCCGGGGACGGCGTGTGCCCGCTCGACCCGGGGAAGGCGCTGGCCCGGCTGGGCCTGTGAGCCGAGGCCGAAGCGCAGAGCCGCGACCGCACGAGGAAGATGTGAGGGTAGACTAACCTAACTGCGTGTTGGTCGACGGTCTTCCCGAACAGCGCGCGGACACCGCCCCCGCGCCCCCCACCCGCCGGGCGGTACGCGCCGTCGGGCTGCTCGTGTCAGCGGCGGTCCTGGTGCTCGTCGCACTGGCGAGCATCGCCATCGGCGCGAAGGAGCTGAGCCCGGATCAGGTCTGGCACGGGCTGTTCCGGGCCACGGGGACGTACGGCGACGTCGTCGTGGACGAGCGGCTGTCGCGGACCCTCCTCGGGCTGCTGGCGGGCGCCGCGCTCGGCCTGTCCGGGGCCGTGCTGCAGGCGCTCACCCGTAACCCGCTGGCCGATCCCGGACTGCTCGGCATCAACGCCGGCGCCTCCGCCGCGGTCGTCACCGCCATCACGTATCTCGGTGTCACCTCGCTGACCGGCTACGTGTGGTTCGCCTTCCTCGGCGCGGCCGCGGTCGGGGCGCTGGTGTGGTTCCTGGGCGGCAGCCGGGGCGCCACTCCGGTGCGGCTGGTGCTGGCCGGCACCGCGATCAGCGCCGCCCTCTACGGTTATCTGCAGGCCGTGATGATCATGGACCGGGCGGCGCTGGGCAGGATGCGTTTCTGGACGGTGGGCTCGCTGTCCGCCGCGACGGACTCGACCGTCCTTCAGGTGCTGCCGTTCCTCGCGGCCGGAACGCTCCTCGCCCTCGTGCTCGCCCGCCCGCTCAACGCGCTGGCCATGGGCGACGACACCGCGAAGGCGCTCGGCGCCGACGTCGACCGCACCCGGGCGCTGGCCATGCTCGCCGCCACCGTGCTGTGCGGGGCGGCGACCGCCGCGTGCGGGCCGATCGTGTTCGTCGGACTGATGGTCCCGCACGTCGTGCGGTCCTTCACCGGACCCGACCTGCGCTGGATCCTGCCGTACGCGGCGATCCTCTCGCCCGTGCTGCTGCTCGGCTCCGACGTCGTCGGCCGCGTGGTGGCCCGGCCCTCGGAACTCCAGGTCGGCGTCGTCACCGCGATCGTCGGCGGCCCGGTCTTCATCCTGCTGGTACGACGGCGGAGGACGGCGCACCTGTGAAGACCCAACGCGTGCTGAGGGCTCCGGGCGGGATCTCGCTGCGTCTGGACGTCCGCGCCGTCACCGTCGTCGTCCTGCTGCTGCTCGCCGCGCTCACCGCGGCCGTCGCGCTGATCGGCACCGGCGACTACCCGATCCCGGCCGGTGACGTGCTGAAGACGCTGCTGGGCAACGGCAGCGCGGGGCAGGAGTTCATCGTCAGGGAACTGCGGCTGCCGCGGGTCCTCGTCGGGCTCCTGGTCGGCGCCTCGCTCGGGCTCGGCGGCGCGCTGTTCCAGGCCGTCACCCGCAACCCGCTGGGCAGTCCGGACGTGCTCGGCCTCGGGCAGGGGGCGACGGCCGGGGCGCTCACGGTGATCGTGCTGTTCTCCGGGAGCGCGGCCCAGGTCACCCTGGGCGCGCTGGTGGGCGGACTGGCCACCGGGCTGGCCCTCTACCTGCTCGCCTGGAAACGCGGCGTGCACGGCTACCGGCTGGTCCTGGTCGGCGTCGGCGTGTCCGCCGTCGTCACCGCGGTCAACGGCTACCTGCTGACCGTCTCCGACATCGTCGACGCGGCCCGTGCGGTGGTCTGGATGACCGGCTCCCTCGACGGCCGCGACTGGGACCAGGTCTGGCCGCTGCTCGGGTTGTGCGCCGTGCTGGTTCCGCTGGTCCTGGCGGGTGCGCGCGGACTGCGGATGATGGAGATGGGCGACGACGTGGCGAACGCCCTCGGCGTGCGCGTGGAACGCGTCCGGGCGCTGCTGCTGGCCGCCGTCCTGCTCACCGCCACCGCCACCGCCGCGGCCGGCCCCGTCGCCTTCGTCGCGCTGACCGCGCCGCAGCTCGCCCGGCGGCTGACCCTCCCCCGCTGCCTCAAGGGCGCGGGAGGTTCCCCCGTCCCCGGCCCGAACCTGCTGCCGTCCCTGTGCATGGGCGCCACCCTCCTGGTCACCGCCGACTGGGCCGCGCAGCGGGCCTTCGGCGCCGGCCGGCTGCCGGTGGGCGTGGTCACCGGAGTCCTGGGCGGGGCCTACCTGCTGTGGCTCCTCGTCAGCGAGCGCAGGGCGGGCCGGATATGAGCGGCTCGGCGTACGACACCACCCGAAGGAGCACCGTGAACCGCCTGTCCGCCCAGGACGTCACCCTCGCCTACGACCAGCGCGTCATCGCCGAGCAGCTCTCGGTGGAGATCCCCGACCACTCCTTCACCGTCATCGTCGGCCCGAACGCCTGCGGCAAGTCCACGCTGCTGCGCGCCCTGTCGCGGATGCTCAGGCCCAGCCAGGGTCGGGTGCTGCTGGACGGGCAGGTCATCCAGTCGATGCCGGCGAAGAAGGTCGCGCGGACGCTCGGTCTGCTGCCGCAGTCGTCGATCGCGCCCGACGGGATCACCGTCGGCGACCTGGTCGGCCGCGGCCGCTACCCGCACCAGGGCATCCTGCGCCAGTGGTCGGACGAGGACGAGCGGGTCGTCCGCGAGTCCATGGCGCGGACCGGGGTCGCCGAACTCGCCGACCGGTACGTCGACGAGCTCTCCGGAGGACAGCGGCAGCGGGTGTGGATCGCCATGGCGCTCGCCCAGCAGACCCCGCTGCTGCTGCTCGACGAGCCGACGACCTACCTGGACATCCAGCACCAGATCGACGTCCTCGACCTGTGCGCCGAACTCCACGAGGAACAGGGCCGCACCCTGGTCGCCGTGCTGCACGACCTCAACCACGCCGCCCGGTACGCCACCCACCTCGTCGCCCTGCGCGACGGGCGGGTCGTCGCCGAGGGCGCGCCGCGGGACGTCGTCACCGCCGGGCTGGTCGAGGAGGTCTTCGGGCTGCGCTGCCAGGTCGTCGACGACCCGGAGACCGGGACGCCGCTGGTGGTGCCGGCGGCGCGGAGGGCACGCGCGCGTGCGGTGGCGGCCGGGGACCCCGGCCGGGACGGGGGCCGGGCGGGGACCAGAAGCTGAGAACGGGCCTCAGAGCCGCTGCGGAGCCGGTGAGAGGCCGGTGAGGAGCCGCTGGGGGAGCCGCTGGGGGAGCCGGTGAGGGGACGCAGGTGCTGCGGACGGGCCGGGAGCCGCGGTCAGGCCCCGGCTACAGCAGCTTCCTGAGGCGGAACAGGTCGCGCAGGCCGGCGTCCAGCTTCACCCGCCCCGCGCCCCAGGCCCTGGCGAAGTGCAGCTCGCCGTCGACCAGCGCGACCAGGTCGTCGCCGGTCATGCTCAGCCGTATCTCGGCCCGCTCGCGCGGCGGCCCCTGCAGGGTCTCACGCACCTCGATCCGGCCGCCGGTGAGCCGGCCGGCGAAGGTGACGTCCAGGTCGGTCATGTGGCAGCTGACCGACCGTTCCATGGCCGTGGCCGAGCGGACGTCACCCTCGGCGTGCTGCATGTTGTCGGAGAGCTTCTCGAGTGCGGCACGGCACTCCTCGATCGTGGCCATCGGCATCGACCGTACCGCAGGGCTTCGCGGTAGCGTCTGGGCATGAGCGAGACAGCCGCGGAGCGCGAGGATCCGGCGCGCGAGGCCGAGGGCCGGGCCGAGCCCCCGGGCGGGCCCGGGGACGGCCCCGCCGCCCCGGCCCCGCTGAACGTGCCCCGCACCCCGACCGGCAACGCCGAGGTCGACGCCCTGCTGGAACGGCTGGCCGACGCCGACCACCTGGCGACGGACGGACACGTGGAGGTGTACGAGGATGTACACCGCGGGCTGCGGGACGCGCTCACCGCGCTCGACGCCCGCCCGGGACCGCCGGCCCCCACCGGTCACCCGGCCCCCACCCCGCACCCGGCCACCGCTCCGTAATGAGACGCTACGGGTCGCACCTTCTTCACACTTTTCGATCGTCGTACGGGAACAGGAGCTGAACCCACCGTGGCAGGAGTCGCACGCCGCCGTCTCGACGCGGAGCTGGTCCGCCGCAAGCTCGCGCGCTCGCGTGAGCATGCCAGCCAGCTGATCACCGCCGGGCGCGTCACCGTCGGCAGGACCGTCGCGACCAAGCCCGCCACGCAGGTGGAGACCGCGGCCGCCATCGTCGTGGCCGCCGACGACGCAGACCCCGACTACGTCTCCCGCGGCGGCCACAAGCTCGCCGGCGCGCTGCAGGTGTTCGTGCCGCAGGGGCTGGCCGTCGAGGGCCGGCGGGCGCTGGACGCCGGCGCGTCCACCGGAGGGTTCACCGACGTGCTGCTGCGGGCGGGAGCCGCGCACGTCGTCGCCGTCGACGTCGGATACGGACAACTCGCCTGGACCCTGCGGAGCGATGAACGCGTCACCGTCAAGGACCGTACGAACGTACGCGAGTTGACGCTCGAAGCGATCGATGGGGAGCCTGTGGATCTTGTCGTGGGGGATCTGTCCTTCATCCCGCTCGGCCTGGTGCTGCCCGCCCTGGTGCGGTGCGCGAAGCCGGACGCCGACCTGGTGATGATGGTGAAGCCGCAGTTCGAGGTGGGCAAGGAACGGCTCGGCAGCGGGGGAGTCGTGCGCAGCCCGCAACTGCGGGCGGAGGCCGTGCGGGGCGTGGCCGAGAAGGCGTGGGAGCTCGGGCTCGGAGTGCGGGGCGTCACCGCCAGTCCGCTGCCCGGGCCGTCGGGAAATGTCGAGTACTTTCTCTGGCTGCGGTCCGGCGCACCCGAGCTGGACCCGGCCGACGTTGACCGTGCAGTGGCGGAGGGGCCGCGTTGACACAGAACCGAGCTCGTACTGTTTTCCTGCTCGCCCACACCGGGCGGCCCGCGGCCGTCCGCAGTGCCGAGCTGGTGGTCAAGGGGCTGCTGCGCGAGGGGATCGGCGTGCGTGTCCTGGAGTACGAGGCGCGCGATCTGCCACTGCCGGACCAGGTGGAGCTGGTCCAGGAGGCGACCCCGCAGAGCCTCGACGGGTGCGAGCTGCTGATCGTGCTCGGCGGTGACGGGACGCTGCTGCGCGGCGCCGAGTTCGCCCGCGCCTCCGGGGTGCCGATGCTCGGCGTCAACCTCGGGCGGGTCGGGTTCCTGGCCGAGGCCGAGCGGGACGACCTGGACAAGGTCGTCGACCGGGTGGTGACCCGCTCGTACGAGGTCGAGGAACGGATGACCATCGACGTCGTCGTCCACCGCAACGGCGACATCGTGCACACCGACTGGGCGCTGAACGAGGCCGCCGTGCAGAAGGTGTCCGCCGAGAAGCTGCTCGAGGTCGTGCTGGAGATCGACGGGCGGCCGGTGACGGGGTTCGGCTGCGACGGCATCGTGCTGTCCACGCCGACCGGGTCCACGGCGTACGCGTTCTCCGCGGGCGGGCCCGTGGTGTGGCCCGAGGTGGAGGCGCTGCTGATGGTGCCGATCAGCGCGCACGCGCTGTTCGCCAAGCCGCTGGTGACCTCGCCGGACTCGGTGCTCGCGGTGGAGGTGCTGCCGCACGTCCCGCCGGGCGTGCTGTGGTGCGACGGGCGGCGCACGGTGGAGCTGCCGCCGGGAGCGCGGGTGGAGGTGCGGCGAGGAGCCGTGCCGGTGCGGCTGGCCCGGCTGCACCACGCGTCGTTCACCGACCGGCTGGTGGCGAAGTTCGCGCTGCCGGTCTCCGGGTGGCGGGGAGCGCCGCACTAGGAGTTGTCGTCAAATGTCACGCCCACATCAGCAGGGCTGCGAGGGTGACGGCTGCTTGGTAGGACTCGGCGG
>NZ_JAYMHD010000013.1:0-856 GCF_035656535.1 Streptomyces sp. H51
GCCGCGCCGTTCACGCCGCGGCCGCCGGAGACCACGATCGCCGCCTCGGTCAGCTCCGGACGCCCGGTCGACTCGCGCGGCGTGCGGCCGGTGACCTTGGTGCCGGTGGCCTGCGCGGAGAAGGACACCTCCAGTGCCTCGACCGTGCCCGCGGCGGGGGCCGTCTCGACGGCGGCGCTGTTGGGCTTGACGGTGATGACGGGGGTGCCCTTGGAGACGCGGGAGGTGGTGGTGAAGGACGCGGCGAACACCGACTGGGTGGCCACCGGCCCGTCCTCGCCCGCTTCCAGGTCGACGGCGTCGGTGATGATGCCGGAGCCGGTGCGCAGCGCCAGACGCGCGGCGATCTCCTTGCCCTCGGCGGAGGAGGGCACCAGCACGGCGGCCGGGGAGACGGCCGCGACGGCGGCCTGCAGCGCGTCCACCTTGGGCACGACGAGGTAGTCGGCGTACTCGGACGCCTCGTGCGTCAGCACCCGGGCCGCACCGTGCTCGCCGAGCACGGCGGCGGTGGCGGCGGCGCCCGCGCCGAGGGCGACGGCGACCGGCTCGCCGATCCGGCGGGCCAGCGTCAGCAGCTCCAGCGTGGGCTTGCGGACGGCACCGTCCACATGGTCGACATAGACGAGAACTTCAGCCATGGCAATGCGCTCCTGCGAAAACGAAGATGAAGGGGTGGTCGGCGAGGCCGGCCCGGACAGGCTTCCGGGCCGCGAGGCGGGCCCGGACAGGCTTCCCGGGCCGCGAGGCGGGCCCGGACGGACGTTCCGGGCCGCGAGGGCGGGTCAGATGAACTTGCGCTCCGCGAGGAAGGCGGCGAGCTGCCTGCCGCCCTCGCCCTCGTCCTTGACGATCG
>NZ_JAYMHD010000014.1:0-1360 GCF_035656535.1 Streptomyces sp. H51
CCGGCGACGGCCCCGGCACCGATCGGGGACGTCCTCGTGCTGGTAACGGTGAACCCGGCCGGGGTGGCGGTCACGCGGTTCCCGGAGACACCGGTACCGGAGACCACCGAGGCGCCGGCCGAGCCGGTGCCGTGAACCTTGGCGGCGGGCGCACCGGACGGCTTGCCGTGAGCCGTGGCCGTGGGCCGGGGGGTGTCGGTCGCAGCGCTGGCCACTCCCCCCGCCGTCGCGATGACTGCGGCGGTGGCCGCGGTGAGCATGATCGGGCGGATACGCATGAATCAGTGTCCTTTCCTGCGGGCGTCCGGTTGATGCCCGCACCCCTGTACGCCCCTCGGTGCCCGTGCGGTCGCGCCCCGGACACGTGGTCCATGTCACAGGACGTGGGCGCGACCTGGGGACGGCGCTCGTGCGTACAGGCTTGAGCGGCGCGAGGCTCCGCCCGGGAGGCACGGCTCCACCGCCGTGGTCGAGGAGTGCTTCCCGGCGAACCGCCTGTGATGCGAGCCGATCGACAGCACCAGGAGAGAAGCCGTTGATGACGCCACAGGAGTTCGACGCGTTCTACGCAGCGTCCTTCTCCCGCCTGACCGGTCAGCTCTACGCGATGACCGGCGACTGGTCCGAAGCACAGGACGTGGTTCAGGAGGCCTTCATGCGCGCGTGGGACCGAAGGCGCACGTTCGACCTCGACGATGCCCCGGAAGCCTGGATCCGGACCACCGCCCGGCGGCTGGCCATCTCACGTTGGCGACGTCTGGCCCGGGGTCTGCATCTGGCCGGACGCCACCACCATGAACCCCGCACCGTCGAGCCGCCCACTGAGGAGTACTTGATGCTGGTCATCGCGCTCCGCGACCTGCCCGAGGCGCAGCGCAGTGCCATGGTCCTGCACCACATGTGCGACCTTTCCATCGAGCAGGTCGCGGCCGAGACCGGCGCCAGCGTCAGTGCCGTCAAGAGCCGCCTCGCCCGCGGGCGGACCGCGCTGGCGGCCCGGCTCGGCGACCAGCCCCCGACCAGCGAGGAAGGACGACTCCATGTCTGACCCCCTCCACGACCCCCTGGGCGACCGGCTGCGGCTGCTCGGCACGCAGATGCCGGCACCGACCCTGCCCGCCGCGGAGGTCCGCCGACGCGCCGACCGGCGCCGCCACCGCCGGCACGCCTTGGGCGCGACCGCGGCCTGCACCGTGGCAGCCCTGTGCCTGGTACTCCCGTCCGTGCTGCACTCACCCGGCCCACGGCACGGAGCAGCCCCCACGGACACCTCCTCCGTGTCAGCTTCCCCCCGCCCCCCGGCCGGGTTCACCGTTACCAGCACGAGGACGTCCCCGATCGGTGCCGGGGCCGTCGCCAA
>NZ_JAYMHD010000015.1:0-282725 GCF_035656535.1 Streptomyces sp. H51
TGCAGGTCGGCGCCGTCCACGTTCGACACGAACCGGAACGTCAACTCCCGTGCCGTCCAGGCACGCAGCGCCTCGTACGCCATCGCCGGGCCCAGGTCGGAGCCGCCGATGCCGATGTTGACGACGTTGCGGACGCGCCGGCCGGTGTGGCCGGTCCACTCGCCCGAGCGGACGCGCTCGGCGAAGCCGGCCATCCTGTCCAGGACTTCGTGGACCTTGGGCACCACGTTCTCGCCGTCGACCTCGATCACCGCATCGCGCGGGGCACGCAGCGCGGTGTGCAGCACCGCCCGGTCCTCGGTGACGTTGATCTTCTCGCCGCGGAACATCGCGTCGCGCAGGCCGAACACATCCGTGGCGGCGGCCAGCTCGCGCAGCAGCCGCAGCGTCTCGTCGGTGACCAGGTGCTTGGAGTAGTCGACGTACAGGTCACCCACCTCGAGCGTGTAGCCGGTGCCGCGGCCGGGGTCGGCGGCGAACAGGTCGCGCAACCGCGTCTCACCGAGTTCCTGGCGGTGCCTGGTCAGCGCGGTCCACTCGGGCGTCTGGTTCAGCCTGGTACGGCCGTGTGCGTTCATGTCCGACTTCAGCCTTCTTTCCTGCCTGCTCCGGGCTGTTCCAACCTAATTGATCAGCCGGTGAGGTGAGCCGTCGTCGCGTCGTCGTACGGCGCGACAACAGGTACGTACGGCTTGAGCGCAGGTGTCGGCGAAATGACGGAACAGGGCGAAGAAGACGGCCGCCCGGCGGGCGGCGGCAGGGCGCGGCCCCGTGCGGCCACGGCGGAACCGGGGCACGGCGGGGCTCCGCGGGCCGGGTGCGCACGCGCGCCGACGGGCACCGCGGACACGTGCGGCCAGGCACCCCTGGGCGCCCGGCCGGCTCACAACTGTCAGATCTCGCCGCGGAGTTTGGCGAGCGCCTCGGCGAGGATCGCCTCGCCGTCCGCGTCGCTGCGCCGCTCCCGGACGTAGGCGAGGTGCGTCTTGTAGGGTTCGGTGCGCGGCGGGTCCGGCGGGTTGTCCTGGTCCTGTCCGGCCGGAAAGCCACAGCGCGGGCAGTCCCAGGTTTCGGGTACCTGCGCGTCGCTGGCGAAGCTCGGCTGGGTCTCGTGCCCGTTGGAGCACCAGAAGGAGATGCGCAGCCGCGGCGCGGACTCGCCACGCTCGGCCTCGCCCATCGGCCCCGCCCCGACCCGGCTACCTCGGATCGCGTTGCCACTTGCCACGGTCGTAACTCCCTGCGTGATGGTGCCGCGAAGCGAGTCGGCGTTCCGCTTCGCTGCGAGCGCCTCAGTCTACGTAAGGCCCAACGCGCGTCCAGTGATTGGAGTTACCGCCCCACACCCAGACGCAAGCCCCATGATAGGCCGCGCTCAGGTGCGCGTACCGAACATGGGGCCTTACGTACGAAATGTGCTGCGGTAGTGCCTGCGTGGTGAACCGCGTCTGCCTTGATCAGCTGTTGGTCTTCATCAGGATGCCCAGTACGACGATGCACGCGAACCACAGCAGACCGACCACCAGGGTGATGCGGTCCAGGTTGCGCTCGGCGACCGAGGAGCCGCCGACGGACGACTGCATGCCGCCACCGAACATGTCGGAGAGGCCGCCGCCCTTTCCCTTGTGCATCAGCACCAGCAGCATCAGCAGCAGGCTGAAGACGATCAGGGCGATCGAGAACCCCAAAACCACGGCTGGACCAACTTCCTCGGATTCGGATGGACGACGGGGGCACAGCGCCATGGCTGTGCCCCCGCAAGGGTACGACGGATCGTCGCTACCGCATACTCCCAGCTCGTGTCACTGGTCGCGGAAACGCACGATCTTGACGAACTCGTCGGCGTCCAGCGAGGCGCCCCCGACCAGGGCCCCGTCGATGTCGGCCTGCGCCATGATCTCGGCGACGTTGCCGGCCTTGACGGAGCCGCCGTACTGGATGCGGACCTTGTCGGCCAGCTCCTGCGTGTACAGCTCGGCGATCTTCCCGCGGATGGCGGCGCAGACCTCCTGGGCGTCCTCGGCGCCGCAGACCTTGCCGGTGCCGATGGCCCAGACGGGCTCGTAGGCGATCACGACGGTCTCGGCCTGCTCGGCCGGGACGTCCTTCAGGCCGCCCTCGACCTGCGCGAGCGTGTGCGTGACGTGGTCGCCCGCCTCGCGGACCTCCAGTTCCTCGCCGACGCACAGGATCGGGGTCAGGCCGTGCTTGAACGCCGCCTTGACCTTGGCGTTCACCAGCTCGTCGGTCTCGTGGTGGTACTGGCGGCGCTCGGAGTGGCCGACGGCCACGTACGTGCACTTCAGCTTGGCCAGCATCGGGCCCGAGATCTCGCCGGTGTAGGCGCCGGAGTCGTGCGCCGAGAGGTCCTGGGCACCGTACTTGATCTTGAGCTTGTCGCCGTCGACCAGCGTCTGCACGGAGCGCAGGTCGGTGAAGGGCGGCAGGACGGCGACCTCGACGGCCTCGTAGTCCTTGTCGGCCAGGGCGAAGGCGAGCTTCTGGACGTGTGCGATGGCCTCGAGGTGGTTGAGGTTCATCTTCCAGTTGCCCGCCATCAGCGGCGTGCGCGTACTCATTGTGGGTCAGTCCTCCAGTGCGGCGAGGCCGGGGAGCGTCTTGCCCTCGAGGTATTCGAGGGAGGCGCCGCCGCCGGTCGAGATGTGGCCGAATGCGTCCTCGTCGAAGCCCAGCAGGCGCACGGCCGCGGCGGAGTCGCCGCCGCCGACGACCGTGAAGGCCTTCGAGTCGATGAGGGCCTGGGCGACCGCCTTGGTGCCCTCGGCGTAGTCGGGGTGCTCGAAGACGCCCATGGGACCGTTCCAGAAGACGGTGGCGGCGTCGGCGAGCTTCGAGGCGTACAGCTTGCGGGTCTCGGGACCGACGTCCAGGCCCTGCTGGTCGGCCGGGATGGCGTCCGCGGCGACGGTGGTGGGGTTGGCGGGGGCCTTGGTCTTCAGGTCCGGGAACCCGGTGGAGACCAGCGCGTCGACGGGGAGGACCAGCTCGACGCCGGTCTTCTCGGCCCGCTCGATGTACTCGCGCACGGCCGGGACCTGGTCCTCCTGAAGGAGGGACTTGCCGATCTCGTAGCCCTTGGCCTTGAGGAAGGTGTAGGCCATGCCGCCGCCGATGAGGAGACGGTCGGCCTTGCCGAGCAGCTGGTCGATGACGGCGAGCTTGTCGGAGACCTTGGCGCCGCCGAGCGCCACCACGTAGGGGCGGTGGACGTCCTCGGTGAGCTTCTTCAGTACGGCGACCTCGTTCGCGATGAGGTAGCCGGCGGCGTGCGGCAGGCGGGCCGGGAGGTCGAAGACCGAGGCGTGCTTGCGGTGCACCGCGCCGAAGCCGTCGCCGACGTAGAGGTCGGCGAGTTCGGCGAGCCTGTCGGCGAAGGCGCCGCGCTCGGCGTCGTCCTTGGAGGTCTCGCCGGCGTTGAAGCGGAGGTTCTCGACGACGGCGACCTGGCCGTCGGCGAGGCCCGCGACCGTCGAGCGGGCGGACTCGCCGACCGTGTCGGTCGCGAACTCGACCGTGGTGCCGAGGAGTTCGCCGAGGCGGGCGGCGGCCGGACCGAGCGAGAAGGCCGGGTCCGGGGCGCCCTTGGGACGGCCGAGGTGCGAGGCGACGACCACACGGGCGCCGGCCTCGGCGAGGGCCTTGACGGTGGGCAGGACGGCGCGGATGCGGCCGTCGTCGGTGATCGTGGTGCCGTCCAGCGGCACGTTGAGGTCGGCGCGGACGAAGACCCGCTTGCCGCCGACGCCTTCGGAGAGAAGTTCGTCGATCGTCTTCATATGAGGACTCCTAAAGGGGACTCGGGAGGCTCGGACGCCCGAGAGGGCGGCTCATGTCCGTGAGGCTGCTGTCCGCGCGGCGCGGCCGCGAGGGCCGACCGGGCCACAGCCACGCGACACAGGGCTCGGACAGCGCGGCGGTGCGCTGCCCGAGCCCTGTTCTCACATCGAGGTGCCTGCTGGGGTGATCAGAGCTGGTCGCCGACGAAGACCGTGAGGTCGACGAGGCGGTTGGAGTAGCCCCACTCATTGTCGTACCAGCCGATGACCTTCACGTTCTTGCCCTCCTGAACCATCGTCAGGGAGGAGTCGAAGGTGCAGGACGCGGGGGCGTTGACGATGTCGGAGGAGACGATCGGGTCCTCGGTGTACTCGAGGATGCCCTTCAGTTCGCCCTCGGAGGCCTTGAGGAAGGCGGCGTTGACCTCTTCCTTGGTGACCTCGCGGCTGAGCTCGATGACGAGGTCGGTGACGGAGCCGGTGGGGACCGGGACGCGCATGGCCATGCCGTCCAGCTTGCCCTTGAGCTGCGGCAGCACCAGGGCGGTGGCCTTGGCGGCACCGGTGGTGGTGGGGATGATGTTCTCCGCGGCGGCGCGGGCGCGGCGCAGGTCGCGGTGCGGGAAGTCCAGGATGCGCTGGTCGTTGGTGTACGCGTGCACCGTCGTCATCAGGCCCTTGACGATGCCGAAGTTCTCGTCGAGGACCTTCGCCATCGGCGCCACGCAGTTGGTGGTGCAGGAGGCGTTGGAGATGACGTGGTGGTTCGCCGGATCGTACTTGTCCTGGTTGACGCCCATCACGATGGTGATGTCCTCCTCCTTGGCCGGAGCCGAGATGAGGACCTTCTTCGCGCCGCCGGCGATGTGCTTGTCGGCGTCGGCCTTCTTCGTGAAGATGCCGGTCGACTCGATGACGATGTCGACGCCCAGTTCGCCCCACGGGATGTCGGCGGGATCGCGCTCGGAGAGCACCTTGATGGTCTTGCCGTCCACGGTGATGGTGTCGGCGGTGTGGGAGACCTCCTGCTTGAGGCGGCCCAGGATGGTGTCGTACTTCAGGAGGTGTGCGGTGGTCGCGGTGTCACCCAGGTCGTTGACAGCCACGATCTCGATGTCTGCACCCTGCTCCAGCAGCGCGCGGAAGTAGTTACGACCGATGCGGCCAAAGCCGTTGATGCCTACGCGGATCGTCACGAACCGATCTCCTCGTTGGTACGCCGGCACGTGCCGGCGAGCTGTATGGGATGTCCCCGACCACCCCCGACCCTACCTCCCCGGGGGCTTCCGGGTGACATCGAGATGCCCCATACCCGGCACGTCGCGACGTACCCGTCAGTAGAGGTACGGACCGCCCGACGGGGGCGTTCCGACCGGTGCCGGAACGGCCGGCGACGGCTCGCGAAGCGGTCTTCCGCGGCGCCGCCACGGGGCGTTTTCCGGTCAACCTGCCGGGACCCTGATGACTTCGGTCGGCCGGTCGTCGACGATCTCCATCGGTGCCACACCGGGCCCTGTCACGGATGGCCGCATGAACGCGAGGTCCGGCTCGAATGCCGAGGGGGACGGCGAGGTGGGACGAGTCCGTCGGGGTCCTGACGGCGGAGGTCCCCATGCCGGAGGTCCTCGTGACGGAGGTCCTGATGGTGATGTCGTGAGCACGTACTCCGTGGGGTCGGCGAATTTCGGACGCTTCTGGTTCGGGCAGACGCTCTTCGGGTTCGGGACCCGGATCGGCACGCTCGGGCTGTCCGTTACGGCCGTCGGACCGCTCGACGCGAACACCCGGCAGGTGGGTGTGCTCGCCGCGGCGTCCACCGTCTGCTACCTCGTCATCGGCTTGCCCGCGGGCGCCTGGGTGGACCGGATGCCCAAGCGCCGGACGATGATGTGGGCGGCTCTGACCCGCTGCCTGACCATCCTGGTGATCCCGGTTCTCCTGCTCACCGGGGACCTGCGTATCGAGGTGCTCTACGCCGTCGCCGTCGTCGTGGGCGTGGTGAGCGTCTTCCTCGACGTCGCCTCCCAGTCGTATGTTCCGGTCCTGGTGCCGGAGGAGGACATAGGGGCCGCCAACGCCCGGCTCGAGGCCACGGCGCAGGTGTCCGCGCTGGGCGGGCCCGCGGTGGCCGGGCTGCTCATGCGGGTCGTCAGCGCACCGGTCGTGATGCTCGTCGACGCCCTCGCCCACCTGGTCGGCCTCCTGTCCCTCGGCGTGACCAGGGACGGTGAGCGCAGGCCGGCACCGGAGGAGGGCGGGGGCCGCCGGCACCTGACGGCCGACATCGGGGAGGGCCTGCGGTTCGTCCGGGACCAGCCCGTCGTCCGGCGGCTGGCGGTCTCCATGGGGGTGTCCAACTTCTTCGCCACCCTCGTGTCCACCCTGGTCCCGGTCCTGGTCATGCGGACCATCGGCTTCGACTCGTTCGTGCTGGGGCTCGTCATGACCTGCGGGGCCGCGGGTGGCGTGGTGGGCGCCCTGCTCGCGCCGAGGGCCCGCAAGCGTTTCAGCGCGGGCGCCGTGATGTCGTGCGGCCTGCTCATGGCGGCCCTGTTCACCGTCGCCAACCCCTTGGCCGCGGCCGTCTCACCGCACGGCAAGGTCCTCGCCGGGGCGGTCCTGCTGGTCGGGGAGTTCGGTCTGACGGTGGGCGCGCTGCTGTTCAACGTGACCCAGGTCAGCCTGCGGCAGTCGCTGTGCCCGAAGCATCTCCTGGGCCGGATGAACGCCTCCGTCCGCTTCGTCGTCTGGGGGAGCATGCCGCCGGCGGCGCTGGTGGCCGGGTGGCTCGGCTCGGCGATCGGTGTGGTCGGCGCGCTGTGGGTCGGCGTCGTGGGCAGCGTGGCGACGGTGCTGCCGATCCTCGCCGTCGACCGGGTCATGGCCGCCTCCTCCGCGGCACCTCGGACCCAGGAACCGCAGACCCAGGAACCGCAGACCCAGGAACCGAAGGCGCAGGAACCGAAGGCGCAGGAACCGAAGGCGGCGCGGTGATCCCGCGGGACGGTGGGGAACCGGTGGAGCGCATTCCGGCGCGGGCGGTCCGACACGGACGGGGGCGTGTCTCCCCGGGGAACGGGACCGCTCGGGGGAAGGGGGAGGCGGTGCCGGACCCGCACGCGACGGGCACCGGCAGGTCGGGCGGGCGCGTGGTCAGCCCACGAGGTTTTCCGCCATCTCCTCGGTGAGGCTCGACTCCGTGCCCGGGATGCCGAGGTCGGAGGCGCGCTTGTCGGCCATCGCCAGCAGGCGGCGGATGCGACCGGCGACCGCGTCCTTGGTCAGCGGCGGGTCGGCGAGGGCGCCCAGTTCCTCCAGGGAGGCCTGCTTGTGCTCCATGCGCAGCCGGCCGGCGGCGGCGAGGTGCTCGGGGACGTCGTCGCCGAGGATCTCCAGGGCGCGGGCCACACGGGCACCGGCGGCGACGGCCGCGCGGGCGGAGCGGCGCAGGTTGGCGTCGTCGAAGTTGGCGAGCCGGTTGGCGGTGGCGCGCACCTCGCGGCGCATCCGGCGCTCTTCCCAGGCCAGCACCGACTCGTGTGCGCCGAGCCGGGTCAACAGCGCGCCGATGGCATCACCGTCACGGACGACGACCCGGTCGACGCCCCGCACCTCGCGGGCCTTCGCGGCGATCGACAGGCGGCGGGCGGCGCCCACCAGGGCGAGCGCGGCCTCGGGGCCCGGGCAGGTCACCTCCAGGGAGGAGGAGCGGCCGGGCTCGGTGAGCGAGCCGTGTGCCAGGAAGGCTCCGCGCCAGGCGGCCTCGGCGTCGCAGGTGGCGCCGGACACCACCTGCGGGGGCAGGCCGCGGATCGGGCGGCCGCGACCGTCCACCAGGCCGGTCTGCCGGGCCAGCTGGTCGCCGCCGGCGACGACCCGGACGACGTAGCGCGAACCGCGGCGCAGTCCACCCGGCGCCATCACGATCAGCTCGGAGCTGTGGCCGAAGATCTCCAGGATGTCCCGCTTGAGGCGGCGGGCCGCCATCGCGGTGTCCAGCTCCGCTTCGATCACGATGCGCCCGCTCACCAGGTGGAGGCCGCCGGCGAACCGCAGGACGGCCGAGACCTCCGCCTTCCTGCAGCAGGTCCGGGTGACGGGGAGCCGGGAGATCTCATCCTTCACCGCTGCCGTCATCGCCATGGGCCGATCCTTCCATGCATCCGAAAAATACGGTCGTACGCGGCGGCGAGGAGCTCCGGATCATGTCTTGGAGTCCCGTCCGTCCGGGCCACCGGCGCCAGCTCGACCGCGGCCCCGAGCCGCTCGGCGGCCTCGACGAGTACGTCGCGGTCGGGCACGGCGGCCTCGTCGGCCAGCACCACGTCCAGGGCGAGTTTAGGGGCGTGTCGTCCCAAAACCTCCAAATGACGCTGCGGGGAGAAGCCTTCGGTTTCTCCGGGCTGCGGCACCAGGTTCAGTGAGAGTACCCGGCGTGCCTTGGTCTGCGTGAGCGCGTCCAGCAGCTCGGGGACGAGCAGGTGCGGGATGACGGACGAGAACCAGGAACCGGGGCCGAGCACCACCCAGTCCGCGTCCAGCACCGCCTCCAGCGCCTCGGGGACGGCGGGCGGGTCGTGCGGTACGAGGTGCACGGACTGCACCTCGCCGCGGGTGAGGGCGACGGTCGCCTGACCGCGGACGGTCTCGACCTGCTCCGGCCGGTCCGGGTCGTGGCCCTTGACCAGCGCCTGCAGCTCCAGCGGTACGGCGGACATGGGCAGCACGCGCCCGTGCGCGCCCAGCAGTCTGCCGACCAGGTCCAGGGCCTGGACGTGGTCGCCGAGCTGCTCCCACAGGGCGACGATCAGCAGGTTGCCGACCGCGTGGTCGTGCAGGTCGCCCTGGGAGTGGAAACGGTGCTGGATGACCCGGGCCCAGGTCTGGCCCCAGTCGTCGTCGCCGCACAGGGCGGCCAGTGCCTTGCGCAGGTCGCCGGGCGGCAGTACGCCCAGCTCGTCGCGCAGGCGCCCGCTGGAGCCGCCGTCGTCGGCCACGGTGACGACGGCGGTGAGGTCGCCGGTGATCCGGCGCAGCGCGGCGAGCGAGGCGGACAGGCCCATGCCACCGCCGAGGGCGACCACCTTGGGTTGTGCGCCGCGGCGGCGGGGCCGGGCGCCGCGGGTCTCGACGAGCCGTCCGCCGCGCCCGTCGGGCACGGCCCGGCGCAGCCTGCTCAGCCGCAGAGAGCGTTGCCTCATTCCCGTCCCATGTCCCGGTGCACGACCACCGTCTCCACACCCTCGGCCGCGAGACGCGCGGCGAGCTTCTCCGACGTGGCGACCGAGCGGTGCTTGCCGCCGGTGCAGCCGATGGCGATGGTCACGTAGCGCTTGCCCTCGCGGCGGTATCCGGCGGCGATCAGCCGCAGCAGCTCGGCGTAGCGGTCGAGGAACTCCTTCGCGCCGGGCTGGTTGAAGACGTACGCGGCGACCTCCTCGTTGAGGCC
The DNA here is from genome assembly GCF_035656535.1 of Streptomyces sp. H51. NCBI lineage: Bacteria > Bacillati > Actinomycetota > Actinomycetes > Kitasatosporales > Streptomycetaceae > Streptomyces > Streptomyces sp. H51. Next base: position 9,247 of record NZ_JAYMHD010000015.1, read on the forward strand.
GGTGAAGGGGCGCAGCTCCGGGACCCAGTGCGGGTTGGGCAGGAAGCGCATGTCGGCGACCAGGTCGGCGTCGACCGGGAGGCCGTACTTGAAGCCGAAGGACATCACGGTGGCCCGCAGCTCGGGCTCCTCCTCGCCGGCGAACTGGGCGTCCATCTTGGCGCGCAGCTCGTGCACGTTGAGGCTGGAGGTGTCGATGACCAGGTCGGCGTCGCCGCGCAGTTCACGCAGCAGTTCGCGTTCGGCGGCGATGCCGTCGACGATACGTCCGTCGCCCTGGAGGGGGTGCGGGCGGCGCACCGACTCGAAGCGGCGCACCAGGGCCTCGTCGGAGGACTCCAGGAAGACGATCCGCCGGGTGACGTGTCTGGCCTCCAGGTCCGCGAGCGACTCGCGGAGGTTGTCGAAGAAGCGCCGGCCGCGCACGTCGACGACGACCGCGATGCGTGCCACGTTGCCCTGGGAGCGGGCGCCGAGCTCCACCATGGTGGGGATCAGCGCGGGCGGCAGGTTGTCCACGACGAACCAGCCGAGGTCCTCCAGGCACTTGGCCGCCGTCGAACGCCCGGCGCCGGACATGCCGGAGATGATCACCAGTTCGGGGATCGCGGCGTCGGGCACCCCGGCCGCCTCGATGGTCGGGCCCGTACTCACCTGTGCTCCGTCTCCGCTTCGGTCTTGTCGTCCGTGTTCGGTGTCGTTCATGTCTCCTGCCCCCGTCGCTGGTCCGGTGCCCCCGTCGTCACGGGTTCCCCGCCGGAACCCATGGTGCCGGGTTCCTCCTCCATGATCTCTCCGGTCGCCGTGTTCACGGCGGGTGCGGCCGGCGCGGCCTGGGCGAGGGCCACGGCGATGGTCTCGGCCGTCTTGCGGCCTATGCCCGGTACCTCGCAGATCTGGTCGATGGTGGCCGAGCGCAGCTTCTTCAGCGAGCCGAAGTGCTTCAGCAGCGCCTGCTTGCGGGTGTCTCCGAGGCCCGGCACGTCGTCCAGGGGGCTCGCGCGGAATCGCTTGGCACGCTTGGTGCGCTGGTAGGTGATGGCGAACCGGTGGGCCTCGTCTCGGACGCGCTGCAGCAGGTAGAGGCCCTCGCTGGTGCGGGGAAGGACCACCGGGTCGTCCTGGTCCGGCAGCCAGACCTCCTCCAGGCGCTTGGCGAGCCCGCACACGGCGATGTCGTCGATGCCGAGTTCGTCGAGGGCCTTCTTGGCCGCGGCGACCTGCGGCTGACCGCCGTCGACCACGACCAGCTGGGGCGGGTAGGCGAACTTCCTGGGGCGGCCGTCGTCCTCGGTGAGGCCGTTGCCGGTGCTGTCGCCCGAGCCGTCCGCGTCCGGGTTCTCGCCGTCCGCCCACTCCCCCGTCCGCTCCTTCTCGGCGAGGTAGCGCCGGAAGCGGCGGCTGATCACCTCGTGCATGGAGCGGACGTCGTCCTGCCCCTCGAAGCCCTTGATCTGGAAGCGGCGGTACTCGCTCTTGCGCTGCAGGCCGTCCTCGAAGACGACCATGGAGGCCACCACGTCGTCGCCCTGGAGGTGCGAGATGTCGTAGCACTCGATCCTCAGGGGCGCGCTGTCCAGGTCGAGGGCTTCGGCGATCTCCTCCAGGGCACGCGAGCGGGTGGTGAGGTCGGAGGCGCGCCTGGTCTTGTGCAGCACGAGGGCCTGCTGGGCGTTGCGCTCCACGGTCTCCATCAGGGCCCGCTTGTCGCCGCGCTGCGGGATGCGCAGCGAGACGCCCGAGCCGCGCCGCCCGGCGAGCCACTCCTGGACGGGTTCCACCGGGTCGGGCAGGGCGGGGACCAGCACCTCCTTGGGGACCGCGTCGCCGCTCTCCTCGCCGTAGAGCTGCTGCAGGGCGTGCTCGACGAGGGCACCGGTGGTGATCTCCTCGACCTTGTCGGTCACCCAGCCGCGCTGGCCGCGCACGCGTCCGCCGCGCACGTGGAAGATCTGCACGGCCGCCTCCAGCTCGTCCTCCGCGACGGCGATCAGGTCGGCGTCGGTCGCGTCGGCGAGCACGACGGCGTTCTTCTCCATGGCCTTCTTCAGGGCCTCGATGTCGTCGCGCAGGCGCGCCGCCCGCTCGTACTCCATCTCCTCGGCCGCCTCCCGCATCCGCTGCTCCAGCCGGCGCAGGTACGTGCCGGTGCGGCCGGCCATGAAGTCGCTGAACTCCTCGGCCAGTTCGCGGTGCTCCTCGGCGGAGACACGGCCCACGCAGGGCGCGGAGCACTTGCCGATGTAGCCGAGCAGGCAGGGCCGGCCGGTGCGGGCGGCGTTCTTGAAGACGCCGGCCGAGCAGGTGCGGACCGGGAAGACGCGCAGCAGCAGGTCGACGGTGTCGCGGATCGCCCACGCGTGCGCGTACGGGCCGAAGTAGCGCACGCCCTTCTTCTTGTGACCGCGCATCACCTGCACGCGCGGGTACTCCTCGTTCATCGTCACCGCGAGGTAGGGGTAGCTCTTGTCGTCGCGGTACTTGACGTTGAACCGGGGGTCGAACTCCTTGATCCAGGAGTACTCCAGCTGCAGCGCCTCGACCTCGGTGGACACCACCGTCCACTCCACCGACGCGGCCGTGGTGACCATCGACCGGGTGCGCGGGTGCAGGTTCGCCAGGTCCTGGAAGTAGTTCGCCAGGCGCTGGCGCAGGCTCTTCGCCTTTCCGACGTAGATCACCCGGCGGTGCTCGTCGCGGAACCTGTACACCCCGGGAGAGTCCGGGATCTGTCCCGGACGGGGGCGGTAGCTGGAGGGGTCGGCCATGTCTCACACCCTACTGGCGAGGGGTGACAGCGCGGCGAGCCTGTGGACAACGCCGGGGGACCGTCGTCCACAGGCTCGCGGCGCCGTGGCGGGACGGCCGTCTTCCGGTCGTTCCTTCTCCTGCCGGCCCGGGAACGGACCCGTTCCCTGAGGTCCCGGGGCCAGGACAGGCCCCGGTCCCCCGGCGTCCGATCGCGTCCCGGCCGGCGGTACGACGCTCCCGGGCTCCAGGTGTTGTCGGGACTTGGCCGACACGCTTCAATGCGGAGGCATCCGGGGCCGTGAACCAGGGCCTACGGATGTGAAGACGCCCGGACGCCGACGGATGCCCCACGGCGACGCGAACCGGTCTGACCAGCCGAAGCGAGCTTTCACAGAAAGGCCCCTGCATGCCGCACGCCACACAGCACGCGGACGTCGCCGCCGTCGCCACCGCGGAGCTGGCCACGGCCCTGCGGGGCGGCCCGTTCCATGTCGCGCTGCGCGCCGCGATCGCCGCCCGTGGACTGCCGCTGCAACGAGTGCAGCACCATCTGTCGCGGTACGGGGTCAAGGTCGGCGTGACGAGCCTGAGTTACTGGCAGCAGGGCGCCCGGCGCCCGCAGCGGCCGGAGTCCCTGCGCGCGGTACGGGCGCTGGAGGAGATCCTGCAACTGCCCGAGGAGTCCCTGATCAGGCTGCTCTCCGAGGGGGACGGGCCTTCCGGGCAGCGGCCCGGCGGCCGCTCCTACCGCTCCCTGGTGGAGGCGTCGGGCATCCTGGACCGGCTGCTGGCCGAGCTGGGCCTGCCGTCCGACGGCGGTCTGCACGCCCTCGGCCACCACGAGCGGATACGGATCGGAGCGCGCCGTGAACTGGCGGGACGCGAGTCGCACCACATCGTGCGCGCCCACCGGGACGGCGTGGACCGGTTCGTGGCCGTGCACCACGGCGATCCCGGGTGCGTGCCGGAGCGCATGGGCGTGCGGGCGCTGGAGAACTGCCGCACCGGGCGGGTGCGCACGCACGCGGAGACCGGCGTGCTCGTGGCGGAGCTGCTCTTCGACACGCGGCTGCGGGCCGGGGACACGTTCCTCTTCCGGTACGGCGTCGAGGACGGCACCGCGGGCGTGTCGAGCGAGTACGTCCGCGCCTTCGGGCCGGCCGGCGGGCAGTACGCGCTCCAGGTGTGTTTCGACGAGCGGGCACTGCCGGTGCGCTGTCACCGCTTCGCGCAGCACTCGGCGGCGGCCCCCCGCAGCGGCCGACAGGAACTCGCCCTCAGCGGGCGCCACCACTCGGTCCACCTCGTGGAGGCGCGGGTGCGGACGGGACTCGTGGGGATCGGCTGGGAGTGGGAGTGAGCCGCCCCCGGGCCCGGTGATGCCCGCCGCGGCTCAGGCCTGCGGACCGGCGACGATCCTGCCCTTCTCGGCCCGCACCGGCAGTTCGTCGAGCGGCGCGCCGGCCGGGGAGCGCAGCACCTTGCCGGTGGTGGCGTCGAACTCGCTGCCGTGGCACGGACAGATCAGCTTCGTCCCCCGCAGCGTGCTGATCGCGCACCGCGCGTGCGTGCAGATCGTGCTGTACGCCTTCAGCGAGCCGTCCGCGGCCCGGCTGACCACGACGTTGTGGTCCTGGTACAGCTTGGCGCCCCCCTCGGCGATGTCGCTCTCGGCGCCGAGGTCGACGGGCGCGGTCGGCACGGCGGAGGTGGTGGTGCCACCGGCCAGGGAGCACGCGGTCAGGCCGAGCCCCGCGACCGGAGCGACGGCGGCTCCACGCAGGACGGTACGACGGCTCGGGGAGGGACGGCCGGGCATGAGGATCTCCACTGGTGAGGGGCTGTACAGACCGCACGATACCGGGGCGATGTGCCGGGCCCGGACGCGGGACCGGCCACGCGGTCCAATGGTCCGCTCCGCGCAGTCCTCGCAGTCCGCCCGATCCCCGCAGTCCCCGCAGTCCCCGCAGTCCCCCAGTCCCCTCAGTCCCCTCAGTCCGAGGAAGGAACCGTCTCGTGATCGTCGTCGCCGGTGAGGCTCTGATCGATCTGGTCCCGCAGGGCACCGGTGCCCTCGCCGCCTTGAGGCCGGCGCTCGGCGGCGGCCCGTACAACACCGCCGTGGCCCTCGGCCGGCTGGGCTCCCCCACCGCCTTCTGCTCCCGCACCTCCCGCGACGCCTTCGGGGAGGCGCTGCTGAACGGGCTGCGAGCGGCCGGCGTGGACGTCTCCGGTGTGCAGCGCGGCACGGAACCCACCACCCTCGCGGTCGCCACGATCGACGAGGACGGCTCCGCCGCCTACTCCTTCTATGTCGAGGGCACCGCGGACCGGCTGTTCGCGACGCCCCCGGCGCTCCCCGCCGGGACGCGGGCCGTGTCCTTCGGCACCTGTTCGCTGGTCCTGGAGCCGGGCGCGAGCGCCTACGAGGAGTTGATGCGGAGTGCGGCCGCCCAGGGGGTGTTCATCGCGCTCGACCCCAACATCCGGGCGGGGTTGATCGCGGACGCGGACGCCTACCGCGCCCGTTTCATGAGCTGGCTGCCCTCGGTGTCGCTGCTCAAGCTGTCCGAGGAGGACGCCCGGTGGCTCGGCGGTTCCCCGCGCGAGTGGCTGGACGCGGGTCCCGCGGCGGTCGTGATGACCCATGGCGGCGACGGCCTGACCGCCTTCGTCCGGGACGGCGGCGAGTACGCGGTGCCGGGTGAGAAGGCCGACGTCGTGGACACGATCGGCGCCGGCGACACGGTGAACGCGGCGCTGCTGCACGGACTGTCCGCCCGGGACGCCCTGTCCGTCCCGGCTCTTGCGGGTCTGGGGGCTGACGGCTGGAAGCGGCTGCTGCGGTTCGCGGCGCGCGCGGCGGCGGTCACCTGCTCCCGAGCGGGCGCCGAGCCGCCGTACGCGGGGGAAGTGAGCGAGGCGTAGGAGCGCGGGCGATGCGCGGGGCATGAGGCGGGCGATGCGCGGGGCATGAGGAGGCGCAGAGCGCGGGGGACGTGCAGGGCCGGGGCGACGTGCGGGAGCCGGGGCGACCGGGGACGCGCGGCACCCCGCGGACGTGTTGCCTCTGTCGTGTTGCCTCTGTCCGCGGGGCGCCGTGCTGTTCGGTCGTGGCGTCAGCCGGTCCTGACGGCGGACGGCCTCACGCCTTCCGGGCCCGCGTGGTCTTCTTGGCGGGCGCCGCCTTCTTCGCCGCCGTCCTGGCCGCGACCGCCTTCTTCGCCGTCGCCTTGCGGGGTGCCTTCACCGAGGCCGCGTCGCTGATCCGGTCGGCGCCGAGGATCTCCCGGAGGAACTTGCCGGTGTGGCTGGCCGGGACCCCGGCAACCTCCTCGGGCGTGCCCTCGGCGACGACGAGTCCGCCGCCGGCGCCGCCCTCGGGGCCCATGTCGACGACCCAGTCGGCGGTCTTGATCACGTCGAGGTTGTGCTCGATGACGATGACCGTGTTGCCCTTGTCGACCAGACCGGAAAGCACCTTCAGCAGCTTGCTGATGTCCTCGAAGTGCAGACCGGTGGTCGGCTCGTCCAGGACGTAGACGGTGCGCCCGGTGGAGCGCTTCTGCAACTCGCTGGCGAGCTTCACGCGCTGCGCCTCACCGCCGGACAGGGTGGTCGCGGCCTGCCCGAGCCGGACGTAGCCGAGACCGACGTCGTTGAGCGTCTTGAGGTGGCGGTTGATCGCCGGGACGGCCTCGAAGAAGTGCATCGCCTCTTCGATCGGCATGTTCAGGACCTCGGCGATGGACTTGCCCTTGTAGTGGACCTCCAGGGTCTCCCGGTTGTAGCGGGCGCCGTGGCAGACCTCGCACGGGACGTACACGTCCGGGAGGAAGTTCATCTCGATCTTGATCGTGCCGTCGCCCGCGCAGTTCTCGCAGCGGCCGCCCTTGACATTGAACGAGAAACGGCCGGGCTGGTACCCGCGGACCTTGGCCTCGGTGGTCTCCGCGAACAGCCTGCGGATGTGGTCGAAGACGCCGGTGTACGTCGCCGGGTTGGACCGCGGGGTGCGGCCGATGGGCGACTGGTCGACGTGCACGACCTTGTCGACGAGGTCGTCTCCGTCCACGCGCGTGTGCCGTCCGGGGACGCTCCGGGCACCGTTCAGCTCACGCGCCAGGTGGGTGTACAGGATGTCGTTGACCAGCGTCGACTTGCCGGATCCGGAGACGCCGGTGACCGCGGTGAACACGCCGAGCGGGAAGGACACGTCGATGTCCTGGAGGTTGTTCTCGCGGGCGCCGTGCACCGTGAGGCGACGGGACGGGTCGTGCGGGCGGCGGACGTCCGGCAGCGGGATGGACTTCCGGCCCGCCAGGTACTGGCCGGTCTGCGACTCGTCGTTGGCCAGCAATTCCTTCAGGGAGCCACTGTGCACGACCTTGCCGCCGTGCTCGCCCGCGCCGGGGCCGATGTCGACGATCCAGTCGGCGACCTTGATGGTGTCCTCGTCGTGCTCGACGACGATGAGGGTGTTGCCCATGTCGCGCAGCCGGACCAGGGTCTCGATGAGCCGGTGGTTGTCGCGCTGGTGCAGGCCGATGGACGGCTCGTCGAGGACGTACAGCACGCCGACGAGGCCGGAGCCGATCTGGGTGGCCAGGCGGATGCGCTGGGCCTCGCCGCCGGAGAGCGTGCCGGCCGCGCGGTTGAGGGAGAGGTAGTCCAGGCCGACGTCGACCAGGAACCGCAGCCGTTCGTTGACCTCCTTCAGGACGCGCTCGGCGATCTTCTTGTCGCGCGCGTTGAGCTTCAGTTCGCCCAGGAAGTCCGCGCAGTCGCTGATCGACATCGCGGAGACCTCCGCGATCGACTTGCCCATGATCGTGACCGCGAGGACGACCGGCTTCAGGCGCGTGCCCTCACAGGTGGGGCAGGGCACCTCGCGCATGTAGCCCTCGAAGCGCTCCCGGCTGGCGTCGCTCTCGGCCTCGCTGTGCCGGCGCTTGACGAACGGGACCGCGCCCTCGAAGGGCGTCGTGTACACGCGCTCGCGCCCGTACCGGTTGCGGTAGCGGACCTCGATCTGCGTCTTGTGGCCGTACAGCAGCGCCTTCCTCGCGCGCTGCGGCAGCCCCGCGAAGGGGATGTCGGTCCGGAAGCCGAGCGCGTCCGCGAGGGCTCCGATCAGCCGGTCGAAGTAGTCCTTGGTGTGCCCGTGCGACCAGGGGTGGATGGCTCCCTCGTCGAGGGACTTGTCCTCGTCCGGGACGATCAGCTCGGGGTCGACCTCCATGCGCGTGCCGATGCCGGTGCACTCGGGGCAGGCGCCGAAGGGCGAGTTGAAGGAGAAGGACCGCGGCTCCAGCTCCTCGAAGGACAGGTCGTCGTAGGCGCAGTACAGGTGCTCCGAGTACATGCGCTCGCGCTCGGGGTCGTCCTCGGGAAGGTCGACGAAGTCCAGCACGACCATGCCGCCGGACAGGCCGAGCGCGGTCTCCACGGAGTCGGTGAGGCGGCGCTTGGCGCTCGCCTTCACCGTGAGGCGGTCGATGACCACCTCGATGGTGTGCTTCTCCTGCTTCTTCAGCGTGGGCGGGCTGGACAGCTGGACGGTCTCGCCGTCCACGCGCGCGCGGCTGTAGCCCTTGGTCTGGAGGTCGGCGAAGAGGTCGACGAACTCGCCCTTGCGCTCGCGCACCAGCGGCGAGAGCACCTGGAAGCGGCTGCCCTCCGGCAGCTCCAGCACCTTGTCGACGATGGCCTGCGGCGACTGGCGCGAGATCGGGCGGCCGCACTCGGGACAGTGCGGCTTGCCGATGCGTGCGAAGAGCAGGCGCAGGTAGTCGTAGACCTCGGTGATCGTGCCGACCGTCGAGCGCGGGTTGCGCGAGGTCGACTTCTGGTCGATGGAGACCGCCGGGGACAGGCCCTCGATGAAGTCGACGTCCGGCTTGTCCATCTGGCCGAGGAACTGGCGGGCGTACGAGGAGAGCGACTCCACGTAGCGCCGCTGGCCCTCGGCGAAGATGGTGTCGAAGGCGAGGGAGGACTTGCCCGACCCGGACAGGCCCGTGAAGACGATGAGCGAGTCCCGGGGCAGGTCGAGCGACACGTTCTTCAGGTTGTGCTCGCGCGCGCCACGGACGATGAGACGGTCGGCCACGCCGGTCCGCACCTTTCTTGAGAGAAGTGACAGGGGCGGGGCCCCCGTCCTTTTCAGACTAGGGGGAGCCACTGACAACGCCGGGTCGGTTTCTCGGGATGCATAACGATCCCCGCATCTCCAGGATGCCCGACGCCACACCCGACCCTATAGCACGTGCATTCGATTTCCGGCATTGCTTCACCAGCTTCACCCGAAGGTGTGGCGGAGCTAGGGTCAGCACCATGATTGATCACGGTCATGACCTGGTGTCCCTGCACGATGCGACCGAACGGCTGCTCAGCGCAGCCGCCGAGCTGGACGACGCCGCGGTGGCCCGGCCGTCACGGCTGCCCGGCTGGACCCTCGGCCACGTCCTGGCCCACCTCGCCCGCAACGCGGACGCCCTCGTGAACGTCCTGGAGGGCCGCCCCATGTACGCCTCCGGCGATGCCCGGGACGCCGACATCGAGCGGGACGCGCCGCGCCCGCTGGAGGTGCACCTCTCCGACGTGCGCGAGAGCGCGGCCCGCCTCCGGGCGGCGAGCGCCGTGCCGGCTGACTGGTCGCGGACGGTGGAACTGCGCAACGGCGTCACCGACTCGGCGGCCCGGGTGCCGTTCCGGCGGTGGGTCGAGGTGGAACTGCACCACGTGGACCTCGGGATCGGCTACGAGCTGGAGGACCTGCCGACGGAGTTCCTGGAGCGCGAGATCGCCTTCCTCGCCGAGCGGTTCGCGGGCCGTGCGGACGTGCCCGGCACGCGCCTGACCGACGGCACGCGCGCGTGGAGCACGGGCCGGGAGGCGGAGCAGCCGGAGATCACCGTCACCGGCCCGGCGCCCGACCTGCTCGGCTGGCTCTCCGGGCGCCGCGACGGCTCCACGCTCACCGTGGAAGGCGGTCCGCTGCCGGCACTGCCTCCGCTCTGACGGCCGACGCCCCGGGCCACCGGCCCATGGCGGGGGCCCTTCACCGGTCCCCCGCTATAGGCTGACCGGCATGACGTACAGCGGACAGGTGACGGTCGGCGGCCCGGCGGACGTGCACGAGCTGAAGGACCTGATGATCACCAAGATCGCGGTCGGCCCGATGGACAACAACGCCTATCTGCTGCGCTGCCGGGCCACCGACGAGCAGTTGCTGATCGACGCGGCCAACGACGCCGGCACACTGCTCGGCATGATCGGTGACGACGGCATCGCCTCCGTCGTCACCACCCACCAGCACGGCGATCACTGGCAGGCGCTGGCCGAGGTCGTCGCGGCCACCGGGGCCCGTACGTACGCGGGCCGGGACGACGCGGACGGCATCCCCGTGCCGACCGACGTCCTGGTCGACGACGGCGACGTCATCCGGGTGGGGCAGGTGGAACTCACCGCACGCCACCTGGTCGGCCACACGCCGGGCTCGATCGCCCTGGTCTACGACGACCCGCACGGGCACCCGCACGTGTTCACGGGCGACTGCCTCTTCCCCGGTGGCGTGGGCAACACGCGCAAGGACCCGAAGGCGTTCGCCACTCTGATCCACGACGTGCAGACCAAGATCTTCGACGTGCTGCCGGACGAGACCTGGGTCTACCCGGGGCACGGCAACGACACGACGCTGGGCGACGAGCGTCCGCATCTGCCGGAGTGGCACGCGCGCGGGTGGTGACCGGCCGGGATGCCGGCGCCGCACGGCGGTCCCGGCATCCCACCCGGACGGCACAGGGCGGTCGGGTCCTGTGACCTGCCGCCCCTGCCGCATCGGCCCGCTTGCCGCCTCGGTGAGGACGGGCCGGTGACCCACGGGGAGTCATGCCCTACAGCGTGCGGAGCGGCGGATGCGTCACACCGCGGGGGCGCACGGTACGAGACATCGCCCCGCGCACACCCTCGCCGCACGCCCAGCGCCCGACCCGTACGCGCCCCGTGTGAACCCTTCGCTCACACCGGCACCGTACGCGCGCTCGCGGTGCACCCTGTCGCGCGGTCAACTGGAAGCCGCCCCGCACAGGATGACGGCTCCTGCGCGACATGGGCCGCCGGCCTTCCCTATCCCGCCCTCGGCCGGCGGCCCGGGCATTCCCCGACGCTGTTCACTGAGTCTGTGAGCGGCCCACGCCCCTTGAGGGGGGCGGCGCCGCTCACACCTGGGCCTGCTCCGCCCCCGCCAGCGCCGCGACGCGCTCCACGCCGAAGACGTACCCCTGCACTCCGCATCCCGCGATGACCCCGTCGGCCCGCAGCGAGACGTAGGAGTGGTGCCGGAAGGACTCCCGCTGGTGGATGTTGGAGATGTGCACCTCCAGCACCGGCAGCCCGTCACAGGTGTTGAGCGCGTCCAGGATCGCGACCGACGTGTGCGAGTAGGCGCCGGGGTTGATCACGATGCCGCAGTGGCCGAGCCGCGCCTCATGGATCCAGTCCACCAGTTCGCCCTCGTGATTGGACTGCCGGAAATCCACGGTGCCGCCGTGCGCGGCCGCCGCCCTGACGCACAGTGCCTCGACGTCGGCCAGTGTGTCCTTGCCGTAGATCTCCGGCTGCCGTCGGCCGAGAAGGTTCAGGTTGGGGCCGTTGAGAATCATGATCGGGGCGTTGGCCAGGGTGCGGTGCACGGTTCCTCCGGTCCGGGGGCGGGCTGATCGGCCCCGGTCTATCACGGTGCGTCCGGCGCTGTGTGCTCCGCACCCGTCATGGGCTCCCGACGGTCGTCGTCCGTCGTCCGCCGTGGTCAGGCCTGGATGCTGTCCTTCGCGGCGTCTTCGGTCCCGGACGGCGCCGCCTCGGCCTCCGCCTGCTTCCTGGACGCCCTGAGGCTGGTGAGCGTGGTGATCAGGAGGACCGAGCAGATCACGCCGAGGGAGACCGGTATGGAGATCTCAGGGACGTGCACGCCGGACTCGTGCAGAGCGTGCAGGACCAGCTTGACGCCGATGAAGCCGAGGATGACCGACAGGCCGTAGCTGAGGTGGACCAGCTTCTTCAGCAGGCCGCCGATGAGGAAGTACAGCTGCCGCAGACCCATCAGCGCGAAGGCGTTGGCGGTGAACACGATGTACGGGTCCTGGGTCAAGCCGAAGATCGCGGGGATGGAGTCGAGCGCGAACAGGATGTCGGTGGTGCCGATCGCCAGCATCACGACCAGCATCGGGGTCATGACCCGCCTGCCGTTCTGCCGGATCCACAGCTTGGTGCCGTGGTAGCGGTCGGCCACGCCGAATCGGCGCTCGACCGCCTTGAGCAGCTTGCTCTCCTCGTACTCCTCGTTCTCCTCCTCGGCCCGGGCCTCCTGGACCAGCTTCCAGGCGGTCCAGATCAGGAAGGCGCCGAAGAGGTAGAACACCCACGAGAAGCTGGCGACGATCGCGGCTCCCGCGGCGATGAAGACCGCCCGCAGGGCCAGGGCTATGAGCACGCCGATGAACAGCACCCGCTGCTGGTACTGCGAGGGCACGGCGAACTTGGCCATGATCAGTACGAAGACGAAGAGGTTGTCGACGCTCAGCGACTTCTCGGTGACGAAGCCCGCGAAGAACTCGCCGGCGGGCCGGCCGCCGCCGAAGACGAGCAGGCCGAGGCCGAAGAGCACGGCGAGAGTGATCCAGACGGCCGTCCAGATCCCGGCTTCCTTGACGGACACGTCGTGCGGTTTGCGGCCGATGAAGAAGTCGACCGCGATCAGGGCGGCTAGGCCCACGATGGTCAGGACCCACAGGGTCGTCGAAACATCCACTGCGCCTCCGGCAGTACGTAACGGCAGATGTCAGCGTCGTCGCTGCCGGAGGTCTCTTCCACCCAGTGACTCGACTCTGGGCCGACGCCCCGGGATCTGGCCGGATCCGTATTGACGGGAACGCCGCAGCAGGCAGGGAGTACTCCCCTCCGTACGGAAGACAGTACCCCCATCACCAAGGAAAGGTAAAGAGATCGGTAAAGGAAACTCCAAAGATGCAGTTCAGAGCGCTTTACTCGTGCTTGACGCTCGCTGTGACGGTCAGCGTTTCCACTCGCGGCGAGCCTGCGCGACCTGCGCGAGAACCTGGTTCAGCACCTGACTGTGGGGCGGTACGAGGGCCGGCTCATAGGTCCAGGCGTGGCCCACCCACGGGTCGGCGAGGTGGTCGTCGGGCACCGGGGTGAGTCGCAGCAGCGAACGCCACAGCGGGTCGAGCAAGGGGCCGTATCCGGCGGCCTCCTCACGGTCGGCGATCATCATCAGATGGACGCCGACGGCCGGCCCTTCGTCCGCCAGGTAGCGCAGCTGGTTCACGGCCCGGTCGTCGAAGCCGTGCGGGAAGTCGTTGACGATCAGCAGTTGCTCGGCCGTGTCCAGGTCGTGCGGCAGCGAGTCGGCCGCGCCGCCGCGCATGGCCATCTGCACCAGGTCGACGCGCTGTGTCAGCCGCGCCAGGACGTCCGAGACCCCCGCGGCGCCCAGGGCGGGCGGGCCCGCGAGCACGCCGTTCTGCACCAGCGGCACGAGCTGCTGCGCGGCCGATCCCGCCGGGTCGATGACGTGCACGGTGAACTCGCCCGCCGGGTAGACGGCGAGCAGCCGCGCGGCGAGCGCCACCGCGGTCTCCATCCCGAGGCGCCGCAGGTCGTGGGCGTCGGCGAAGGTTTCGTCGAGCATTCCGACCCGCCCGCTGTCGATCCACAGCCCGCGTTCGAGCGGCAGGCGGACCAGCATCGGGATGCGCAGCGGGTCGCTCTCGGGCAGGTAGAGGTCGCCCAGGCGCACGGCCATCGGAATCTCCATCGGCACCCGGTAGGCGTGCCAGACGGGGTTGTCCCAGCGCGCGTACGCCGGCGGCAGCGCCGGCTCCACCACATCGGCCTCGGCGCCGAGTTGGGCGAGGTCCCGGTCGAGTGCCTGCCGGGCCTGGTCGACGAGCTGGGTGTGCTTCGCGCGGGCCGCCTCCCGCGCGGCGTCGCCCTGCCCGCCGATCCTGCTGCGGGGGTCGGACAGGACCTGGTCGAGTTCCTTCTCCATGCGGGAGTCGGCGAAGTCGACCGCGCTGCGGTAGGCCGCCGTGGAACGGGCCAGGTCCTCGAACATGCCCCAGACCTGGTTGTAGAGCCGCTCGTCCATGGACCAGCCGGTCGCGTCGCCCGCCACGGGCTGCGCGGGCCGGCCCGGCTGGGCCGGGGGTGCGGTCGGCGGGGGCGGAGGCGGGGCGGCGGTGTGCCGGCCCGGGTGGCTGTAGTCGATCGAACCGCCCGCGGTGGGCGCGGACGGCTGGGGGCCGGCGGAGGGATCCGCGGGACCCGCCGAAGGGCCGGACTGCGCGCCCTGCGCCGGGTACGCGGACGCGGCGTCGGGGGCCGCGTGACCCGAGGCTGTCCGGGGCACGGAGCCGGTGTGGTCGGGACCGTGCGCCGGTGCGGTCGCCTGTCGGCTGCGGTCGCCGTCCGCGGTACGCGCCTGCGGCGCCTGCACCGAGCGGGCCACGCCCTGGGCCACCGCCTCGTTGATGCCGGTCGCCAGTTGCTGGGCCTCGGCCAGATCCTGGTCGGTGAAGAGCTCGGCGAGGCCGCCGGCGTACCCCTGGCCGACGGCGCGCACCTTCCAGGCGCCCTGCCTGCGGTAGAGCTCCAGGGCGACGACCGCCGACTCGGCCTCGAGGCCGGTGATCGTATAGCTGGCGACCTCGGTGCCGTCGAGGCCGGTGACCGCCAGGAAGGGGGCGGCGACGGCGCCGAACCGGGCCGGGCCGCCGACTCCCACGGGCAGGGCGAGCAGCACACTGACGCGATGCACGGCCTCCGGCATGGCGTCCAGGTCCACCGCGAGACGGTGGTCGGCGGCCGCCTGCCGGGAGACCTCCAGACCGGGCAGGGTGGGTGCGCCCGGATGGGCCACCCATTCGACGCCGCGGATCTTGCCGTTCTCGTCGCTGAGCGTGGCCGCGGCCACGATCGGCTTGCCGGCCGAGACCCGGACCTCGAGACGGGCCTGGGTAAGCGGGTGGTTCTGCCCCCGCACCAGCTCGGCCGTCATCGCCTTCGTCCCCCTGTGTAGCTGGTGTGTCGTGTCGTGTGCCGCTCGCCGGTCCCGCTAGAGAAGCGGCAGGATCGCCGGCATCAGGTCCTGGAACGTGCGGCCGTTGGCCGCGGTGCCGAGGGCCGTCATGCTCCAGCCCGCACCCGAGCGGTGCACCTTCGCCATGACCTGGGCGGTGTAGGCGCCGCCGCCCGCGAGCGTGTAGCGGGCCAGCTCCTGGCCGTTGGTCTCGTCGACCAGGCGGCAGAACGCGTTCTGCACCTCCGCGAAGGTCTGCCCCGTGAAGGAGTTCACGGTGAAGACGATCTGGTCGATGTGGACCGGGACGCGCTGCAGGTCGACGAGGATGGACTCGTCGTCGCCGCCCTGGCCGGCGCCGCCGACGAGGTTGTCGCCGGTGTGGCGGACGGAGCCGTCGTCGCTGACCAGGTGGCGGAAGAAGACGACGTCGACCGGCTGCTTGTCCGCGAACAGCACGGCGGAGGCGTCCAGGTCGATCTCCCGGGTGCGCGAACCGAACAGGCCGCGCCGGGGAGCCGCCTGCCAGCCGAGACCCATACGGACCGCGGACAGGCTGCCTCCGTCGTTCTTCTGCAGACTGATGGCCTGACCCTTGGTCATGTTGACGGTCACGCGCTGATTCCCCTCTCGTGCTTTCCCCTGTTGCCGCGGAATCCGCGGTTGATGAGCACCCTACGCAGGGCCACTGACAATGCCGTACCCCAGCCCCTACTTTGTGTCGGTCTTGAAACACAGCGCGTACGGACGGGGCCGGGAGGACGCGTGCCGACGGCCGGTCAGGCCAGGCCCGCCTCCTTCATCTGACGCAGTTCCTTCTTCATCTCGGAGACTTCGTCGCGCAGCCGGGCGGCGATCTCGAACTGAAGGTCCGCGGCGGCGGCGCGCATACGCTCCGTCAGTTCCTCGATCTGCTCGGCGAGATCGGCCGCGGGACGGTCGGTGGGCACCGTCTGCCTGGCCTTGCCCTTGGCCGCCTTGGCGCCGGCCGCGCCGGTGCCGGCCGCCTTCCCGAGGGAGGGCACGGGAGCCTTGGCGCCCTTGCCGTCCTTGGTCTTGCGGTATCCCGAGCCGAGCAGTTGCTCGGTGTCGACGTCCTCGCGGGCGATCTGCGCCACGATGTCGTTGATCTTCTTGCGGAGGGGCTGGGGGTCGATGCCCCGCTCCTTGTTGTACGCGATCTGCTTCTCGCGTCGGCGGTTGGTCTCCTCGATGGCCCGCTCCATCGCCGGTGTGATCCTGTCGGCGTACATGTGGACCTGGCCGGAGACATTGCGCGCGGCGCGGCCGATGGTCTGGATGAGGGAGGTACCGGAACGCAGGAACCCCTCCTTGTCGGCGTCGAGGATCGCCACCAGGGAGACCTCGGGCAGGTCGAGGCCCTCGCGCAGGAGGTTGATGCCGACCAGGACGTCGAACTCGCCGGAGCGCAGCTCGCGCAGCAGCTCCACGCGGCGCAGGGTGTCGACGTCGCTGTGCAGGTAGCGCACCTGGATGCCGAGCTCGAGGAAGTAGTCCGTGAGGTCCTCGGCCATCTTCTTGGTGAGCGTGGTGACCAGGACGCGCTCGTCCTTCTCGGTCCGCGTGCGGATCTCGTGCACCAGGTCGTCGATCTGGCCCTCGGTGGGCTTGACGACGACTTCCGGGTCGACGAGGCCGGTGGGACGGATGATCTGCTCGACGATGCCGTCCGCGCGGGAGAGCTCGTAGTTGCCGGGCGTGGCCGACAGGTAGACGGTCTGCCCGACCCGCTCCTGGAACTCCTCCCACTTCAGCGGCCGGTTGTCGAGGGCGGACGGCAGGCGGAAGCCGTGGTCGACGAGGGTGCGCTTGCGGGAGGCGTCGCCTTCGTACATGGCGCCGATCTGCGGGACCGTGTTGTGCGACTCGTCGATGACCAGCAGGAAGTCGTCCGGGAAGTAGTCCAGCAGGGTGTTGGGCGGGGACCCGGGCGAGCGGCCGTCGAAGTGCATCGAGTAGTTCTCCACGCCGGAGCAGGTGCCGATCTGGCGGAGCATCTCGAGGTCGTAGGTCGTCCGCATCCTCAGACGCTGGGCCTCCAGGAGCTTGCCCTGCTTCTCCAGGTCGGCCAGCCGCTCCCCCAGCTCCTTCTCGATGTCGTTGACGGCCCGCTCCATGCGCTCGGGGCCCGCGACGTAGTGGGAGGCCGGGAAGACGTACAGCTGCCGGTCGTCGCTGATGATCTCGCCGGTGACCGGGTGGAGGGTGGAGAGCGCCTCGATCTCGTCGCCGAACATCTCGATGCGGACGGCGAGCTCCTCGTAGACCGGGAAGATCTCGATGGTGTCGCCGCGCACCCGGAAGGTGCCACGGGTGAACGCCATGTCGTTGCGCGTGTACTGGATGTCCACGAAGCGGCGCAGCAGTTCGTCACGGTCGAGCTCGTCGCCGACCCTGAGCGGGACCATGCGGTCGACGTACTCCTGCGGCGTGCCGAGGCCGTAGATGCAGGAGACCGAGGCGACCACGACGACGTCGCGGCGGGTGAGCAGCGAGTTGGTCGCGGAGTGGCGCAGTCGCTCGACCTCCTCGTTGATCGAGGAGTCCTTCTCGATGTAGGTGTCCGACTGCGGGACGTATGCCTCGGGCTGGTAGTAGTCGTAGTACGAGACGAAGTACTCGACGGCGTTGTTGGGCAGGAGCTCGCGGAACTCGTTCGCCAGCTGGGCGGCCAGCGTCTTGTTCGGCGCCATCACCAGGGTGGGGCGCTGGAGCTTCTCTATCATCCACGCGGTGGTCGCGGACTTGCCGGTGCCGGTCGCGCCGAGCAGGACGACGTTCTTCTCGCCCGCTTCGATGCGCCGGGCGAGCTCGGCGATGGCCTGCGGCTGGTCGCCGCTCGGCTGGTAGGGGCTGACGACCTCGAAGGGCGCCACCGTGCGTTCGATGTGGGAAACGGGCCGCATGCTGTCCACCGTACGACCCGCCACTGACAATGCGGCGGGATCAGCGGCTCTGCGGAGTCCGGGAGCCGCGGCGGCCCGACTGCTGCCGGCCGGGGCGGTGCGGCGGACGGTGGGCCGGGTGCTGCGCGGCCGGACGGGCCGGGACCCCGGGCTTGTGCTCGGCCGGGGACCGGGCCGGCTTGCCCATGACCATCAGCGGGTCGAACACCACGATCACGGCGGCGAGCAGCAGGAAGACGAGCGGGCCGATCAGCATGGGAGCGAGCAGTCCGGCCGGCGAGTCCCCCGTGGAGGAGTCGGCGGGGCCGTGCAGGTGCACGCTGAGGGCCGCCATGCCGGTGTAGTGCATGCCGCTGACGGCCATTCCCATGACGAGACTCGCGCCGACGCTCCACAGGAACCCCCTGACCTGTGCGGCGGCCCACAGGGCGGCGGTGGCGGCGGCCATCGCTATGACGACGGAGACGGCGACCGTGAGGGTGTTGTACTCGAACTTGCCGTTCAGTTGCATGCCGGCCATGCCCAGGTAGTGCATCGAGGCGATGCCGAGGCCGGTGACGGTGCCCCCGGTGAACAGGGCCGCGCCCTTCGCGCCCCGGTAGCCGACGATGAAGATCCCGATACCCACCATGAGGACGGCGACGCCCAGACTGGCGTAGGTCAGCGGTCTGTCGTAGTGGATGGGCGCCCCTCGCACCGTGAACCCCATCATCGCGACGAAGTGCATCGTCCAGATGCCGGAGCCGATCGCGGCGGAACCGAGGGCGAGCCAGCCGGCGCGCCAGGAACGCGCCACGAGCATGGACCGGGTCGTGCAGCGCAGGCCGAGCGCACCGCCCAGACAGGCCATGAGATAGCCCACCAGTGGTGTGACGAGTCCGTAGCTGAATCCGTCGACCGTGCCCTGCATGCGCGGCTGCCCTTCCGCCGTTCTTGCGTCCGGAATCCGTGGAAAGCGCCCCCCTCCCAGTACCGCCCGAGCGGTGCAGGGCTGAGGCAGAGAGTATGACCCCCACCTGAATGGTCGAACGATTTTCCGGCAAAGAAACACGCGTCTGACCCAGTTGTGCGCCACCGGTGAGCGGAGTCGGGCGATTCTCTCCGCCGTGTGGCCGTTCTGCGCCCCGCCGCCGGTTACACGATGCTGTCACAGTTGAGCTGTCCGTGATCCGCCGACCGCTCGACGCGAGGAGTACGCATGCACGTGCGCGCCGTAGCCGCCCTGACCACCGCGCTCCTGGGGGCCGTCGCCCTCCTGTTTCCCACGTCCGCCGCCCGGGCCGGCGACGTCGGCGCGGCGCCCCTGGTCGTCGCCCACCGGGGCGCCTCCGCCCAGGCGCCCGAGAACACGCTGCCCGCCGTCGACGCGGCGGCCGTGCTGGGCGTTTCCTGGGTCGAGAACGACGTCCAGCGCACCAAGGACGGGGAACTCGTCGTGATCCACGACGACAGCCTGCGGCGCACGACCGACGCCGAGGAGGTCTTTCCCGGTCGGGCGCCCTGGAAGGTGAAGGACTTCACCGCGGCCGAGATCGCTCGGCTGGACGCGGGGAGCTGGTTCGGTCCCGCGTACGCGGGCACGCGCGTGCCGACGCTGGAGCAGTACCTCCGCCGTGTCGGACTGCACCGGCAGAACCTGCTTCTGGAGATCAAGAGCCCCGAGCTGTACCCCGGCATCGAGCGCCAGACGCTGAAGGTCCTCGGCAACGAGGGCTGGCTCGACGACCGGCACCTGGCCGGCCGGCTGGTGGTGCAGAGCTTCAGCGCCGGCAGTCTGCGGATCGTCCACGACCTGAAGCCGGGCGTCCGGACAGCCCTCCTCGGGAAGCCTGCCGTGTCCGACCTGCCCGCCTACGCGGCCTTCACCGACGGGATCAATCCCTCGTACGCCTCGATCTCGGCGGGCTACGTCTCCGCCGTCCACGCGCTCACCGGACCGCACGGCAGCCCGCTGTCCGTGTTCACCTGGACCGTCGACGACGTGGACACCGCCCGCCGGGCCGCCGGATACGGCGTCGACGGCGTCATCACGAACAAGCCCGACCTGGTTCGGGCCGCGCTGCAAGCCCCCTGAGGCCTCCGCGGGAAGCCTCCGGGAAGCTGCTCGCACGGCGTTGTCAGTGGCGGGCCGTACGGTGGGACGCATGGACAGCCATGGGCAGCAGGACGAGCAGCGGATCGTATGGGCCGTCGTCGACACAGGGATCGGTCCGCTGCTGCTGGCGGCGACCCCCGAGGGCCTGGTCAACGTCGTGTTCCACGCCACGGACGCGGTGCGGGACAGGGCACTGGGCCGGCTCGCGTCCCGGTTGGGCGGCGAGCCCGTCGAGGCTCCCGGCTCGCCGTTGCTGACCGAGGCGATACGGCAGGTCGAGGCGTACTTCGCGGGTGAGCGGCGCACTTTCGAGCTGCCGCTGGACTGGTCGCTGATCTCCGGCTTCAACCGGCAGGTGCTGCGTGAACTGGCGACCGGCGTGCCGTTCGGTCAGGTCGTCGGCTACGGGGATCTGGCCCGGCGGGTCGGCCAGCCCGGCGCGAGCCAGGCCGTGGGGGCGGCGATGGGGTCCAATCCGCTGCCGGTCGTGGTGCCCTGCCACCGGGTCGTCGAGAGCGACGGGGGCATCGGCGGCTTCGGCGGAGGCCTGGAGGCCAAGCGGAAGCTGCTCGCGCTGGAAGGGGTGCTCCCCGAGCCGCTGTTCTGACGCGCGCGGTCTCGTACCGCTAGTCGTAGTGCCGGGCCTCGAAGACGTTGCCGTCCGGGTCGCGGAAGTAGAAGCTGCGCCGGGCCGTCCCGCGGGCGCCGTAGGCGTCGTACGAGATGTCGGACATGGGGACGCCGTGTTCCTCCAGGCGGGTGCGGAGCGCCTCGAAGTCGGGGCCGGGGAGGGACACGCAGACGTGGTTGACCGGGTGACCGGCACTTTCGGCGGCCCCGGGGAGCATGTTCATCTTTCCCGCCATGGTGAGCGGTGCGAGGTCGAAGATGGTCTCGTCGTTGAGCCGTACGGAGGGGAAGGACGTCGTACCGGCGGCGAACTCGGTGACTCCGAGGGGCTCGAGTCCGACCGCCTTCTCGTAGAAACCGGCCGAGGCGAGCGGGTCGCGCACCCACAGGACGACGTGGTCCAGACGTGCCGTGTTGTCCGTCATGCATCCCAGGCTGGGCTCCTCGGCGACGGGCCGCAAGGGTTTGGCAGGGGGTGCCGCCCGCCAGAGATGAGGGAGGACCGACTGACAGGAGGCAGGCACGTGGTGCTGGTGGTGTCGGAAGAAGTGCGGGAGGCGATCGACGCGCGTCGACCCGTGGTGGCCCTGGAATCCACGATCATCGCGCACGGTCTGCCGCGCCCGCGCAACCTGCAGGTGGCGCGGGAGCTGGAGGAGGTCGTACGGAGCGAGGGTGCCGTACCGGCGACGATCGCGGTACTGGACGGGCGGCCCCATGTGGGCCTCGGCAAGGACCAGCTGGAGCGGGTCGCGAACGAGGACGGCATCCGCAAGCTGGGCCACCGTGACCTTCCGCTCGCGGTGGCCTCCGGTGCGAGCGGGGCGACCACGGTGTCGGCGACCGCGCTGCTCGCGGCCCTGGCAGGGGTGCGGGTGTTCGCGACGGGCGGGCTCGGCGGGGTGCACCGGGAGTGGACGGTGACGCAGGACGAGTCGGCCGACCTGGGACTGCTGGCGCGCACCCGGATCACGGTGGTGTGCGCGGGCGTGAAGTCGATCCTGGACGTGCCGGCGACCCTGCAGCGGCTGGAGACGCTGGGCGTCGCCGTGGCGGGATACGGCACCGACCGCTTCCCCGGCTTCTACCTGTCCGACTCGGGCCATCCGGTGGACTGGACGTTGGAGTCGCCCGATCAGGTCGCCGACGTGATGAGGGCGCAGGACGCGCTCGGCGGGCCCGAGTCGGCGCTGATCGTCGCCAACCCCGTGCCGGAGGCGGAGCAGCTGGACCCGGGGCTGCACGCGCGCGTGCTCGCCGACGCGCTGCACGCGTGCGCGGCCGAGGGCGTGACCGGTCAGGCGGTCACGCCGTTCCTGCTGGACTACCTGGTGCGGCACACCGACGGCGCCTCGCTGAGCGCCAATCTGGCGGCGGTGCGCGGCAACGTACGGCTGGCATCGCGGATCGCGGCGGCCTGGGCCGGGGCGTGACGGCGGAGCCGGGCGGAGCCGAGAGCGGCGCGGGCGGCTTCCAGAGCCGGGGAGCCGGTGCGCTGCTGGTGGTCGGTGATGTGATCACGGACGTCGTCGCCCGGCATCGGGGGCCGCTCGCGCCGGGAACGGACACGGCCGCGGCGATCCGGACGGTGCCGGGTGGCGCGGGTGCCAACGTGGCCTGCTGGGCGGCGCATTGGGGCTGTCCGGAGGTACGGCTGCTGGGCCGGGTGGGTGCGGAGTCGGCCGCGTGGCACGAGCGTGAGCTGGTCGCCTGCGGGGTACGTCCCCACCTCGTCGTGGATCCTCGGGCGCCGACGGGGACGGTGATCTGCCTGGTGGACACCGGCGACGCGGCCGAGCGGACCTTCCTCACCGACAGCGGCGCCTCGTTGCGGCTCGATCCCGGTGACTGGTCCG
Organism: Streptomyces sp. H51; assembly: GCF_035656535.1. Taxonomy (NCBI): domain Bacteria; kingdom Bacillati; phylum Actinomycetota; class Actinomycetes; order Kitasatosporales; family Streptomycetaceae; genus Streptomyces; species Streptomyces sp. H51. The sequence goes on from NZ_JAYMHD010000015.1 coordinate 31,609, forward strand.
ACGCGCTGCTCGACGGTGTCGCGCGCCTGCACCTGTCGGGCTACCTGCTGTTCTCCGAACCGAGCCGGGCCCTGGTCGCGGCGGCCCTGCGGTCGGCTCGCGCGCGTGGTGTGCCGGTGAGCCTGGACCCGGCTTCGGCCGGCTTTCTCACCCGGTTGGGCGTCGACCGTTTCCTGCGGCTCGTCGAGGGGGTGGACGTCCTGCTGCCGAGCCGGGACGAGGCCTGCCTGCTCACCGGGTTGCCCGATCCGGCGGACGCGGCGGCGAAGCTGAGTCGGCACGTCCCGCTCGTGGTCGCCAAGCAGGGCGCGGACGGCGCGCTGGTGGCCCGGTCCGGCGAACTGTGCGCCCGGGTGCCGGCCGTCCCGGCGACGCCCAGGGACACTACGGGAGCCGGCGACGCCTTCACCGGCGCGTTCCTCGCCGCCCTGCTCACGGGCGCCGTCCCGGAGCACGCGGCGCGGGAGGGCTGCCGGGCGGGGGCGCGCGCCGTGGAACGGGTGGGCGGGAGGCCGACGGCCGGGGAGTGAGCGCGGGGCACGGGGCCGCGAGACGGAAGGCCCGGAGACCGGGGACCCGGGAAGTGAACCGGGGACACCCGGTCCGCTACGGCTTGCGTCCCCACGCCGAGATCATCGGGGCGGTGGCCAGGTCCATGTCTCCGGACGCGACGTTCGCCAGGTGGCGGTCGATGTCCTCGTCCGTGGCCAGGCCCGCGGCGACGAGACGGTCGCGGACCTGCCGGATCGTGGCCGATTCCAGAGCGGCGCAGGCCGGCGAGGAGACCGGGAAGTACGCGTCGGCCTCGACCTGTCGCAGACCGGCCTCGCGCAACAGTCGCGGCAGCCTGCGGCCGTAGGCGAGATCGGCTCCGCTGTCGGCCAGCAGCCGGCGGAAACCGTGCCGCAGCCGGTTGGCGAGGTGCTGTTCGGGGCCCTGCTCGTCGGGGCAGACCAGTGGCTGGAGGGTGGGGTCGGCGTCCTCGACGAGGAGGCGGCCGCCGGGGCGCAGGGCCCTGACCATCGAGCTCAGTGCCCGTTCGCGGTCCGGAACATGGACGAGGACGAGCCTGGCGTGCACCAGGTCGAACCCCTCCCCCGGCGGCTCCTCGGCGCCGACGTCGTGGACCCGGACGTCCACCGGCGGCCGGGCGGCGGAGGCAAGGCACGAGGTGTCGATGTCGGTGGCGATGACCTTGCCGGTCGGCCCGACCTTCTTGGCCAGCCAGGACACCACGGACGTGCCGCCGGCCCCGACCTCCCAGCAGCGCCATCCGGGTCCGACACCGCACTCGGCTAGGTGCCGGAAGGTCGTGGGATCGAAGAGCGAGGCGAAGGCGTCGAAGCGCTCGCCCGCCTCGGACTGCCGGTTGTCGAGAAGGTATCCGTCGGATCGCATCATGGTGCGATCATCCCAGTTGTCCCGCTTGTCCGGCAGGTCGAGGCACTGCCCCGTCGGCGTGAGGCACTACCCCGCCGGGGTGAGGCGCGGCCCCGCCGGGGTGAGGCGCGGCCCCGCACGGGTGAGGGCCGGCCCCGCCGGGGCGAGGGGATGCGCCGTCGGGGGCGCTGTCCCGCCCGGATGAGGCGATGTCCCGCCGGACGGTACGACACCGCGTCGAGCGCGGGCGACCGGCGTCCGCACCACCCGACCCCCTTCGTCCACAGGAGGGAACAAAGCGGAACGCCGAGTTCCCACAGGCTCACCCACGGTTCGCCGGAAACTGGCAGACTGGCGCGCCACGGGGCAGGAACGCGACGCGTCACGGGAGCACAGCCCACGGCGTACCGCACGAAGAGAGCTTCAAGCCCGGGGAGTTGCACGCGAGGAGATCCAGATGTCGATGGCGGGGAACCTGCGGAAGGTCACGCGTCTCAGCAAGGTCGGCGGCCTCCGCAAGGTGGCGCGCCTCGCCCGTCGGCGCCCCGGCGTCGACCTGAGCCACCCGGCCCGGTCCCCACTGGGGTCGTCGGTGGTGAACTGCGTGACGTACCGGGACGGCTCCCGGACCTCCGGGGGCGGGGATGTCGTCGAGGCGGTGGAGCGGGTACGCGGAAGCCGTCACGGCTTCGTGTGGCTGGGCCTGCACGAGCCGACGGACCAGGAGTTCGCGGGCATCGCCGAGCTGTTCGACCTGCATCCCCTGGCCGTGGAGGACGCGGTCGAGGCCCATCAGCGCCCGAAGCTGGAGCGCTACGGGGAGACGCTGTTCGCGGTGCTGAAGACGGTCTGCTACGTCGAGCACGAGGAACTGACGGCGACGAGCGAGGTGGTGGACACCGGCGAGATCATGGTGTTCGTCGGCGCGGACTTCGTGATCACGGTGCGGCACGGACGCCACGGCTCGCTGGGTCCGCTGCGCGAGGACCTGGAGGCCGACCCCGAGAAGCTCGCCAAGGGGCCGGCGGCGGTGCTGCACGCGGTCGCCGATCACGTGGTCGACGACTACCTGAGCGTCACCGCCGCGGTCCACGAGGACATCGACCAGGTCGAGACGGACGTGTTCGCCGAGAACGGCGCGCGGGCCGATCCCGGGCGCATCTACCAGTTGAAGCGGGAACTGCTGGAGCTGAAGCGGGCCGTGGTTCCGCTCGGGCGGCCGATCGAGGACCTCGCGACCAGGCCGATCCGGGTGGTGGACCCGGAGATCCAGGCCTACTTCCGGGACGTCCTCGACCACCTCATACGGGCCAAGGAACAGATCGCCTCCTTCGACGAGCTGCTGAACTCGATCTTGCAGGCGCACCTGGCCCAGGTCACGGTCGCGCAGAACGAGGACATGCGCAAGATCACGGCGTGGGCCGCGGTGATCGCCGTGCCGACGATGGTCTGCGGCCTCTACGGCATGAACTTCGACCACATGCCGGAGTTGCACTGGAGATTCGGATATCCGCTGGTCATAGCCGTGATATCCGTTGCGTGCGTGGTGCTGTACCGCGGCTTCCGGCGCAACGGCTGGCTGTGATCCGGCGGGGTCAGCGCGGCCCGCTCCGGGCGTAGACGCTCTCGGCCCAGTCGGCGATCTGGTCCTCCGGCAGGTGCCTGGCGAGGTCCGCCTCGCTGATCATGCCGACCAGCCGCTTGTTCTCGATGACGGGGAGCCTGCGGATCTGGTGGTCCTTCATCTCGCGCAGGACGTCGGAGATGTCGGCCCTCGCCTCGATCCAGCGGGGGGTGCCGTGGGCCATCTCGCCGGCGGTGGTCCTGGCCGGGTCGTGCCCCATGGCCACGCAGCCGACGACGATGTCACGGTCGGTGAGGATGCCGCAGAGCCGTTCGTTCTCGTCGCTGATGGGCAGGGCGCCGACGTTCAGCTCGCGCATGAGCTGGGCGGCCCGGTCCAGCGTCTCGTGGGCGGGGATCCACTGGGCTCCCCGGTGCATGATGTCTCCGGCGGTGGTCATGGAGTACCTCCTGGTACCGGACGGCCGGCGCGGCACGGGACGCACCGCTTGTCCCGGCGACATTCATTCTCGCCGCGCAACGGAACGGGCGCATCCGGAGCCGGGCGGGGACCGGGGCCGTGCGTCACCCGCTCCAGGCCGGGTGGCGCGGGTCGTCGGCGCGTACCAGCACGTCGGCGGCGCCAGCCGGGTCGGTCTCGGCCTCGTAGCGCTCGTAGGCGGGAAGCGTCCAGTGGTCGGTCTCGGGGGTGCGGCGGCGCAGGGCGCCGGGCGAGAGGCGGAGGTGCACGGTCAGGTCGAAGGGGAACCAGTGGCGCAGCAGGAGCGGACCGTGCAGCAGCAGGCAAGAGCCGGGCCGGAGTCGGACGTACGGGCTGCGGGTGGCACGATCGGTGGCCGGGTCCCGCAGATCGGGCAGGACGCGCCCGTCGCCGCCGGGTTCCAGGGGGCCGAACACCTCACGCCACAGGGCGCCGGTGTCGAACCAGCCGTCGAAGTAGGCGTCCACGTCCCGCCGGCCGTGTTCGAGGCGGAGCGAGGCCGGACGCAGGAAGCCCTCCGTGCCGACGACCAGCGAGGGGCGGCCGAGCGTGCGCAGTGCCTCGGCGACGCGCTCGGCGAGGTCACCGGGGCGGGCCGCGGGAGCGCCGTCGAAGGCGATGCGCGGCCAGGGGCTGCCGTCGGCCGGTTCCAGATCGAGCAGGCGCTCGGCCAGGAGGTCGCCGAGCCGGTCCCAGGTGATCGCTTCGAGTCGCACACCGGCCATGATGCGCCACACGCGGAGCGGAACGGGTTGCGGGCCGCAGACTGCCCGGCCGCGCGGGGAACGGCCGCATGCGGCCGCCACGTCACACCGCGGGCCGTCTTCTCCGGTCCTTCCATGGTCACGGGTGCCGTGTGGGAATGCACATGTGGTGAGGCGACGCGTCGGGAGAAGTCCCGGCAGGACAGGGGAGTTGACGCTGATGATCGATGGTCCGTATTACCTGCTGACGGTGTTGGGGGTGCTCGGGAGCGCTCTGGTGGCCGGGGTCTTCTGCGCCTTCTCGACCTTCGTGATGCGTGGTCTCGCCGCGCTGCCGCCGGCGCAGGGCGTCGCCGCGATGAACGCGATCAACGTGACGGCGGTGACACCGGCGTTCATGGTCGTGTTCGTCGGATCGGCGGTGCTGTGCTCGGTGATCGCCGTGGTGACGTTCGTGCTGTGGCCGGACGACGGGACGGTGGAGCTGCTGGTGGGCAGCGCGCTGTTTCTGCTCGGCTCGTTCGGGGTGACCATGGTCGCGAACGTGCCCCGCAACGACACACTGCTCGGGCTGGACCCGGAGACGCCGGAGGCCGCCGCGTACTGGCCGTCGTACGTACGCGAGTGGACGAGGTGGAACCACGTGCGGATGATCGCCTCGGCCGGCACGGCGGTGGCCTACGTGCTGGCGCTCACCTGAATCCTTGTCCGGCCGCCGCCGGTCCCCGCCGGACCCCGGCAGGAGCGTCTCGGAGAGTACCGTCACGCCCTCTGCGCGCCCGGCCGAGGGGTCGTATCGTGGCCGCAGAGAGCGCCGCCCGATGACGCACGCCCTGTCGTACGCGGACGCAAGGAAGACGGCCATGGCCGACCCCAAGGGTTTCCTCACCACGCCTCGCCGGGACTGGCCCCGCCGGCCCGTCGCGGAGCGGGTCCGGGACTGGAACGAGGTCTACGTCCCCGGTGCTCTGCTGCCCATCATCAACCGGCAGGCGGACCGCTGCATGGACTGCGGGGTGCCGTTCTGCCACGACGCCTGCCCGCTCGGCAACCTGATCCCCGAGTGGAACGACCTGGTCAGCCGCGACGACTGGCGCGCGGCCACGGAACGGCTGCACGCCACCAACAACTTCCCCGAGTTCACCGGCCGGTTGTGTCCCGCACCGTGCGAGGCGGGATGCGTGCTCGCGATCAACCAGCCCGCGGTCACCATCAAGAACGTCGAGTGCGCCATCGCCGACCGGGCCTGGGCGGACGGACTCGCTCCGCCGAGCCCGCCGGAGCGGCTGTCGGGGCGGACGGTGGCGGTGATCGGATCGGGGCCCACCGGGCTGGCCGCGGCGCAGCAGCTGACCCGTGCGGGGCACACGGTCGCGGTGTACGAGAAGGACGACCGGCTCGGCGGGCTGATGCGGTACGGCATACCGGCCTTCAAGATGGAGAAGCACCGTGTGGACCGGCGCATCGAGCAGATGCGGGCCGAGGGGACCGGATTCCGCACGTCCACGGCGGTCGGGCGGGACGTGGCGGCCGCGGAACTGCGCGCTCGGTACGACGCGGTCGTGATCGCCACCGGGGCGACGGCGTGGCGTGAACTCCCCGTGCCGGGACGGGAGCTGGCCGGCGTCCACCAGGCGATGCAGTACCTGCCCTTGGCCAACCGGGTGTGCGAGGGGGATCTGGAGGTCTCCCCGATGTCGGCCGCCGGGAAGCACGTCGTCATCGTCGGCGGCGGCGACACGGGGGCGGACTGTCTGGGGACGGCGGTACGCGAGGGCGCCGCGTCGGTCACTCAGTTGGACATCTACGTCCAGCCGGGGACCGAGCGCGACGAGGACACCGAGCCGTGGCCGACGTACCCGAAGGTGTACCGGCTGTCGCCCGCGCACGAGGAGGCCCGTGATCTTCGCACGGCGCCCGCGGCGGACGCGGACGCGCGGCTGTTCGCGGCGTCCACGCTGCGGTTCACCGGGGACGCGGGCGGGCACGTCCGGTCGCTGCACCTGGTCGAGGTGGACGCGACGCGACGCCCGCTGCCGGGCACCGGGCGTTCCCTTCCCGCCGATCTCGTGCTGCTGGCCCTCGGTTTCTCCGGGCCCGACCGGGGTGACGGGCTCATCGACCAGTTGGGGCTCGCGACGGAGCCGCGCGGGACGATCGCGCGGGACGCCGGGTTCGCGACGAACCGGCCGGGGGTGTTCGCGGCCGGGGACGCGGCGCGCGGGCAGTCGCTGATCGTCTGGGCGATCGCGGAGGGACGGGCGGTGGCGGCGGCCGTCGACCGGTATCTCACGGGCGGTTCGCGGCTGCCGGCGCCGATCTCCCCGTACGACCGGCCGATGACCGTGTGACGCCCGCGCGACGGCCGCACGGACGGGCGTGCTCCCGCCCGCTGGTGAGGCGCCCCGCGCCCGCGTCGGCTCCGCCGCGCCGCGTGTCGGGTCCCCCGCGCCGCGCGTCGGGTCCCCCGCGCCGCGTGTCGGGTCCTGGGCCCGCGTTCGCGGCGCGGGCCCGGGAGCCCTCCGGCCAGGCAAGGCCCGCTGCCGAGAGCGGCGGCCGGGCCGGAGCCCGCTGCCGAGAACCGCGGCCGAGGCCGGCCGCCGACAACCGCGGCTAAGGCTTGCGGGCCACCGCCCCGTACCCGGGGATCACCCCGTCGTCCTGGCCGGGGACCGGGTCGCCCAGTTCGGGGTGCCAGTTCTGGGGCACCTCGACGCCGGGCTCGACGAGTTCCAGGCCGTCGAAGAAGCGGGTGAACTCCTCGCGGGAGCGCAGCGCCAGGGTGACGCCGGCCGCCTTCAGCTTCTCGGTGGCCGCCTTGGACTCCTCGGGGGTGAAGTCGGCCGTGGCGTGACTGACGACCAGGTAGCTGCCGGAGGGGAGTTCGGACAGCAGTCGGCCGACCAGTTCGTAGGCGCCGTCCTCGTCGGGGACGAAGTGCAGCAGCGCGATGAGCGAGAGGGCGACCGGCCGGGTGAGGTCGAGGATCTTCCGCGCGCCGTCCAGGATGGCGTCCGGGTCGCGTGCGTCGGCCTGGAGGTACTCCGTCACGCCCTCGTCCGTGCCGCGCAGCAGGGCTGCGGCGTGGGCGAGGACGATCGGGTCGTTGTCGCAGTAGACGACGCGCGCGTCGGGGGCGGTCTCCTGGGCGATCTGGTGGAGGTTCGGCTCGGTCGGGATGCCGGTGCCGATGTCCAGGAACTGCCGTACCCCGCTCCGGGCGAGCCAGCGCGTGGCCCGGTGCATGAACGCCCGGTTGACCCGCGCCATCACCGGCACGCGCGGGTCGAGGGCGAGCATCTGGCGGCCCATGGCCTCGTCGACGGGGTAGTTGTCCTTTCCGCCGAGATACCAGTCGTACATCCGCGCGGGATGGGGTCTGCTCGTGTCGATCCGGACGAAAGGCTGCTGCTGCCCGGTCATGAGGAACTCCGTTGAGTTATGCCGCAATTGACGTGATTAATGATCAACTCAGTGCCGGTGGGAGGGGGGTCGATGAACACAATCGGCTGAAAACATGGCTCAGGACAGCAGGAAGTCGGCCTCACCCGCCTTGGCGCCCTCGATGAAAGCGGTCATCTCGTCGGTGGTGTAGATCAGCGCGGGCCCGTCCGGGTCGGTCGACTGGCGGACGGCGATCCGGCCGTCGGCGAGCTTCATCGCCTCCAGGCAGTTGCCGCCGTTGCCGCCGCTCCACGGCTTGTGCCAGCCCTCGCTGCCCAGCTCCCGTGCGGGCATGCCGTTGTAGACGTGTTTGCGTGGCTTGATGCGTTCCATTCACAGCTCCTTGCGGATCTCCCGGAGGATCTCCTTCGTGCGATGTGCCGTAGCGGCCTGCGCCGCCATGCGGTCCATGACCTCGAGGTGGGTCGCCACCTCGGCGCGCGCGTCGAGGTAGACGGCGCCGGTCAGGTACTCGCTGTAGACCATGTCCGGCAGTTCTGACATGGCAAATCGGAACAGCACGAAGGGCCCGAACGTGCCGGGATGCGGCCCGTTCGCAAACGGCGCGACCTGCAGTGTCACGTTGGGCAGCTTCGTGGCCTCGAGCAGTCTGTCGATCTGAGCACGCATCACCTCCGGGCCGCCGGCGGGGCGGCGCAGTGCGGTCTCATCGAACACGGCCCAGAAGTGGGGCGCGTCCTGACGGGTGAGCAGTTCCTGTCGCTGTATGCGCAGCGCGACGTGGCGTTCGATGTCCTCGGGCTGGGTCTGCCCGACGGCACCCGAGAGCATGACGGCGCGGGCGTAGTCCTCGGTCTGCAGCAGGCCGGGGACGAAGTGCGGGTCGTAGGAGCGGATGAGGCTCGCCGCGCCCTCCAGGCTGACGTACATCGAGAACCAGCCGGGCAGGATGTCGTGGAAACGTTGCCACCAGCCGGGCTTGTTGGCCTCCTCGGCGAGCTGGACGAAGGCCTCGGCCTCCTCGTCGGAGACGCCGTAGGACTTCAGCAGCAGCTGGAGGTACGGGATCTTGAGACCGACCTCGGCCATCTCCATGCGGCGGACGGTGGCCGGCGCGACACGCAGGACACGGGCGGCCTCCTCACGCTTGAGCCCGGCACGTTCCCGCAGGTCCAGCAGACGGCGACCGAGGACGACCTGACCGACCGTCGGCGCGGACCGCGGCTCGCTCACGCTCCACCTCCACCAATGCGTCCTGACAGCCCGACGGCGCCATTCGAAGACCCGTTCGAAGATCTGTGCGGATCCCCGTTGATCCCAACTGGCGCCGTTCGAGGTGCTGTTCCGAGCAGTGTGCCATGACCGTCCACAACGTCACACCGCACTCTGCATTTTTCATAGTGACTCTTGCCAAGTGTCCACGCCGGGGAGATAGTGGCAAGCGTGATTCCGTCCGCGCCCTTAGGAACAGACGCTGCCGCAGACCGCCCGGGCGGTTTCGGCGCCACCACGGGGGTGACCCCTGAGCGGGCCGCCGCCGAGCGCCGGTTCCGCTTCGAGCTGGCCGCACATCCGGGCTCTCCCGCGCAGGCCAGACGCCTGGCCAGGGCCTGGCTGAACGGCTGGTCGGTGTGCGAGGACGTCTGCGACACGGCGGCCCTGGTGATCTCCGAGCTGGTCACCAACGCCGTCGTGCACACCGCGAGCAGGCACATAGTCTGCGAGCTGCTCGACGGCGACGACCTGGTGCGCATAGCCGTGCGCGACCAGGGGTGCACGCCCCATGAACCCCATCCGGCACGGGCGCGGCCCGAGGAGGAGCACGGGAGGGGACTGCTCCTCATCGACTCGCTCTGTCGCGCCTGGGGTGCCCAGGAGCACGGCCCGGGGTTGCTGGTCTGGGCGGAACTGCCGCGCAAGGCCGACGGACCCCGGCACGACTGCGGGCCGTGCAACGACCTGGGCTGGGGAGCCCGGCCCAAGCCCGGTCCGGCCGACGGGCCGGACGGCGAGGACGAAGCGGAATCGCGGTACGAGACGGGGGGCGCATGGGCGTGAGGGCTGCGTCCGGCGGCCAGGTGCTGAGCCTGGACACGCTGGTCCGCCTGCAGCGCGGGCTGCACTCGCCGGGCACGCCCCGGCGGCTGCCCGTGCCGGAGGGCATGACGGCTCCGCTGGGCTGCGACGCGGTGTCGGTGCCCGCCCGCCTCGGCCCCCTGGTACTGCCCCGGCTGCCCCGGGTGGGGTGCGTCTACGCCGACGAGACGCACTGGTGGTGGATCGTGCCCTCCGACTCGGACTACGCGCTGGAGTGGCCCGCGCCGGCCCAGTACGCCGCCGGGGCGGTCGTTCCGGACGCCCCGGCGGTCCCCGGCCTCATCCACAAGCCGGACGGCACGCTGCCGTACACCCCGCCGATCCCGCTGTACCTGGCGCTGTGCCGGGTGACGGGCACGACCCCGACATGGTCCCGTTCGGTGACCGCCTAGGTGTGCCGTCCCGGCAGGTTGCTGACCGAGCGGAGCTCCGGACGGGATCTCGTGCATGGGTCCGGTGGTGCAGAACGTGGCGGTCGACTGTGCGGATGCCTATGCGCCGGCTCGGTTCTGGAGCGAGGCACTCGGCCGTCCGCTGCATCCGGAGGGCAATGAATTCTGCGTTCCGCGCAGCGCGGCCGAGCGCGCAGCCATGTCGGAGTGGCTGATCCTGGGTCGGTACCGCTGGGGGACCCTGCGATTCCGGTACTCGCGGACCGAGTCCGCGACCGGCAGGAGCGGTTCGCGGCCGGGTGCCCGCCCGGAGGCGGGCCGACCCCTCAGGCCGTCGCGTCGGCGGCCTCGCCGGTGCGGACGATCACCAGGAACGTGTCGGTCGCGAGGTCCATGACAACCTCGGCGGGCAGACCTTCCTGACGCCGCGCGTGCGCGAACTCCTCCGCGGGCCACGATCCTCGCGGCCCGCCCGCGGGAAAGCGTTCGAGCACTGTTCGCCCGTTCACCACCCTGCACCTCCAGTAAAGCGTCGTAGCTTGCATGAGTTAACGCCCTGGACAGCCGGAAAGCCCCGCCCGGTTGCCGGACTGAGACGTACTTGACACTTGTTCCGCGCGGAACGTGAGGGCTTGATCACTCTACGACGATCAATATCACTTTCTGTTCTGATCCCCCACTCAGGGTGATCCTTCGTGGTTCCGTGACGCACGGCGCCTGCGAAGGTGTGGCTAGGACCGCCCTGTGCCCGCTGGGAGGCCGGCGACGGGCAGCTCGGGCAGTGACAGGCCCGCCGGTCCGTGCCCCTGCCCGCACTCGTCGACCAGTTCGGCGAGCTGCCGCGCGTGACGGGGCGAGAGACGGCCCGAGTCGTCGAGGTGGACGGCGCAGGCGGTGGTCGTGTCCACGAGCCGTTCCAGGGTGGCGACGGTCCGGTCCGCGCCCGCCGAGTGCCGGGCGAGAGGGGGCAGTTCCGCCGCGGCGAGGGCGATGGCGGCACGGGCCTCGGCGAGCGTGCGGTAGGCCTCGCGGCGGAGCGTCCAGCGCTCCGCGCGGTCGGCGGACTCGCCGAGCACCTGGGTGAGGTAGGCCTGCGCGGCCGCGCTCGCCGCAGCCAGGCGGGCCCGTACCGCTCCGCCCCGCTGCCCCGGCATCGGCAGGTGCCCGACGACGAGCACGATCGCGCACGCCAGCAGGGTCTCCCCGATCCGGCTGACGGCGGCCTGCGGCTCGCCGGCGACCATCACCAGGGCCAGGACGAGGACGGTGACGACGGCGGTCTGCGCGGCGAAGTGACGCGTGGCGACGGGAATGAGCGCCCCGCTGACGGCGACCAGCGCGATGAGCCCTTCCGGCCGTGGCAGCACGGCGGCGAACCCGGCGAAGACGACGGCACCCAGCACGGTCCCGGCCGCCCGGCACAGCACTCTCGACACGAGCGGTCCGAGGTCGGGCTTGACGAGGAAGACGGCGGTGGCGGGCAGCCAGTACCAGTGCTGGTGCTGCCCGTGCCAGCGGGCGTGGTGCAGCGCCTGGGCGACGGCGGCGGCGGCCCCGAAGCACAGGGCGACACGCAGGCCGTACTCCCGGCCGCCGGCGCCGTGGGCCACGCGCAGGAGTTCCCCGGCGGTGCGCCGCCGGGTGTGCAGGTCGCTCGGCCGGCCCCGGTCGAAGGCGTCGGCGGCGTGCAGCAGGGCGTCGTCGAGGGCGCGCAGGGCGGGCGCGGACCGGTGGGGCGCGGGCAGCGGCCCGGTGGGGGTGCTGCCGCGTACGGCGGCGGCCAGCCTCCGGGGTCCTTCGGACGCCCGCCCGGCGACGGCGTCCCCGGCCCACGTGAGCGCGGTCGCCGCCTCGGCGAGCGGCAGCGCCGCGGCGTACTGCGCGTGCAGCCGCCGCTCGGCGGAGGAGGACGCGTACCGGCGCAGCCGGGGCCCGGCGAGCGCGTCCTGCGCGTGATCGAGGGCGGCGGTGAGCGCGGCGCGCCGGACGAGGGCGTCGTCACCGCCGACGGCGTCGACCAGATCGGCGACGGCGTCGTACACGGCGGCCACGGCGGCCCGCTCGCCGTCGAACCGGAAGTCGCCCGCGAGCGAGCCGGGCGTGGGCAGGAGCAGCCGCAGGCCGAGCAGCCACCCGGCGCCGGCGAGGAAGGCCAGCGCCCTGGCCGGTCCGCTGTCGGGCAGCGGCATCCCGGCTCCGACGGCGGAGGCGACGAGCAGTTGGGTACCGGCTCCGGAGGCGACGGGACCCACGGCGCTCATCCCGCCGGCCGACAGCCCGAGACCGGCGAGCAGGAAGGTCAGCGCCGCGGCGCCGACGTGGTCCCCGGCATACGTCCCGACGAGCAGCCCGCCCGCCCCGGCGAGCGCCGGCCCTCCGATCCTGTGCACGGCCGCCCGGCGGCTGCCCGGCCGGTCGTTGATCCCGGCGAGCATGGCGGCGATCGCGGCGACGACACCGAGCGAGGTACGGCCGAGCAGCACGGCGCCGGCGAGGAGGGGCCCGGCGGACAGGGCGCCCCGGGTGACCGCGTTCCAGGGGACGGGGCCGCGCTGGGCACGGAGGGCGTGGGCGAGCCAGGGCGGAACGGCGACGGGGCGCGACACGGGGCTCCTGTCCGGACGAGGGCGGGGGTGTGCCTTCGGGCGACGGTGGCCGGGCGGAAGAGGTGTGGTGCCCACGATAGATCGGGTACGCGGGGTACACGGAACGCGGGCATTTCGGCGGTGTGACGTTTTCCCGCGGGCCCGCGGCAGCCCCGTAAAGCCCCGCAAAGCCCCGCAAAGCCCCGCAACAGCAGCGGTTCCACAGGCGGCTCTGCGAACCGGCCCTATAGCCCTACGGCCCTATTGCCCTACGGCTCTACCGCTCTACCGCCCTACGGCTCTACCGCCCTACGGCCTGCGGGATTCGGTCACAGCCCGGTCCAGGACCGCCTCGGCCTCGGTGACCGACCGCAGGAGTGCGTCCTGTCGCGGCGTCAGGTGCGTCACGAGCGCGTCGACCTCGCCCAGGCCCGCCCGTTCCAGCAGACCCTTCTCGTTGGTGACCCACTCCCCCCGCGCGGCGAGGACCGCGTGCGCCGTCTGGACCGCGGCCAGGGCGACAGCGCCCGCGACCTGGGTGACGGCTCCCCTGGGGACGTGAGCGGCCTTCGCATGGTCCAGCCCCGCACGGGCCATGCCGTACCAGTGCTCGGGGGCGGTCCGGCGCAGGGCCGGCGGGTACGCGGCGGGGCGCGGCAGTTCCCCGCGCAGCACACGGTTGACGGCCAGTTCGGCGACGACGAGGTACGTCGGGATGCCGGCGAGGTGGAACAGCAGCGGCTCCACCCGGAAACGTCCTTCCCGCGCCCGCGTCAGTTCGTCTTCCACCACGTCGAGATCGCGGTAGTGCACGTCGACGCGCCGCCCGTCGACCGTGAGCCAGGCACCGCCGTTGAAGACTCCGCCGCCCCAGGCGCCGATGTCGCAGACCTCGCCCTCCCAGCCGACGGCGCGGAGGTGGTCGGGGTCGAAGGAGCCGCGGTAGTAGACGGCCAGGTCCCAGTCGCTGTCGGGGCGGTGCGTGCCCTGGGCCCGCGAGCCGCCGAGGGCGACGGAACGGACCGCGGGGAGCGCGGCGAGGCGGTCGGCGGTCGATTCGAGGAAGGCGGAGTCGGCGAGGGAGAAAGGCGAGGACGGCATGGGTGCGGCTCCTCAAGGGGCGGGGGCGGCACGGGCGGTGCCCGGCTGCGCGGATCTGTCGGATTGGTAGCGTCCGCGGGTGCGGGGCGTCGAATGGATTTCCGTCGGCAGTCGTCGCCGGCCCGCGGGCCGCGTCGGCACACCTTCGGGTATTCGGATGCGCGCCCGGCGTCCACAGCGGACGATCGGCAGGACGTCCGCCGTCCGAACCCTCGTGAGCAGCAGGAGAGCCGTATGTTGATCGAGCACCGTGGGCAGCGCCCTGTCGTCCCCGACTCCGCCTACGTCGCCCCGACGGCCGTCCTGTGCGGCGCCGTCGTCCTCGGCGAGCGGGCGAGAGTGCTCCACGGCGCCGTGCTCAGCGCCGAGGACGGGGAGGTCCGCATCGGCTCGGACGTCGTGGTCATGGAGAACGCCCTGGTGCGCGGGCGGGCCGGGCACCCCGCCGTCATCGGCGACGCCGTGCTCGTCGGTCCGCACGCACACGTCAACGGAGCGACCATCGAGGACGAGGTCTTCGTGGCCACCGGTGCCTCGGTCTTCCCGGGGGCGGTGGCCGGCGCCGGCTGCGAGTTGCGGATCAACAGCGTGCTGCAGGTCAACTCGGTGCTGCCGCCCGGCACCGTGGTACCCATCGGATGGATCGCGGCCGGGGCGCCGACGGCCCGGCTCTTCGCTCCCGGACAGCACGACGAACTGTGGGCCGTGCAGAAGGAGCTGGACTTCCCCGGCACGGTGTACGGCGTGCCGCGCGGCACCTCCATGCGGGACCTGATGGCGCGCCAGAGCGAGTTCTACGGCGCCCACTCCGACGATCGTCCCCTCGACCACTGACCACCTTCCACTGGCAACTGGCAAGTGGCCCCTGGCAACTGGCAACTGGCATCCGTCGAAAGGATCCGCTCTTGACCTCCGTATCGTCCGCCGTCACTCTGCGCCGGGCCGTGGCCGCCGATGCCTCGGCCGCCGCGGACGTCTGGCTGCGCTCCTTCCGCGCCGCGCTGCCGACGGTCGTCCGCCCGCGGTCCGACGACGAGGTGCGCGACTACTTCCGGGAGGTGGTCGTGCCACTGCGGGAGACGTGGGTGGCGGCGGACGCCGGAGCCGGGATCGTCGGCGTGATGGTGCTCGCCGGCGACGAGTTGTCGCAGCTCTACCTCCGCCCCGACTGGCGCGGGCGGGGTCTCGGCGACCGGTTCGTCGCACTCGCCAAGGAACGCAGTCCCGGCGGGCTCGAACTGTGGACCTTCCAGGTGAACAAGCCCGCCCACCGGTTCTACGAACGCCACGGCTTCGTCGCCGTCGAGTACACGGACGGCAGCGGCAACGAGGAACGCGAGCCGGACGTGCGCTACGTCTGGCGTCCCTGAGCGCACCGCCGGCCGGACACGTCAGTCCGCGGTCGCCGCCGTCCCCTCCGCCGGGGTCGCCGGGGTCGGCACGGAGGGGCCGGGCGCTCCCTGGCCTCCCGGGCCTCGGTGGCGGTAGGCCCAGTCGGCGGCCCGCGCGGCGAGGTGGACGAGGTCCGGTTCGCCGGTGTCGCCGTCGAGGTGGCGGTACTCGACGGCGGTCAGGATCACGATCCGCTCCGGCAGGCCGAGGTGGTCGTGGTAGCCGGTGGCGATGATGTCGGCGGCGGCCTCGGCCACGGTGAGGCCGGCCGCGTGACGGGCGTGGACGAGTTCCTCGAGCCCGCGCAGGTAGGCGAGTTGGCCGCGTACGTCCTGCGGGCTCATGACCGGGCCGTGTCCGGGGACCACGGTCTCGGGGTCCAGGCCGAGGATCGTCTCGCAGGCGGCGGCGATCCCGGCGAGGGGGCCGTTCCAGTGGACGGGGTGGTCGCCCTGGAAGAGGACGTCCCCGGCGCAGACGGTGCGCTGCGCCGGCAGGTGGACGACGAGGTCGCCGGCCGAGTGCGCCGGGCCGACCTCGATCAGCTCGGCCTCGACGCCGCCCACCCGCAGCTCGTGCCGGCCGCTGAAGGTGCGGGTGGGCGGGACCGCCCGGACGTCGTCGTACCGGTAGCGGCCGAAGTGCTCGCGGGCGTACCAGCCGAGGGGTTCGTCGGCCGGTGTGCCGTGGGTGAGGAAGTGCATCTGCGCCGGTGACGGTTCACGGCAGACGTGTTCGGCGGCGGCCCGGGTGGCGATGATCTCGGCGCCGGGGAAGCAGCCGTTGCCGAAGGTGTGGTCGCCGTTGACGTGCGTGTTGACGATCGTCTCCACGGCCGCGCCGTCGGGCAGCACCCGCCCGGCCGCCGCGATCAACGCCTCGGTCATCGGCCGGTCGTAGGGGGTGTCGACCAGGGCGGCCTGCCGGCCGGAGGTGATGAGCAGGCAGTTCGCGAAGCCCCAGGTGCCGGTGTGCCCGGGGGCCCACAGGTGGAGCCCGTCGGCCAGGGGGATGAGTCCGTCAGGAAGGTTCATGCCGGTCATTGTGGTGAACGTACGCCCGCCCGGCACGGCAACTCCCGGGACAAACAGGCACGTTGTCCGCACGGCCGTCGGCTCAGCCGGTCGCCGGCAGTCCCGCCGTCCGCGCCGCCGTGCGCAGCACCTCCCGCAGCATCGCGGGGGTGAGCCTGCCGGTGAAGGTGTTGCGCTGGCTGACGTGGAAACAGCCGAAGAGGTCGAGGCCGTCGAGCGGGACGCGGGCGCCGTGGGCGAAGGCCGGCCGCGGCCGGGGCACCGCCCAGCCCGCCTCGGCGAACGCGGGCAGCGCCGCCTGCCAGCCGAAGGCGCCGAGTACGACGACCGCACGCAAGGTCGGCCGCAGCAGCCCCAGTTCCCGTACCAGCCAGGGGCGGCAGGTGTCCCGCTCGGCCGGGGTGGGCTTGTTCCCGGGCGGGGCGCAGTGCACGGGCGCCGTGACGCGGACGCCGTGCAGCGTCAGCCCGTCGTCGGCGGACACGGCGGTCGGCTGCGAGGCGAGCCCCACGTCGTACAGCGCCTGGTAGAGCACGTCACCGGAGCGGTCGCCGGTGAACATGCGGCCGGTGCGGTTGCCGCCGTGGGCGGCCGGCGCGAGGCCGATGATCAGCAGGGAGGCGTCGGCGGGTCCGAAACCGGGCACGGGCCGGGCCCAGTACGTCCAGTCGCGGAACGCCGCACGCCGGGTCCGCCCGGCCTCCTGACGCCACTCCACGAGCCGGGGACACGCGGCGCACCCGGCGACACGGGCGTCAAGCTCGGCCAGGCTGTCCATACGCCAACGGTACGTCGGTGACGCCGCCGCCGAGCAGCCGCAGTGCCGCCTCCGACGGGGAACCGGGCTCGGCGGTGTAGGCGATGAGCCGCTGCCCCGCGGTGCCGGGGACGCACAGGTTCTCGAAGGCGAGGCTCATGGCGCCGACCAGCGGGTGGCGCAGGTGCTTGACGCCCGAGGTGCAGGTGCGCACCGGGTGGCGGGCCCACAGGGACGCGAACTCGGCCGACCTCATGGACAGTTCACCGATCAGCTCGGCCAGGCCGCGGTCGCCCGGCCGGCGGCCGGCCGCCAGTCGCAGCGAGGCGACGGCGAGGCGGGCCTCCTCGTCGCGGTCCGGGTACAGGTCCCGGTAGCGCTCGTCGAGGAAGAGCATCCGCACCAGGTTGGGGCGGGCCGCCGACGCGGCGGGGGCGTCCGGCGGCAGATACCCGGCCAGCAGCGCGTGCCCCAGCCGGTTCCAGGCGAGGACGTCGCCGCGACGGTCCAGGACGAGGGCCGGTATCCCGGTCATGGCCGCGATCAGTTGCCGCGCCGACGCGCTGACGTGTTCCGCGCGGGGCGGGGCCGGCCGGGACGCCGTGCCGGGGCGGGCGAGGTCCTTCAGGTGCGCGGTCTCGTCCTCGCTGAGGCGCAGCGTCCGCGCGAGGGCGTCCAGCACGGACTCGGAGACGCCCGTCCCGCGGCCCTGTTCCAGGCGCGTGTAGTGGGTGATGCTGACGCCCGCGAGCATGGCCAGCTCCTCGCGGCGCAGGCCGGGGACGCGACGGCGGGTGGGGTGCGGGGTGATGCCGACGTCCTCGGGGCGCAGCGCGGCCCGGCGGGACTTGAGGAAGTCACCCAGCTCGGACCAGGCGTCCATCACATCCTCCGCTCGGCTCGGGGACACCTCCGCCATCATGCCCGCCCGGCCGGGCGAGCGGGACGGGCGAGGGTGGTCACGTCATGACCACCCTCGCGCCGACTGCCCGGGACAGGGTTCTGGCTGGGCGGGCGGGCGCCGACGAGCGTTGCCTCCACGACCGCGTGAGAGGAAGGACACGACGTCATGCCCGTCATCGACCGGGAGACGGCCGGGCGCGCCCCGGCCGCCCTGACCCCCCGCCTGCGGCTGGTGCTGGTGCTGCTGCTCGCGGCCCAGTTCATGCTGGCCGTGGACTTCTCCATCCTGAACGTGGCCCTGCCGGTGATCGGTGCGGGCCTGGGCTTCCCGCTGGCGCACCTGCAGTGGATCGGTACCGCGTTCGCCCTGTGCGCGGCAGGCTTCACGCTGCTGTTCGGGCGGGTGGCGGACCTGTTCGGGCGGCGCCGCCTGTTCCTCGGCGGGCTGGCTCTCCTCGCCGCCGCCTCGCTGCTGGGCGGTCTGGCGCACAGCCCGGAGACGCTGATCACGGCGAGGGTCCTGCAGGGCCTGGCGACGGCCGCGGTGACCCCCGCGGGCCTGTCGCTGCTGACGACGTCGTTCCCGGAGGGCCCGCTGCGGGAGAAGGCGCTCGGACTCAACGGGGCGCTGATGTCCGCCGGGTTCACCACGGGAGCGATCCTCGGCGGGGTGCTGACGGACCTGCTGTCCTGGCGGTGGTCGTTCTTCGTCAACGTGCCGGTCGCCCTGGCCGTGCTGGTCGTGGCGCCCGCGGTGGTGCGGGACTCCCGGCCGGCCGAGCGCCCGAAGCTGGACCTGCCCGGCGCCGTCAGCGTCACGCTCGGCCTGCTGGCGGTGGTGTTCGGTCTGAGCCGGGCCGGCGAGGAGGGCTGGGGCTCGCCCGGCGCGCTGCTGTCCCTGGCGGCGGGGGCGGTGCTGCTGCTGGTGTTCCTCGCCGTCGAGCGCCGGGTCGCCGCGCCGCTGGTGCCGTTGAGCGTGCTCGGGCGGCGCTCCGTGGCCTGGGGCAACGTCGCCGGCCTGATCGCGTTCCTGACGGAGACCTCGCTCGTCTTCCTGATGACCCTCTACCTCCAGGAGGTGCTCGGCTTCTCGGCCATGTCCGCGGGGCTGTGCTTCGGTGTGCTCGGCCTGGGCACGGTCATCGGCGGCTCGGTGGCCCCGAGGGTCATCGGACGGACCGGCAGCGGGCGGACGCTGATCGCGGGCGGTCTGCTGCAGGCCGTCGCCACGGCAGCGCTGCTCGGGCTCGGCGCCGACCGGTCGTGGCTGTGGCTGCTGCTGGCGGGTACGTTCGCCGGCGGGGTCGGCAACATGCTGGTCATCGTCGGCTTCATGGTGACCGCCACCTCCGGGCTCGCCGACCGCGAGCAGGGATTGGCGACCGGGCTGGCGACGATGACCCAGCAGATCGGCATCACCATGGGCACGCCGGTCATGAGTGCCGTCGCCACGGCCGCGATGACCGGCTCGGGCGCCGCGGCGGTGCTCGGCGGCCTGAAGGCGGCGGTCGCCCTGAACGCCGCCGTCGTGCTCCTCGGCGTCCTCACCGGTGCCGTGTTCCTGGCCGGGCCGCGGCACGGCAGGACCGGAAATCCCGCGGGGACTTCCGGCGCGGAGGACTAAGGTCGGGAACATGGCTCTGGAAGGTGACGAGGAGAGGGGCCCGCAGGCCGCGGGCCCCGGCACGGGCGACGCGCAGGCCCTGGGCGACACCCGGCCCGCGGGCGACGACGCGCAGGCCGCGGTCGACGACGCGCGGGCCGCGGGCGGCGAAGCTCGGGCCACCGGCGGCGCGCGCCCGGCGGGCGACGCTCAGGCCGCCGGCGGCGGCGCGCAGGCCGTCGACCCCAAGGTCGCCGCCGCGATCGCCGCGGCCGAGGCGGCCGGGCCGGCGCCCGGCGAGAGCGTGCGCATCGACAGCTGGATCTGGGCCGTGCGCCTGATCAAGACCCGCTCGATGGGCGCCACCGCCTGCAAGGGCGGTCACGTGCGTGTGAACGGACAGAACGTGAAGCCCTCGCACTCCGTGCGGGTCGGCGACGAGGTGCGGCTGCGGCACGACGGCCGGGAGCGGGTCGTCGTCGTCAAGCGCCTGATCCGCAAGCGCGTCGGCGCCCCCGTGGCGGTCCAGTGCTACGTCGACAACTCGCCGCCCCCGCCGCCGCGCGAGGCGATCGCGCCCGCCGGCATCCGCGACCGCGGCGCGGGCCGTCCCACCAAGCGGGACCGGCGGGAGCTGGAACGGCTGCGCGGTCTGCTGGGCGGTGGCGCGGGACGGCCGGGCGCACGGTGACGCACGGCGGGGCGGGACGCTCAGCTCCGCCCGCGCACCAGCCGCAGCAGGTCCGCGCTGGAGTTCCGCCGGGCCCAGGCGATCAGCGCCAGCGGCACCATGAGGATCAGGGGCGTCGCCGCGTTCTGCCCGTCGAAGACGGTCATCTGGACGATGAACGCGCCCACCATGAGCGCGCTCAGGGCGACCGCCGCGACCGACTGGAGCACCGGCACCAGCAGGGCGAGGGCACCGGCGAGTTCCAGGGCGCCGATGATGTACATGCCCGCGCTGCCCCAGCCGATCCTGTCGAACGACTCGACGGCCGCGGGATGGGCGATCAGCTTCGGCAGGGCGCTCGCGACGGCGTAGAAGAGGGCGAGCAGGACCTGCACCGTGCGCAGGGCGATCCGGGCACGGCGGCCGCGCGGGAACGCGGACCCGGCGACGGCGGAACGCGCGGTGACGGAAGCGGCGGTGACGGGAGCGGTGGTCTCGGACACGGGGATCTCCTGCGGAAGCGGTCGGTGATGCTGTCACAGGGTTGGACCGGCGCTCCGGCCGGAACTCATCGGTGGCGCACGCGTCGAATCCCGTCAGTTCACCGACGGCCTGCGGGGGTACCGCGGGATCGAGCGGGAGATTGCGGCCCCGTCGTCCGGACGCTTCGGGCGGGCTTCCGCTCCGAAGCGGTGCGTGCCAGGAAGGAGTGATGATCCGATGCGTACGGGCAGTGAACCCACGACCGCCCGCAGTCCCCTGCGGATGCGCTTCTGGCTGAGCCTGTGGGGGCTGGCGTGGTCGGTCTTCGGCACGGTCGCCTTCGCCCTCCTGGGGCGGGTGTGGTGGGCGGTCGCGTGCGGAGTGCTGTTCCTGCTGGTCATGGCCGACATGACCATGATCCTCCGGCACATCCGCCAGGGCCCCCACTACCAGCCGGGGCGGGACGTCCCGCCCTACCTGCCACCGGACGAACCGAGGCGGTAGACCGGTCGCACCGACGGGCCGGTCAGGACGACTCGAAGCGGGCGCGCCGCAGGTACTGCGGGTTGGGGTCCAGCGCGGCGGCCAGCCGGAAGTGCCGCCTGGCCCGGTCGGGCCGGCCCTGCCGCTCGTAGGTGCGGGCGAGCGCGAAGTGGGCGAAGGCGTTGTCCGGCTCGCGCTCCAGTACGACGGTGAACTCCAGCTCGGCCGGCCGCAGCTGGGCGGCGGCGAAGAAGGCACGCGCGCGCAGCAGCCGGGCAGCTGTGTTCTCCGGGTGGGCGGCGATGACGGAGTCGAGCAGTTTCACCGCGCCCCGCGGGTCCCGTGCGTTGAGCAGCTGCTCGGCCGCGCGGAAGTCGATGACGTGCGTCTCCGGGGTACGTCCGGTCGAACCGCTGGTGTCGGGCACGTCGGATTCCTTCCCTCGCTGGAAGGGTTCAACGCCCGGCGGTGGCCCGCTATTCCTGTTCTGTCCCTGCCGCGTGGGCCCTGCGCCGCAGCTCCTCCCAGACTTCCCGCACGCGTCGCCGCAGGTCATCGAGCGGTACGTCGTTGTCGATGACGATGTCGGCGATCTCCCGGCGCTTCTCGCGCGTCGCCTGAGCGGCCATCCGGGCGCGGGCGTCCTCCTCGGTCATGCCGCGCAGCCGGACCAGCCGGTCGAGCTGGGTCTCGGGGCTCACGTCGACGACGATCACCAGGTCGTACAGCGGGGCGAGGCCGTTCTCCGCGAGGAGGGGCACGTCGTGGACGACGACCGCGTCCCCGGCGGCGGCCGCCTCCAGTTCCCGGGAGCGGGCGCCGACCAGGGGGTGCACGATCGCGTTGAGGACGGCGAGCCGCTCCGGGTCGGCGAAGACGATCGAGCCGAGCCGGGGCCGGTCGAGGCTGCCGTCGGCGGCGAGCACCTCCTCGCCGAAGGCGTCCACGACCGCGGCGAGGCCGGGCGTGCCCGGCGCGACGACCTCGCGCGCGATGCGGTCCGCGTCGATCAGGACGGCTCCGTGTGCGACGAGGAGCCGTGACACTTCGCTCTTGCCGGCGCCGATTCCACCGGTCAGACCCACCTTCAGCATGAGCCGAGCTTAGAGACCCCGGCGCGGGCCGGGGCGTCGGGGGCCGTCAGTTGTCGCCCTCCCGTTCCGCGAGGAACCGTTCGAACTCGCGCCCGATCTCGTCGGCCGACGGGATGTCGGCGGGTTCGGCGAGCATGTTTCCCCTGCTCTCGGCGCCCGCGACGGCGTCGTACTGGTTCTCCAGGCCCGACACCAGGGCGGTGAGTTCCTCGTCGCCCTCCTGGATCTGCCGGTCGATCTCCGTCTGGGTGCGGAGCGCCTCCGTGCGCAGGGCGTGCGCGACGCCGGGCAGCACCAGTCCGGTGGCGGCGGTGATCGCCTCCAGGACGGTCAGTGCGGCGTCCGGGTACGCGGAGCGGGCGATGTAGTGCGGCACGTGCGCGGCGACGCCGAGGACGTCGTGCCCGGCCTCCATCAGGCGGTACTCGACCAGCGCCTCGGCGCTGCCGGGGACCTGGGCCTCGTCGAAGGGGCTGCGGTGGCCGGGGACGAGGTCGGTGCGGTTGCCGTGCGGTGTGACGCCGACGGGGCGGGTGTGCGGGACGCCCATCGGGATGCCGTGGAAGTTGACCGACAGGCGCACGCCGAGCCGCTCGACGATCTGCCGGACGGCCGCGGCGAAGCGCTCCCACTCGACGTCCGGCTCGGGGCCGGACAGCAGCAGGAAGGGCGCCCCGGTGGCGTCCTGGACGAGCCGCACCTCGAGGGCGGGCACGTCGTAGTCGGTCCAGCGGTCGCGCCGGAACGTCAGCAGCGGACGGCGGGCGCGGTAGTCCACGAGCCGGTCGTGGTCGAAACGGGCGACGACCTGGTGGGGCAGCGAGTCGAGGATCCGGTCGACGATCTGGTCGCCGGTCTCGCCCGCGTCGATGTATCCGTCGAAGTGGTAGAGCATGACAAGGCCGGCCGACTCCTGGGCGAGCGCCATGTCGACGACGTCCAGGCCCTTCGGCTCCCATGCGTACAAACCCTGCGGATCAAGCACAGTGACCGCTCCTCCTCGTGTTCGTACTGCACAACCACCCCCGGAACACGGGCATTCCCACCCGCGCCCCTGATCAGGCATCACCATCGGCCGGGGATGCGCGATTTCGGGGCGTGGCCGGGCAACGCCGAGGGCCCGCACCCGGAAGGATGCGGGCCCTCGGCCGAAGGACCTACAGCTCAGCGAGCGGTCAGCTCTGGCCGCCGGCCAGCTTCTCGCGGAGCGCCGCCAGCGCCTCGTCCGAGGCCAGCGCGCCGGAGCTGTCGCCGCCCTCGGAGGAGTACGAACCGCCGCCGGACGCGGCCGGAGCGGCGGCCTCGCCACCCTCGGCAGCGGCCTGGGCGTCCGCCTCGCGGGACTTGATGACCTGCGCCTGGTGCTGCTCGAAGCGCTGCTGCGCCTCGGCGTACTGGCGCTCCCACTCCTCGCGCTGCTTCTCGTAGCCCGGCAGCCAGTCGTTGGTCTCCGGGTCGAAGCCCTCGGGGTAGATGTAGTTGCCCTGGTCGTCGTAGGACGCGGCCATGCCGTACAGGGTCGGGTCGAACTCGACCGAGGCCGGGTCGGCACCGAAGGACTCGTTGGCCTGCTTCAGCGAGAGGCTGATGCGACGGCGCTCGAGGTCGATGTCGATGACCTTGACGAAGATCTCGTCGTTGACCTGGACGACCTGCTCCGGGATCTCCACGTGGCGCTCGGCCAGCTCGGAGATGTGGACCAGACCCTCGATGCCCTCGTCCACGCGGACGAACGCACCGAACGGAACCAGCTTCGTGACCTTGCCGGGCACGACCTGGCCGATCTGGTGGGTGCGGGCGAACTGCTGCCACGGGTCTTCCTGGGTCGCCTTCAGCGACAGGGAGACACGCTCGCGGTCCATGTCGACGTCGAGGACCTCGACGGTGACCTCCTGGCCGACCTCGACGACCTCGGAGGGGTGGTCGATGTGCTTCCAGGACAGCTCGGAGACGTGCACCAGACCGTCGACGCCACCCAGGTCCACGAAGGCACCGAAGTTGACGATCGAGGAGACCACGCCGGAGCGGACCTGACCCTTCTGCAGGGTCGTGAGGAACGTCTGGCGGACCTCGGACTGGGTCTGCTCCAGCCAGGCACGGCGGGACAGGACCACGTTGTTGCGGTTCTTGTCCAGCTCGATGATCTTGGCCTCGAGCTCCTTGCCCACGTAGGGCTGGAGGTCGCGGACGCGGCGCATCTCGACCAGGGAGGCCGGGAGGAAGCCACGGAGGCCGATGTCGAGGATGAGACCACCCTTGACGACCTCGATGACGGTACCGGTGACGATCCCGTCCTCTTCCTTGATCTTCTCGATGGTGCCCCAGGCACGCTCGTACTGGGCGCGCTTCTTCGAGAGGATCAGGCGGCCTTCCTTGTCCTCCTTCTGGAGAACAAGGGCTTCGATCTCGTCACCGACGGCGACGACCTCGTTGGGGTCGACGTCGTGCTTGATCGAGAGCTCGCGGCTCGGGATAACGCCTTCGGTCTTGTAACCGATGTCGAGCAGGACCTCGTCCCGGTCGACCTTCACGATGACGCCGTCGACGATGTCGCCGTCGTTGAAGTACTTGATCGTCTCGTCGATCGCTGCGAGGAAGGCTTCCTCGTTACCGATGTCGTTGACCGCTACCTGCGGGGTGGTGGCGGTGGTCTCGGTGCTGCTCGTCATGTGGGAAAGGGCTCCGGTACGGACATTGAGTCGTAGGTACTGCTTACGCCGGGAGCCCGTTTCGCTCTGCAGAAGCCGGACAGCCAAGGAAGCGCCACACGAAACCACTGGTGGCGCCTCGACAACCGAGGGGACATACAACAGATGCGAGCGCAGCCTGCTACGTCTGAGGTGCGCAGGCCCGCAGCGCAACTTGTAGCATACGGGGGCAGCCGGGCAGGGTCAATGCGCGAACGCGCACACCCGGGGCGGATCGCCGCATACCCGGCACGAAACCTGTCTCCTGGGGCCACACAGGCCGCCGGCGTCCCTTCCGTGTCGCCACCGGGACGGGGTTGGACGGAAGAGTACGACGAGGGAGCCGATCATCCAAGAGCCCGTATCCCCCGAGCCCGTGACGCCCGGGCCCGACTCCGCGTCCGGGTCCGGGTCCGAGCCCGCGTCCGAGTCCGGGTCCGAGCCGGAGGCCACCCGGCGCGCGGCCGGCGTCACGGAGAGCTCCCGGGCCAACCGGGGCTGGTGGGACCGCAACGCCGACGAGTACCAGGTCGAGCACGGCACGTTCCTCGGCGACGACCGCTTCGTGTGGGGCCCCGAGGGCCTGGACGAGGTGGAGGCGGAACTGCTCGGACCGCCGGATGAGCTGAAGGGCCGGGACGTGCTGGAGATCGGCGCCGGCGCGGCCCAGTGCTCGCGCTGGCTGGCCGCCCAGGGCGCCCGCCCGGTCGCCCTGGACATCTCCCACCGCCAGCTCCAGCACGCGCTGCGGATCGGCGGATCGTTCCCGCTGGTGTGCGCGGACGCCGGTGCGCTGCCCTTCGCGGACGGCTCCTTCGACCTGGCGTGCTCGGCGTACGGCGCGCTGCCGTTCGTGGCGGACCCGGTGCTGGTGCTGAAGGAGGTGCGGCGGGTGCTGCGCCCGGGCGGCCGGTTCGTCTTCTCCGTCACCCATCCCGTCCGCTGGGCCTTCCCGGACGAGCCCGGACCGGAGGGGCTGACGGTGGCCGCCTCCTACTTCGACCGCACCCCGTACGTCGAGCAGGACGACGAGGGCCGCGCGGTCTACGTCGAGCACCACCGCACGATCGGCGACCGGGTGCGCGACGTGGTGGCCGGCGGCTTCCGGCTGGTCGACCTGGTCGAGCCGGAGTGGCCGGCCTGGAACACCTCGGAATGGGGCGGCTGGTCGCCGTTGCGCGGCGGCCTGATCCCGGGCACCGCGATCTTCGTGTGCGTGCGGGACTGAGGGACTGAGCAGGTGATCCGACACGACGCCCTGGGCGCCCTGCCGGTGCGCTGCGCCCTGCCCGCCCTGACCGGCGCGCTGGACGGGCACGGCACCGCCGTGCTCGTCGCGCCGCCCGGCACCGGCAAGACCACGCTGGTGCCGCTGGCGCTGGCGGGCCTGCTCGGCGAGGCAGCGGCGCGGCGGGTCGTCGTCGCCGAGCCGCGGCGGATCGCGGCCCGCGCCGCCGCCCGCCGGATGGCGTGGCTGCTGGGCGAGTCCGCCGGCGAGAGCGTCGGGTACACCGTGCGCGGCGAGCGGGTCGTCGGGCGCCGCACGCGCGTGGAGGTCGTCACCACCGGCGTGCTGCTGCAACGCCTCCAGCGCGACCAGGAACTGGCCGGCGTGGACGTGGTGGTGCTGGACGAGTGCCACGAGCGGCACCTGGACGCGGACACCGTGGCGGCGTTCCTGTGGGACGTGCGGGAGACGCTGCGGCCGGAGCTGCGGCTGGTGGCCGCCTCGGCGACGACCGACGCCGAGGGCTGGGCGGCGCTGCTGGGCGGGGCGCCGGTGGTCGCGGCGGAGGGCGTCTCGCATCCGGTGGAGGTGGTGTGGGCGCCGCCGGCCCGGCCGGTACGCCCCCCGCACGGCATGCGCGTCGACCCGGCGCTGCTGACGCACGTGGCGTCTGTGGTGCGGCGTGCGCTGGCCGAACGGGACGGGGACGTGCTGTGCTTCCTGCCCGGCGTCGGGGAGATCGCGCGGGTCGCGGGGCAGCTCGGGGACCTCGGCGGCGTCGAGGTGCTGCAGGTGCACGGGCGGGCGCCGGCGGCGGTGCAGGACGCCGTGCTGAGCCCGGGGCAGCGGCGGCGGGTGGTGCTGGCCACCTCGGTGGCGGAGTCGTCGCTGACGGTGCCCGGCGTGCGGGTGGTCGTCGACTCGGGTCTGGCGCGGGAGCCGCGGGTGGACCACGCGCGCGGGCTGAGCGCGCTGACCACGGTGCGGGCGTCGCAGGCGGCCGGTCGGCAGCGGGCGGGACGTGCCGGGCGGGAGGCGCCGGGCGTGGTGTACCGGTGCTGGGCCGAGGCGGAGGACGCGCGGCTGCCGCGTTTCCCGGCGCCGGAGATCAAGGTGGCCGACCTGACGGCGTTCGCGCTGCAGGCGGCATGCTGGGGGGATCCGGACGCGTCCGGACTGGCGCTGCTGGATCCGCCGCCGGGCGGGGCGATGGCGGCGGCGCGGGCCGTGCTGACGGCCGTGGGCGCGGTCGACTCCGCCGGACGGGCCACGCGGCGGGGCGTGCGGCTGGCCCGGCTGGGGGTGCATCCCCGGCTGGGGAGGGCGCTGCTGGACACCGGCGGGGCGGGCGCCGAGGTGGTGGCGCTGCTGTCGGAGGAGCCGCCGCGCGAGTACGGCGACGACCTGGCGGCGGCGCTGCGGGCCGCCCGGCGCGGCGGCGACGCCTACGCGGGCCGGTGGCGGGCGGAGGTGCGGCGGCTGCGGGCCGCGGCGGCGGAGTTCACCGGCCCGCCGGCCGACGGCTCCGCGGTCGGCAGCGACGACGCGCTCGCCGGCCGGGTCGCAGCGCTCGCCTTCCCGGAGCGGCTGGCCAAGGCCGACGGCGGCTCGTACCTGATGGTCTCCGGCACCCGGGCCGAGACCGGCGAGGGCAGCGGGCTGCGCGGTGCCCCCTGGATCGCGGTCGCCGTCGCCGACCGGCCGGTCGGCAGCAGGCACGCGCGGGTACGGCTCGGGGCGGTCGTGGACGAGGAGGCGGCCCGGCTCGCGGCCGGAGCTCTGCTCCGGGAACGCGACGAGGTCCACTGGGCGGACGGGGACGTCGTCGCGCGGCGGGTGGAACGGCTGGGCGCCGTCGAACTCGCCGTACGGCCGCTGCGCGACCCCGGCCCCGCCCTGGTGCGCGAGGCGCTGCTGGACGGGGTGCGGCGGGAGGGGTTCGGGCTGCTGCGGTGGACGCCCGAGGCGGCCGTCCGGCGGCAGCGGCTGGCCTTCCTGCGCCTGCACCTCGGTGAGCCGTGGCCCGACGTCGGCGACGACGCGCTGCACGCGCGGGTGGACGAGTGGCTGGAGCCCGAGCTGAGCCGGGCCCGGCGGCGGGCCGACCTCGCCCGGATCGACGCGGGCGGGGCACTCAGCCGGCTGCTGCCGTGGGCGTCCGGGCAGGCCGCACGCCTCGACGAGCTGGCCCCGGAGCGGATCACCGTGCCGAGCGGGTCCAGGATCCGGATCGACTACGGGGATCCGGAGCGGCCCGTGCTCGCCGTGAAACTGCAGGAGATGTTCGGGCTGCACGAGTCGCCCGCCGTCGCCGGCGTGCCGCTGCTGGTGCACCTGCTCTCCCCGGCCGGCCGGCCGGCGGCCGTCACCGCCGACCTCGCCTCCTTCTGGAAGGACGGTTACCGGGCCGTGCGGGCCGAGTTGCGCGGCCGCTACCCCAAGCACCCCTGGCCCGAGGACCCGGCCACCGCCGAACCGACCCGGCACGCCGGCGCGCGGCTCAGACGGTGACAGGCGCGGGCTCAGGCGCGACCGGGGCGCGGCTCAGACGGGACCGGGGCGCGGCTCAGACGGTGACCGGCGCGGGCTCAGGCGCGACCGGGGCGCGGCTCCAGCGGTGACCGGGGCGGCTCAAGCGGTGACCGGCGCGGGCTCAGGCGCGACCGGGGCGCGGCTCAGACGGTGACCGGCGCGGGCTCAGGCGCGACCAGGGCGCGGCTCAGACGGTGACCGGCGCGGGCTCAGGCGCGACCGGGGCGCGGCTCAGACGGTGACCGGCGCGGGCTCAGACGGGACCGGGGCGCGGCTCCAGCGGTGACCGGGGCGGCTCAGACGGTGACCGGCGCGGGCTCAGGCGCGACCGGCGCGCGGCTCAGACGGGACCGGGGCGGCTCAGGCGGTGACCGGGGCGGCTCAGGCGGTGACCGGCTGCGGCGTCGAGGAGCCGGCCGGTTCCGGGCCTGCCGGGCGGCGGCCGCGCGCCTCCAGCGACAGGGACAGCGCCAGCAGCAGCGTGCCGAGGGCCAGGAAGCCCCACGGCAGGTAGGACGTCATGAGCAGGACGAGGGTGCGGTTGGACTTGACCATGGCGACGGTGTGCTCGATGTAGTCCTCGCGCATCTTCACGTGGCCGGCGAACGCGGTGACCTTCTCGCGGCCGCCGAGCAGGGTGCCGCCGCGCAGTTCCTCCCGGTGGATCTCCTCGCCGTAGACGGGGGCGCCGGTGACGGGCTCGACCCAGAATCTGCGCACGGTGGTGTACCAGCGGGTGGTGCCGGTCCTCGCGACCGACTCGGGGGTGATGCCCGCGACGGGCATGGTCCTGGGGAACGGGACCTGCGTCCAGGGGACGGTCTGCTCGAAGTAGTACACCCGCACGCCGCGGAAGTCCCGCGTGCCCTCGTAGTGGATGGGCGCGGTGACGCGGGCCTGCGCGTCGAAGTACCGGTAGTCCCGCTTCTGGGTCAGGAACGGCCACTTGAACTCGATGCCCTGCCGTCTCACCGGGTCGCCGTCGACCGACTCGCCGGTGGCGTGGACGGGTTCCTGGGTGTGGGCGTCGAAGATGTAGCGCTCGGGGACCTTGGAGACCATCTTGCCGTCGGGTCCCTGCACGTAGGACAGGCCGTCCCAGACGACGACGTCCCGGCCCGCCGTCCGCCCGATCCTCCCGGCCGCCTGCACGTCGCCCTTGAGGGTCTGCACGATGGTCACCTTGGAGACCTTGCGGGCCTTCATGGTGCCGTAGTCGAGGAGGGTGGCGTCCTTCGCCTCCAGGACCATGTCCTGGTACGTGTTCGCCGGGACCTCGGCCAGGCGCGGGAAGGCGTACCAGCGCAGCAGCGGGGACAGCGCCGCGAAGAACACGGCGAAGGCGAGCAGGATCAGACTGGCCTTGCGGCGCATCTCGGCCTCCCTCGCGGGCGGTTACGGGTGTGCGGGCACCGTCGTCAGCAGCGGCTTCGGGGAGGTCTTTCCCGTCGGGGTGCCCAGGGCGGTGAGCGTGAGGACCAGGGCGAGCGCGACGGCGAGACCGGTCGCGGCGGCGATCAGGGCGCGCATGCGGGCCTCCCGGCGGACGCGGACTGACACATCGTCAGGTCCGGCACCGTAGCAACGCTCGGGCGAGATGAGAACACGTCGCACGCACGACGGCGGCGTTCCCCCCGCACGAGAGGGGCGCACGCACGACGGCGGCGCCCCCCTGCGCGAGAGGGACGCCGCCGTCGCCGAGTGACTAGGCGCTGGGGCTCGCCGAAGCGGTCGGGTCGGCCGACGTGCTGGGCGAGGGGGACGTGCTGGGCGAGGGAGACGTGCTGGGCGAGGGAGACGTCGCCGCCGCGACCGTCAGTTCGACGGTCAGGGTCGCGCCGCCCTCGGTGGTGACGCGCAGCAGGAAGGTGCCGGTGGTGTCGTCCGCGTACAGCTTCGGCAGCTTCAGCAGGCCGTTCGCGTCCGTCCGCAGACCCGTCAGGGTGCGTACGGTCTTGCCCGCGGCGTCCTTGAAGTAGGGGCCCTTGTCGTTCACGGTCGCGTCGTCCGCCGACTTGATCAGGATGGCGGTGGCCGCGACCCGGTCCGCGACGGCGCCCTTCCAGGTGGCCTTCACCTCGACCTGGTCGGCGAACTCGCCGCCCGGCGTGCAGGTCAGCGCGGTGTCGCTGGTGCGGGCGAGGGTGTCCGCGGCGCGCTCGGTGACGGTGGCCGTGTAGTCGAGGCCGGGGACCGAGCGGCCGACGACGGTCGCGCGGACGGTGAAGCCGCCCGTCTGCTCGCCCGCGTGCAGCGCGGGGGCGACGGCCACGCCCGTCTTGTCGGTGGACACCGTGGCGACGCGCTCGCCGCCGGTGAAGGTGGCGTCGGTGTCGCCCGTGATCGTGAAGCGGACGCGCACCTTGCCGACGGCCTTGCCGGCCTTGGTCTCGGCCTTGGTGCTGATCTTCTTGGCGAACGTGTCGCCGGCCATCGCGGTGAGCTTGGCGGTGCCCGCGTCCGCCAGGTGGTCCACCGTGTCGGTGGGAGTGGGGGACTGGGAGGGCGGCGTGCTCGGCTCGTCCGACTTCGGCGGCGTGGGGCTCGGGGAGCCGGTGCCCGGCGGCGTCGAGGGCGGCGTCGTCGAGGGGCCGGCGTGGCCGTCGCTGCGACCGGAGGGAACGGTGCCGGTGCCGTCCGGGATCTCGTGGGTGCCCTTGCGGTAGTACTCCAGCCACGACAGGACCATGTTCAGGTAGTCCTGCGAGTGGTTGTAGCTGAGGATCGCGCTGTGCAGATCGGACTGGAGCGACAGGTCCCAGCCGTTGCGGCACAGGTAGTGGCCGGCGGCCAGGGCGGCGTCGTAGACGTTGTTGGGGTCCTTCACCCCGTCACCGTTGCCGTCGCGGCCCGCCCACGCCCAGGTGGAGGGGATGAACTGCATGGGGCCGACGGCCTGGTCGTAGGAGCTGTTGCCGTCGTACAGGCCGTTGTCGGTGTCCTGGATCAGCGCGAAGCCGTTGCCGTCGAGCTGCGGGCCGAGGATCGGGCTCAGCGTGGTGCCGTTCGCGTCGACGCGGCCGCCGCGGGCCTGGCCCGACTCGACCTTGCCGATGGCGGCGAGGAGTTGCCAGGGCAGGTTGCAGCCGGGCTTGGCCGCCCGCAGGGACGCCTCGGCCTTCTTGTAGGCGTCGAGGACGGTCGCGGGAATGCCGGCCTCGGCGCTGCCCTGCGCCACCGGCGTTCCGGCGGTGGGCGCGGGGCTCGGGCTGTTCAGCGGCGGAAGGTCCGTGTAGTACGGCGAGTTGCCGGTCGCACCGCCGTCGCCGGAAGTCGTCGCCTCCGGCGAGGGCTGGGCGTCGGCCGCGGTCGTTCTGCCGTGGCCGTCGACCGTGACCCCTGGAGCCTGGGACGCGGACAGGGCCGCGACCGCGAGCGCGGCCGCGGCGGTGGTCGCCGCTCCCTTGTACAGCCTCCTGCCGAATTGCGCCGCCATAGAGTGAACCCCTCCTGTGGACGCCCGAGCGCCCGTCTCCGTCTGCCGTGCGTCCGACTGCCCTGTGATGCTGCCCTGTGATGCTGTGTTCGTCTGCTGTGACGATCGAGCCGCCGTGGAGGTTGCCCTCCTCGTGCCGTCCGGTGTTCCGGTTCGACGCTCGCCCGGCCCGGGGGCCCAGGCGACCCTACGACAACTTGCTTTGCACCGGCACCCGTTCGCACCCGCCTTTCACCAGTTGGCCATGTTCCGTTGTCCGGCGGCCGTCCGCCCATACTTGACACGAGCGGTCACCCGGCCGACCGCTCGGACCGTGCACTGTCGCAAGGAGTTCCGTTGCCGTTCACCCTCAGCCACGCGGCGGCCGTGCTGCCCGCCGTGCGCACCGACGGAACCGGCCGGGGACGGCTCGTTCCGGCCCTGCTCGTGGCGGGTTCCTTCGCACCCGACATGCCGTACTACGCGGCGAGCGCGGTGTCCGGGGCGATGGAGTTCGGACAGGTCACGCATTCCCTCCCCGGCGTCTTCTCGGTCGACCTGCTCGTCTCCTGGGCGCTGGTCGCGCTGTGGCTGCTGGTGCGCGAGCCGCTGGTGGCGCTGGGGCCGCGGGCCCGGCAGCCGCGGCCGGCGGCGCTGCTGCGGTGCGGGGCGCCACGCGCGCGCGTGAGCCCGCGCCAGATGGCCCGGTGGTACGTCTCCGCCACGCTCGGCGCGCTGACGCACGTGGTGTGGGACGCGTTCACGCACCACGACCGGTGGGGCGTGCGGCTGCTGCCGGTGCTCGGCCGGGACCTGGCCGGCGCGCCCGGCTACTGGTACCTGCAGTACGGCAGTTCGGCGGCCGCCGCGGTGGTGGTCGTCGTGTTCCTGGCGCGGGCGCTGCGCCGGGCGCCCGCGCCGCCCCGGCCGGCCGGGGTGGCGGTGCTGTCGGTCCCCGACCGGTGGTGGGCGGGGGCCGTGATCGGCGGGTGCGCCGCGGCGGGGGCGGTGCAGCGGGCGGCAAGGTGGTGGGAGTACTGGGGAGCGACCGCCAAGCCGTGGGAGCTGATCCCGACGGTGTGCTTCGGCGCGGGCGCCGGACTGGTGCCGGGCCTGCTGCTGTACGCGGTGGGCGTACGGATCTGGCGCCCGGCCCCGCCCCCGGCACCGGCCGGCGCGGAGCCGCAGCGGGTCACCGCGCAGGGGGGTCGCCCGGCCGCCCGGTGAGCCCGCCCGCCGGAACGACGAACACGGTGACGGTGTGGGCGCCGCGGGAACGGCGGGTCAGCAGCCCGGTGAGGCAGCTGCGGCCCAGCCCCGCCCACAGGCGCCAGGCGGGCGGCTCCTCGGGGCGGGTGAGTCCGCGCAGGGCCCGCGCCAGGCCGGTCCTCCCGCGCCGCAGGACGAGGGCCGGGCCGGCCGGGACACGGGCGGTGCTGGCGCCGGCCGCGAAGACCGGCACCGCCGCGGCGGGCCGGGCGGGCACCGCTCCGGCGCCCGCCCGCGTCGGCCCGGGCCGACGCTTGAGCATGCGTATACCCATGCCCGCATCCTGGCGGGAGGCGGGAACGGGGGCGTGCCGACGGGGTCCAGGTGAGTGACGCTCCCACCCCGCCCCGGCACCCTGCCGGCAGCGCCCCGAAGGGGCGCGGGGAACCGCGCGGCCGGCCACGGCGGTGCGGCAGGCGGCCGACGGCATGGCCCGGCACCTCCAGCGGCGCGGCGGAGCGCTCAGTGCGCCGCCGACTCCCAGTCCGGGCCCACGCCGACCGAGACCCCCAGGGGGACCCTGAGGTGGACGGCGTCCGCCATCTCGCGGCGGACGATCTCCTCCGTGGCCGTGCGCTCGCCGGGGGCGATCTCCAGTACGACTTCGTCGTGCACCTGGAGGAGCATGCGGGACCGCAGGCCGGCCTCACGCAGCGCACGGTCCACGTTCAGCATGGCGATCTTGACGATGTCGGCCGCCGTGCCCTGGATCGGCGCGTTGAGGGCCATGCGCTCGGCGGCCTCGCGGCGCTGGCGGTTGTCGCTGTTGAGGTCGGGCAGGTAGCGGCGGCGGCCGAAGAGCGTTGCCGTGTATCCCGTCGCCCTGGCCTCGTCGACGACCCGGTGCAGATAGTCCCGTACACCACCGAAACGCTCGAAATACGCGTCCATCAGGGCGCGCGCCTCCGCCGCCTCGATGTTCAGCTGCTGGGAGAGGCCGAAGGCCGACAGGCCGTACGCCAGGCCGTAGGACATCGCCTTGATCTTGCGGCGCATCTCCGCGTCGACCGCTGCGGGTTCGACCGCGAAGACCCGCGCGGCCGCGGTGGTGTGCAGGTCCTCCCCCGAGGTGAACGCCTCGGTCAGGCCCTCGTCCTCGGAGAGGTGGGCCATCACGCGCAGTTCGATCTGGCTGTAGTCGGCGGTCATCAGGGACTCGAAGCCCTCGCCGACGACGAAGCCGCGGCGGATGGCCCGGCCCTCGTCCGTGCGGACGGGGATGTTCTGCAGATTCGGGTCCGTGGAGGACAGCCGCCCGGTCGCCGCGACGGTCTGGTTGAACGTGGTGTGGATACGGCCGTCCGTCGCGATCGTCTTGATCAGGCCCTCGACGGTGACGCGCAGCTTCGCCTGCTCGCGGTGCCGGAGCATGATCACCGGCAGCTCGTTCTCCGTCTGACCGGCGAGCCAGGCCAGGGCGTCGGCGTCCGTGGTGTAGCCGGTCTTCGTCTTCTTCGTCTTCGGCAGGCCCAGCTCGCCGAAGAGGACCTCCTGCAACTGCTTGGGCGAACCCAGGTTGAACTCGTGCCCGGCGGCCGCGTGGGCCTCCTTCACCGCCTGCTGCACGGCGCCCGCGAACATCTGCTCCATGGCCTCCAGGTGGGCCCGGTCGGCCGCGATGCCGTGCCGCTCCATGCGGGCGAGCAGGGCGGAAGTGGGCAGCTCCATGTCGCGCAGCAGGTCGGCCGCGCCGACCTCCCGCAGCTTCTCCTCGAACGCCGTGCCCAGGTCGAGGACCGCGCGGGCCTGGACCATCAGCGCCTCGCGCTCGGCGTCGTCGTCCGCGCCGAAGGCCAGCTGGCCGTCGGCCGCGGCGGCCGGGGCCAGCTCGCGTCCCAGGTACTCCAGGGACAGCGCGTCCAGGTCGAAGGAGCGGCGGCCCGGCTTGACCAGGTAGGCGGCGAGCGCGGTGTCCATGGTGACACCGTCGACGCTCCAGCCGTGCTCGGCGAAGACCCGCATCGCGCCCTTGGCGTTGTGCAGGACCTTGGGCCGGTCCGCGTCCGCCAGCCACGCCGCGAAGGCCCGCTCGTCGGCCTCGTCCAGCTCGGCCGGGTCGAACCAGGCGGCCGCTCCCCCGGCCGCGGCGAGCGCCACCTCGGCGACCGAGCCGGTGCCCAGCGCCCAGGTGTCCACGGTCGCGACACCCAGGGCGTCCGTGCCGTGCCCGGCGAGCCAGCCGGCGAGCTCGCCGGTGCCGAGGACCGTGCCGTCCAGCTCCACGCCGGCCGCCGCGACCGGCGTGGTCTCCGCCTCCTCGGCGCCCGGATCCACCGCGAACAGCCGCTCCCGCAACGACGGGTTACGGATCTCCAGGGTGTCCAGGACCATCGCGACGGCCTTGCGGTCGTAAGCGGCCCGCTCCAGCTCGGCGACCGCCTTCGGCAGCTCCACCCCCCGCTCCAGCTCGGTCAGCCGGCGGTTCAGCTTGACCGCCTCCAGGTGGTCGCGCAGGTTCTGCCCGGCCTTGCCCTTGACCTCGTCGACGCGCTCCACCAGCTGCGCGAACGACCCGAACTGGTTGATCCACTTCGCGGCCGTCTTCTCGCCGACCCCGGGAATGCCCGGCAGGTTGTCCGACGGGTCGCCGCGCAGCGCCGCGAAGTCCGGGTACTGCGCGGGCGTCAGCCCGTACTTCTCCAGGACCTTCTCAGGGGTGAACCGGGTCAGCTCCGAGACGCCCTTCGTCGGGTACAGCACCGTCGTGTGGTCGGAGACCAGCTGGAAGGAGTCGCGGTCGCCGGTGACGATCAGCACCTCGAACCCCTCCGCCTCGGCCTGCGTGGCCAGGGTGGCGATGACGTCGTCCGCCTCGAACCCCTCGACGGCGAAGCGGGAGACCTGCATCGCGTCCAGCAGCTCGCCGATCAGCTCGACCTGGCCCTTGAACTCGTCCGGCGTCTTGGAGCGGTTCGCCTTGTACTCCGTGAACTCCTCGGAGCGCCAGGTCTTGCGGGAGACGTCGAAGGCCACCGCGAAGTGCGTGGGCTCCTCGTCACGCAGGGTGTTGGCCAGCATCGACGCGAAGCCGTAGATCGCGTTCGTCGGCTGGCCCGTCGCGGTCGTGAAGTTCTCCGCGGGCAGCGCGAAGAACGCGCGGTAGGCCAGCGAGTGCCCGTCCATGAGCATCAGGCGGGGCCGCTTGCCGCCGGGGGTCTTCTCGGTCTTCTTCGAAGCTGTCTCTGCCACGCCCCCGATCCTGCCACGCCGCACTGACAGTCGGCCGCCACCCGTGATCCGGCGCAATCGCTCCCGCCGCCCGGCACCGCTCCCGGCCGGCTTGGCGTGGGACCATCGACGGCGTATCCCACACCGCGAAGGAGAGCGTGCGATGGCCACCAAGCCGCCCGAGGGTGATCCGGTCCAGGACGCGCCGCAGGTCGGCGAACCGCAGCACGCGGCGGCGGGACTCGCGGCCGTCGGCCACACCCTGCGCGTCGCCCAGCGGCAGATGGGCGTGCGACGGACCGCGCTGACGCTGCTGCGGGTCAACCAGAAGAACGGCTTCGACTGCCCGGGCTGCGCCTGGCCCGAGGGGGACCACCGGCACACGGCGGAGTTCTGCGAGAACGGCGCCAAGGCGGTGGCCGAGGAGGCCACCCTGCGCCGTGTCACCCCCGAGTTCTTCGCCGCGCACTCCGTCGCCGACCTCGCCGGCCGCAGCGGCTACTGGCTGGGCCAGCAGGGACGCCTGACCCACCCCATGTACCTGCCCGAGGGCGGCGACCACTACGAGCCGGTCACCTGGGAGCGCGCCTTCGGCATCGTCGCCGAGGAGATCGCCGCCCTCTCCTCCCCCGACCAGGCCGTCTTCTACACCTCCGGCCGCACCAGCAACGAGGCGGCCTTCCTCTACCAGCTGTTCGCCCGCGAACTGGGCACCAACAACCTGCCCGACTGCTCCAACATGTGCCACGAGTCCTCCGGCTCGGCACTGTCGGAGACCATCGGCGTCGGCAAGGGCAGCGTCCTGCTGGAGGACCTCCACCAGGCCGACCTGATCATCGTCGCCGGCCAGAACCCGGGCACCAACCACCCCCGCATGCTCTCCGCGCTGGAGAAGGCCAAGGCGGCCGGCGCGAAGATCATCAGCGTCAATCCGCTGCCCGAGGCCGGCCTGGAGCGCTTCAAGAACCCGCAGACCCCGCAGGGCATCCTCAAGGGCGCCGCCCTCACCGACCTGTTCCTGCAGATCCGCATCGGCGGCGACCAGGCCCTCTTCCGCCTCCTGAACAAGCTGATCCTCGACACCGACGGCGCCGTGGACGAGGCCTTCGTCCGCGAACACACCCACGGCTACGAGGAGTTCGCCGAGGCGGCCCGCGCCGCCGACTGGGACGAGACGCTCACCGCCACCGGCCTGACCCGCGAGGAGATCGACCGGGCCCTCGGCATGGTGCTGGCCTCCCGGCGCACCATCGTCTGCTGGGCCATGGGCCTCACCCAGCACAAGCACTCCGTGCCGACCATCCGCGAGATCGTCAACTTCCTCCTGCTGCGCGGCGACATCGGCCGCCCCGGCGCGGGCGTGTGCCCGGTCCGCGGCCACTCCAACGTGCAGGGCGACCGCACCATGGGCATCTTCGAACGCCCCGCCCCCGCCTTCCTGGACGCCCTGGAACGCGAGTTCGGCTTCACGCCCCCGCGCGAGCACGGCTACGACGTCGTCCGCGCCATCCGCGCCCTGCGCGACGGCGAGGCGAAGGTCTTCTTCGCCATGGGCGGCAACTTCGTGGCCGCCTCCCCCGACACCGAGGTCACCGAGGCGGCGATGCGCCGCGCCCGCCTCACCGTGCACGTCTCCACCAAGCTCAACCGCTCGCACGCCGTCACGGGCGCCCGCGCCCTCATCCTGCCCACCCTCGGCCGCACCGAGCGCGACGTGCAGGCCGCCGGCGAACAGTTCGTCACCGTCGAGGACTCCATGGGCATGGTGCACGCCTCCCGCGGCCGCCTGGAGCCCGCGAGCGAGCACCTGCTGTCGGAACCCGCCATCGTCTGCCGCCTGGCCCGCCGCGTGCTCGGCGACAGCACCGTCGTCCCCTGGGAGGACTTCGAGAAGGACTACGCCGCCGTCCGCGACCGCATCGCGCGCGTGATCCCCGGCTTCGAGGACTTCAACGCGCGCGTGGCCCGCCCCGGCGGCTTCGCGCTCCCGCACGCCCCGCGCGACGAACGCCGCTTCCCCACGGCCACCGGCAAGGCCAACTTCACCGCGGCCCCCGTCGAATACCCCCGCATCCCCGAAGGCCGCCTGCTGCTGCAGACCCTCCGCTCGCACGACCAGTACAACACCACGATCTACGGCCTCGACGACCGCTACCGCGGCATCAGGGGTGGCCGCCGCGTCGTCCTCGTCAACCCCGACGACGCCCGCCGCCTGAACCTCGCCGACGGCGACCACGTCGACCTGGTCGGCGAATGGCAGGACGGCGTCGAACGACGGGCCCCCGGCTTCCAGGTCGTGCACTACCCCACCGCCCGCGGCTGCGCCGCCGCCTACTACCCGGAGACCAACGTCCTGGTCCCCCTCGACGCCACCGCCGACGTCAGCAACACCCCGGCCAGCAAGTCCGTCATCGTGCGTCTGGAACAATCGGCGGCCGACTGAGCGTTTGCTCAGCCGCAGACAGCCGATCAAGACGAACGGAGCCCGGCGCCATGGGCGAGCAGCAGCACGTGAAATTCCCGCAAGAGGTCGTCGACGAGTACGCCGCCCTCGGTGTCGACCTGCAGGCACTGTTCTCCGCGGGCCACCTCGGCAACCGGATGGGCGTCCAGATCCTGGAAGCCTCCGCGGACCGCGTCGTCGGCACCATGCCCGTGGAAGGCAACACCCAGCCCTACGGCCTGCTGCACGGCGGCGCGTCCGCGGTCCTGGCCGAGACCCTGGGCTCCGTCGGATCGATGCTCCACGGCGGCAGCACCAAGATCGCCGTCGGCGTCGACCTCAACTGCACCCACCACCGGGGAGTCCGCTCCGGCCTGGTCACCGGCGTCGCCACCCCCGTACACCGGGGCCGCTCCACGGCGACGTACGAGATCGTCATCAGCGACGAGGCAGACCGCCGCGTGTGCACCGCCCGCCTGACCTGCCTGCTGCGCGACACGGAAGGCTGACCCCGCACCCGCCCACGGCGGACCCCGTCCCCCGCCGTGGGCACGTCCCCCGCCGTGGGCGCCAGGCGCACCCCCGAACCCGCACACAGGCCCCGCACGCCCGCCCCCACGAAGCCGCACAGCCCGCCGCGGACCGCACCGCACACACCCCCGGCGGAACCGACACCCCCCGCCAGAATGCGGATCTTCCCTTTCCCGACGTAACGCTCCGTAACACGCGCGCAATACAACAGCACGCATTCATCTTCGACGGCGCATACTCCCGCGGTCATTCCGAGCCCCTTCACCCCAGCCGGGACACGACAACCGCACGACCCCGCCCACGGCCAACCGGAAGTGCGGGTTCTCACAATGCGGACCGAAGGGAAAATCCGCCAAAACGGCCGAGACGGCATTTCCTCCCGGCCCGCCCCGCACCCCGGCATAACAAGAAAGTCACAAGCCAGCGCACGGCGATGCCCCTGCCCACAGACCGGGCTTAGAGTCACGGCCAGTCACCGCTCCATCGGGAGTTCGGTACCAGCGCGGCACCACCGCCCCCACCGGGGCGGGCCCGCCTGCGGAAAGGACTGATTGTGCGACAGCGTTCCTTGGTGATACTTACCTCCGTTCTTGCGACCGGAGCTCTGACACTCACCGCCTGCGGCTCCCGAGACGACAGCGGTGACAAGAAGAACAGCGGTTCCTCCACCACCTTCACGATCGGCGTCGACGCCCCCCTCTCCGGCGAGAACTCCACCACCGGCCTGGGCATCCAGTACGGCGTGCAGGTCGCCGTCGACGACGCCAACAAGAACAACTGGGTCCCCGGCGTGAAGTTCAAGGTCGAGGCACTGGACGACAAGGCCCAGCCCGCCAACGGCCAGCAGAACGCCACCAAGCTCGTCGGCGACAAGACCGTCGTCGGCACCGTCGGCCCCCTGAACTCCGGCGTCGCCCAGTCGATGCAGCAGGTGTTCGCCTCCGCCGACATGGTCGAGATCTCCCCCTCGAACACCAACCCCGAGCTGACCCAGGGCAAGAACTGGCAGACGGACAAGAAGCGGCCCTACAAGACGTACTTCCGCACCGCCACCACCGACGAGCTGCAGGGCAGCTTCGCCGCCGACTACGCCGCCAACAACCTCAAGAAGAAGAAGGCGTTCGTCGTCGACGACAAGCAGACCTACGGCGCCGGCCTGGCCAAGATCTTCGGCGAGCAGTTCAAGAAGCTCGGCGGCAAGGTCGTCCAGACCGACCACGTCAACACCGGCGACAAGGACTTCGGCTCCCTCGTCACCAAGATCAAGAACTCCGGCGCCGACCTGCTCTACTACGGCGGCCAGTACGACGAGTCCGCGCTGATCACCAAGCAGCTCAAGGACGCCGGCGTCAAGATCCCGCTGTTCGGCGGCGACGGCATGTTCGCCACCACCTACATCGACGTCGCCGGCAAGGCAGCCGCGGGCGACCTCGTCACCTCCGTCGGCGTCCCCGTCGACACCCTGCCCGCCGCCAAGCAGTTCGTCGAGACCTACAAGGCCAAGGGCTACAAGGGCGACTACGGCGCCTACGGCGGCTACTCCTACGACGCCGCCACCGCCATCATCAAGGCCGTGAAGGCCGTCAAGGACGCCAACGGCGGCAAGCTGCCCAGCGACATCAACGACCTGCGCTCCAAGGTCGTCGAAGAGGTCCAGAAGTCGGACTTCCAGGGCATCACCGGCAAGGTCTCCTTCGACCAGTACGGCGACACCGGCAACAAGCAGCTCACGGTCTACCAGGTCGAGAACGGCGAGTGGAAGGCAGTGCACTCGGGCACCGCGAACCTCGGCTGACCCCACTCCCGGCAAGACCGCACCACGGGCCGCGCGGAAGGAGGACCCCGACCGCGCGGCCCGTTTCCACACCCCCACCCCGGCACACGACCAGTGCACACAGAGCAACTGAATCTGTGCACAAGACCACCAGCGACATGGAGGCCACGCGGTGAACACCCTGCCGCAGCAGCTGGCCAACGGGCTGCTCCTCGGCTCGATGTACGGGCTGATCGCCATCGGCTACACGATGGTGTACGGCATCGTCCAGCTCATCAACTTCGCGCACGGCGAGATCTTCATGACCGGGGCCTTCGGCGCCCTCACGGTCTACCTCTACATCCTGCCCGACGGCACCCCCATGGCCGCCGCCATCCCCCTGATGCTGATCGGCGGAGCCATCGTCGCCGTCCTCATCGCGGTCGGAGCGGAACGGTTCGCCTACCGGCCACTGCGCGGAGCACCACGCCTGGCACCCCTCATCACCGCCATCGGCCTCTCCCTCGCCCTGCAGGAGGTCGTCCGCAACTTCTACCCCGACGCCGACAAGGCCCGCTCCTTCCCCGGCCTCGACGCCACCCACGACATCGGCTCCATCACCATCAAGGACGCCGACATCTTCCTCATCGCCGCCGCCGTCATCTGCATGTCCGCCCTCGCCTGGTTCGTCCGCAAGAGCCGCACCGGCCGCGCCATGCAGGCCACCGCCCAGGACCCCGACACCGCACAGCTCATGGGCATCGACACCAACCGCATCATCGTGATCGCCTTCGCCATCGGCGGATTCTTCGCCGCCGTCGCCGCCCTCTCCTTCGGCCTCAAATACGGCAGCATCGACTACCGCATGGGCTTCCTCATGGGCCTGAAGGCCTTCACCGCCGCCGTCCTCGGCGGCATCGGCAACATCTACGGCGCCATGCTCGGCGGCGTCGTCCTCGGCATCGCCGAAACCCTCGCCTCCGCCTACATCAACGACATCCCCGGCATGCAGCAGCTCGGCGGCCAGAGCTGGGCCAACGTCTGGGCCTTCGTTCTCCTCATCCTCGTGCTCCTCTTCAGGCCACAGGGCCTGCTCGGCGAGCGCGTCGCGGACAGGGCGTGATCACATGACCGAGACGACCAAAACCCCCGCCACCCCGCCCGCGGACGCGATACCCGCACCCGAACCCCGCGGACTCCTCCCACTGCCCCTCGCAGCCGCCCGCGCACTGCTGCTCACCGGCGGCATCGCCACCGCCGCGTCCACCTTCCTGGCCTGGACCTGGACCTCCGACTTCCCGGGCGACCTCACCGTCACCGGCTACCCCGGCGGCCTGCAGTGGCTCACCCTCACCGCCGGCGCCCTCGTCGCCCTCTTCTCCCTCGCCGTCTACGGTGTCCGCGGCCTGCGCTGGCTCGTCCCCGCCCGCAACAACGCCCCCCTCGTGCTCCTCGCCGCCGGCGCCTTCGGCGTCACCTGGTACACGATCATCTCCATCAGCACCGAACTCGGCGGCCTCGCCAACCTCGAACCCGGCGGCTGGATCGCCGCCGCGGCCTCCCTGCTGCCCCTCCTCGGCGCCCTCGCCCTGCCCGAGCACAAGCACGACAGCGGCAAGGAGACCTTCAAGGCCTACACCGCCAAACCCGACAGGATCCACGCCCCCCAGCCCGTCAACGGCTGGATACAGCGCGCCGTCATCACCGCCGTCACCGCCATCGGCCTCGGCGTCTTCACCTACGGCATCGACACCGAATACGGCGAACTGTTCATCGGCTACCTCATCGTCGTCGTCTTCACCGTCTGGGCACTGCACACCGCCGGCCTCCTCGACCGGTTCTCCCACATGGTCGCCGCCAACCGCA
The DNA here is from genome assembly GCF_035656535.1 of Streptomyces sp. H51. NCBI lineage: Bacteria > Bacillati > Actinomycetota > Actinomycetes > Kitasatosporales > Streptomycetaceae > Streptomyces > Streptomyces sp. H51. Next base: position 74,649 of record NZ_JAYMHD010000015.1, read on the forward strand.
GCTTCACTCTCGCCATGGGCTTCCTCGCGGCCATCGCCTTCCCCTTCACCCAGAGCGACGACCACTACGCCAACATCGGCGTCAACATCCTCATCTTCGGCACCGTCGCCCTCGGCCTGAACATCGTCGTCGGCCTCGCCGGCCTCCTCGACCTCGGATACGTCGCCTTCCTCGGCGTCGGCGCCTACACCGCCGCCCTCGTCTCCGGCTCCGAGTTCTCCAAGTTCTCCGGCGTCCAGTTCCCCTTCTGGGCCGCCGCCCTCACCGGCGCCGCCGCATCCCTCGTCTTCGGCGTCCTCATCGGCGCCCCCACCCTGCGACTGCGCGGCGACTACCTCGCCATCGTCACCCTCGGCTTCGGAGAGATCTTCCGCATCGCCGTCAACAACATGGACGGCGACTCCGGCCCCGACCTCACCAACGGCCCCAACGGCATCCCCGCCATCCCCGACCTGAACCTCCTCGGCTTCAAGTTCGGAGAAGCCCACGACATCGGCGGCATCACCCTCGGCCGCTTCGCCAACTACTACCTCCTCATGGTCCTGATCATGGCCATCGTGGTCCTCGTCTACACCCGCGCCGCCGACTCCCGCATCGGCCGCTCCTGGATCGCCATCCGCGAGGACGAGACCGCCGCCACCGCCATGGGCATCAACGGCTTCCGCGTCAAACTCATCGCCTTCGCCCTCGGCGCCTCCCTCGCCGGCCTCGCCGGCACCGTCAGCGCCCACGTCACCTACAGCGTGGTCCCCAACCCCTACCAGTTCGCCGGCTCCACCCCGCCCAACTCGGCATTCCTCCTCGCCGCCGTCGTCCTCGGCGGCATGGGCACCGTCGCCGGCCCGCTCCTCGGCGCCGCCCTGCTCTACCTGCTCCCCGAAAAACTCGACTTCCTCCAGGACAAGTCGCTCCTCGCCTTCGGCATCGCGCTCATCCTCCTGATGCGCTTCCGCCCCGAAGGAATCATCGCCAACCGACGCCGCCAACTCGAATTCCACGAGACCGGCCAACTCGACGTACCAGAGACCGAGACGCTGACCGACGAACCGGCCGTCACCAAGGCAGGGGCGTAAGAACCATGACGACACCCGTACTCGAAGCCCGCGACGTCGTACTCGAAGCCCGCGACGTCACCATGCGCTTCGGCGGCCTCACCGCCGTCCGCTCCGTCGACTTCACGGTCAACAGCGGCGAGATCGTCGGCCTCATCGGCCCCAACGGCGCCGGCAAGACAACGTTCTTCAACTGCCTCACCGGCCTGTACGTCCCCACCGAGGGCACCGTCTCCTACAAGGGCACCGTCCTGCCCCCCAAGCCCCACCTGGTGACCAAGGCCGGCATCGCCCGCACCTTCCAGAACATCCGCCTGTTCGCCAACATGACGGTCCTCGAGAACGTCCTCGTCGGCCGCCACACCCGCACCAAGGAAGGCCTCTGGTCCGCCCTGCTGCGCGGCCCCGGCTTCAAGAGGGCCGAAAAGGCGAGCGAAGAACGCGCCATGGAACTCCTGGAGTTCATCGGCCTCGCCCACAAACGCGACCACCTCGCCCGCAACCTCCCCTACGGCGAGCAGCGCAAGCTGGAGATCGCACGAGCCCTGGCGAGCGAACCCGGACTGCTCCTCCTGGACGAGCCGACAGCCGGCATGAACCCCCAGGAGACCCGGGCCACCGAAGAACTCGTCTTCGCCATCCGCGACATGGGCATCGCCGTCCTCGTCATCGAGCACGACATGCGCTTCATCTTCAACCTCTGCGACCGCGTCGCCGTCCTCGTCCAGGGCGAGAAGCTCGTCGAGGGCACCTCCGAGGTCGTCCAGGCCGACGAACGCGTCGTCGCCGCCTACCTCGGCGAACCCTTCGAAGGCGAACCGGCAGAGGACAGCACCGCCGGCACCACCAAGGGAGAAGCCCAGTGACCGCACTGCTCGAGGTCGAGGACCTCCGGGTCGCCTACGGCAAGATCGAAGCCGTCAAGGGCATCTCCTTCACCGTCGAAGCCGGCCAGGTGGTCACCCTCATCGGCACCAACGGCGCCGGCAAGACCACCACCCTGCGCACCCTCTCCGGACTCCTCAAGCCCAGCTCCGGAAAGATCCTCTTCGACGGCCAACCCCTGAACGGCGTACCCGCCCACAAGATCGTCGCCCTCGGACTCGCCCACTCCCCCGAAGGCCGGCACATCTTCCCCCGCCTGTCCATCGAGGAGAACCTCCAGCTCGGCGCCTTCCTCCGCAAGGACAAGGAAGGCATCGACAAGGACATCCAGCGCGCCTACGACCTCTTCCCCATCCTCGGGGAACGCCGCAAGCAGGCCGCGGGCACCCTCTCCGGCGGCGAACAGCAGATGCTCGCCATGGGCAGGGCCCTGATGTCCCAGCCGAAACTGCTCATGCTCGACGAACCCTCCATGGGCCTCTCACCGATCATGATGCAGAAGATCATGTCGACCATCGTCGAACTGAAGGCCCAGGGCACCACCATCCTGCTCGTCGAGCAGAACGCCCAGGCCGCCCTGTCGCTCGCCGACCAGGGCCACGTCATGGAGGTCGGCAACATCGTCCTGTCCGGCACCGGACAGGACCTCCTGCACGACGAATCCGTCCGCAAGGCCTACCTCGGCGAGGACTGACCCCTACGACGGCCGCACCGCACGACGAGGCCCGCGCCCCTGATCCCCAGGGACGCGGGCCTCGCGTCGTCCCACCGGCACACCGGCCTGCCCGGGCTCAGCCCTTGGCGGCCTTCTTCTCCTCGGCGTCCTGGATGACCGCCTCGGCCACCTGCTGCATCGACATCCGGCGGTCCATCGACGTCTTCTGGATCCACCGGAACGCGGCCGGCTCCGTCAGCCCGTACTCCGTCTGCAGGACCGACTTCGCCCGGTCCACCAGCTTCCGCGTCTCCAGCCGCTGGGTGAGGTCGGCGACCTCCTTCTCCAGCTCCTTCAGCTCGGTGAAACGGGAGACGGCCATCTCGATCGCCGGCACCACGTCGCTCTTGCTGAACGGCTTCACCAGATACGCCATCGCACCCGCGTCCCGGGCCCGCTCGACCAGGTCGCGCTGCGAGAAGGCGGTGAGCATCAGCACCGGGGCGATACGCTCCTCGGCGATCTTCTCGGCCGCCGAGATGCCGTCCATCTTCGGCATCTTCACATCGAGGATCACCAGGTCCGGCCGGTGCTCACGGGCGAGCTCGATCGCCCGCTCGCCGTCACCCGCCTCACCGACGACGCTGTAGCCCTCCTCCTCCAGCATCTCCTTGAGGTCGAGCCGGATCAGTGCCTCGTCCTCGGCGATGACGACACGGGTCGTCAGCGGAGGCACGTGCGACTTGTCGTCGTCGGGTGCGTCCAGGGGCTGGGGCGACTCGGGGGCGGTCACGGGGGCTCCTCGTTCAGGCCAGGGGTACTGCTGACAAGAGCCTACCTAGCTACGGTAAGGTAGGGCACGGCGGGTGACCGTCAACCTTCGTTTCAGAGGAAGCCCCGGTAGTCCAGCGGGAGAGACACGGTGCTCAAACCACCGACAGCGTGGGTTCGAATCCCACCCGGGGCACTTTTCCTTCAATTCGAAGGCAGCCTCTGGAACTGGACGCGCACGTTCTCGTGAACGTGCGCTTTTTGCTGCGTGTCGCCGCGATCACCCGCCCAAGCTGCTCACATGTACGACGTCAGCACACGCAAGCGGGCACTCGCGCTGGTCGAGCAGGGCCGCAGCCTCAACTCCGTGAGCCGGGAGACGGGCATCTCCCGGGCCGCCATCCGTTCGTGGCGAGTCCGCCTGGAACCCCTGCCCCGCATGATGGCCACCGCCGCCCCCGAGCCGCCCGCCGACGAACAGGCCTACGCCTACCTCCTGGGGCTCTACCTCGGTGACGGCTGCATCAGCTCCCACCTGCGCACCGGCCACTACCTCAGGATCGCGTGCGCCGACGCGTGGCCGGGGCTCATCGAACAGTGCCGGGACGCCATCCTCCGCGTGCGCCCCGCCGCCCACGTCTACCTTCTGCAGAGGCAGGGCTGCATCGCGGTGACGAGCTACTACAGGCACTGGCCCGTCCTCTTCCCGCAGCACGGCCCCGGCAAGAAGCACGAGCGGCCCATCGTGCTCGAGCCCTGGCAGCAGGCGATCGTCGACGCTCACCCGTGGGAGTTCGTCCGGGGCCTGATTCACTCCGACGGGTGCCGTATCACGAACTGGACCACCCGCATGGTCGCCGGTGAGCGCAAGCGCTACGAATACCCGCGGTACTTCTTCACCAACGTCTCCGCCGACATCCGCCGGCTGTGCACCGACACCCTCGACAGACTCGGCGTGCGGTGGACGTACTGCACCCGCAACGGCGTCCCGTTCAGCATCTCCGTCGCCCGGAAAGCCTCCGTCGCGCTCATGGACGCCCACGTCGGCCCCAAGTACTGATGCCGCCGGCTACCCCGCGGTGTCGTCCTCGCCGATGCGGCGGACGCGGAGCATGTTGGTGGAGCCGGAGACGCCGGGGGGTGAGCCGGCGGTGATGACGACGATGTCGCCGGGTTCGCAGCGGCCGTACTTCAGGAGGAGTTCGTCGACCTGGTCGACCATCGCGTCGGTGGAGTCGGCGTGCGGGCCGAGGAAGGTCTCCACGCCCCAGGTGAGGCTGAGTTGGGAGCGGGTGGCCGGCTCGGGGGTGAAGGCGAGGAGGGGGATCGGGGAGCGGTAGCGGGAGAGGCGGCGGGCGGTGTCGCCGGACTGGGTGAAGGCGACCAGGAACTTCGCGCCGAGGAAGTCGCCGGTCTCGGCCGCCGCGCGGGCCACCGCGCCGCCCTGGGTGCGGGGCTTGTTGTGTTCGGTCAGCGGTGACAGGCCCCCCGCGAGGATGTCCTCCTCGGCCGCTTCGACGATCTTCGCCATGGTGCGGACGGTTTCGACGGCGTATTTGCCGACGCTGGTCTCACCGGAGAGCATCACGGCGTCGGTGCCGTCGATGACGGCGTTGGCGACGTCGCTGGCCTCGGCCCTGGTGGGGCGGGAGTTGTCGATCATCGAGTCGAGCATCTGGGTGGCGACGATGACGGGTTTGGCGTTGCGCTGGGCGACTTTGACGGCGCGTTTCTGGACGACGGGGACGTCTTCGAGGGGCATTTCGACGCCGAGGTCGCCGCGGGCGACCATGATGCCGTCGAAGGCGGCGACGATGTCGTCGATGGCGTCGACGGCCTGGGGCTTTTCGATCTTGGCGATGACGGGGAGGCGGCGGCCTTCCTCGTCCATGATGCGGTGGACGTCCTCGATGTCGCGGCCGCTGCGGACGAAGGAGAGGGCGATGACGTCGAAGCCGGTGCGCAGGGCCCAGCGCAGGTCTGTTTCGTCCTTGTCGGAGAGGGCGGGGACGGAGACGGCGACTCCGGGGAGGTTGAGGCCCTTGTGGTCGGAGACCATGCCTCCTTCGACGACGAGGGTGTGGACGCGGGGGCCGTCGACGGAGGTGACCTGGAGGCAGACCTTGCCGTCGTCGACGAGGATGCGTTCGCCGGGGGTGACGTCGGCGGCGAGGCCGGTGTGGGTGGTGCCGCAGGTCTGGCGGTCGCCTTCGGCGCCTTCTTCGACGGTGATGGTGAAGGCGTCGCCGCGTTCGAGGAGGACGGGGCCTTCGGTGAAGCGGCCGAGGCGGATCTTGGGGCCCTGGAGGTCGGCGAGGATTCCGACGCTGCGGCCGGTTTCGTCGGCGGCCTTGCGGACGTGCCGGTAGCGCTCCTCGTGTTCGGCGTGGTCGCCGTGGCTGAGGTTGAAGCGGGCGACGTCCATGCCGGCTTCGACGAGTGCCTTGATCCGGTCGTACGAGTCGGTGGCGGGGCCCAGGGTGCAGACGATTTTCGCTCGGCGCATGGTTCGACCCTAGGGCTTACCCGTGGGTAGCGATTCGGCCCGGCGTGTCGGCCCAACGACCTTTGGGTGAAGGGTTGTTGACGGGAGTTTATGTGTGCGGTGGGGTGCTCGGACGAGCGGTTCAGAGGCGGGGCGGGGCCATGGTGAAGCGGGCGTTGACGGCGGCGCGGACGTGTTGCCGCTGGGGCTCGAGGTCGAGGGCGGGGGTGGTGTCCTCGGCGGCCGCGGCGTAGGCCATGGAGCGCATGCGGCCGGGTGCCTGGGGCTGGGGCGGGGTGTTCTCGGCGCCGATGTCGGCGAGTTCGACGAGGGCGGTGAGGGTGGTGCCGAGTGCTTCGGCGTATTCGCGGGCGCGTCGGACGGCTTCGTGGACGGCTTGCTGCCGGGCTCGGCGGTGGGCCGGTGAGTCGGGGCGGAGGGACCACCAGGGGCCGTCGACGCGGGTGAGGTCGAGGTCGGCGAGGCGGGTGGTGAGTTCGCCGAGGGCGGTGAAGTCGGTGAGTTCGGCGGTGATGTGGACGCGTCCGTGGTAGGCGTGGACGCGTTCGCCGCGGCCTTTGTCCTTCAGTTCGGGGCTGATGGTGAAGGCGCCGGTCTCCAGGTGTTCGACGGCGTCGCCGTAGCTCTTGATGAGGTCGAGGGCGGTGGTGTTGCGGCCGGTGAGGTCGTGGAGGGCGGCGGTGCGGTCTTTGCCGCGGGAGGCGACGGTGACGGTGATGCGGGCGGTCTCGGGGTCGACTTCGAGGTGGGCTTCGCCGCGGACGGCGAGGCGGGGTGCGTCGGGGGTGCCGTAGGGGACGGCGGGGCCGGGGCCGTCGGGGGTGGGGGCGCTCATACGCCCCACTGTGTCAGGTGTTGGCCGGTTGTGTGCGGTGGTTGGCGCATGTTCGGTCATCAGAAAGAAACCTGCGGACCCTGTTGCCGTCGGTCATGGCCGGGTCAGAATCTACGCGCGTCGTTGATCCGTTCCCCGAGGAGACCCGGACATGCCTTTGAACCGTCGGAAGTTCCTGAAGAAGTCGGCCGTGACCGGGGCGGGGGTGGCGCTCGCGGGGACCGCGGCGGCGCCCGCGGCCCAGGCGGCGGAGGCGACGAAGACACCGAGGCCCGCGAAGCGGTACTCCCTGACCGTCATGGGGACCACGGACCTGCACGGGCACGTCTTCAACTGGGACTACTTCAAGGACGCGCAGTACGCGGACGCCAAGGGCAACGCGATGGGCCTGGCCCGTATCTCGACCCTGGTGAACCAGGTGCGCGAGGAGAAGGGCCGCCGCAACACGCTGCTGCTGGACGCGGGCGACACCATCCAGGGCACGCCGCTGACGTACTACTACGCGAAGGTCGACCCGATCACCGCCGAGGGCGGTCCGGTGCATCCGATGGCGCAGGCGATGAACGCGATCGGGTACGACGCGGTGGCGCTGGGCAACCACGAGTTCAACTACGGCATCGAGACGCTGCGGAAGTTCGAGCAGCAGTGCCGTTTCCCGCTGCTGGGCGCGAACGCGGTGGACGCGAAGACGCTGCGGCCGGCGTTTCCGCCGTACTTCATGAAGACGTTCCGGGTGCCGGGTCTGCCGCCGGTGCGGGTGGCCGTGCTGGGGCTGACGAACCCGGGGATCGCGATCTGGGACAAGGCGTACGTACAGGGGAAGCTGGAGTTCCCGGGTCTGGAGGAGCAGGCCGCGAAGTGGGTGCCGAAGCTGAGGTCGATGGGCGCGGACGTGGTGGTGGTGTCGGCGCACTCGGGCACGTCGGGGACGTCGTCGTACGGTGACCAGGTGCCGTACGTGGAGAACGCGGCCGCGAACGTGGCGAGGCAGGTGCCGGGCATCGACGCGATCCTGGTGGGGCACGCGCACGTGGAGATCCCGGAGCTGAAGGTCGTCAACGAGAAGACGGGTCGGACGGTCGTGCTGTCGGAGCCGCTGTGCTACGCGGAGCGGCTGGCCCTGTTCGATGTCGAGCTGGTGTTCAACAGGGGCAGGTGGGAGGTCGAGTCGGTGGCGGCCTCGCTGCGGAACTCGAACACGGTCGCCGACGACCCGGAGATCACCGAGCTGCTGACGGACGAGCACGCGAAGGTCGTCGCGTACGTCAACCAGGTGGTCGGCCGGGCGACCGAGACGCTGACGACGGTGGAGGCCCGTTACAAGGACGCGCCGATCATCGATCTGATCACCAAGGTGCAGGAGGACGTGGTCAGGGCGGCGCTGGCGGGGACCGAGTACGCCTCGGTGCCGGTGATCGCGCAGGCGTCGCCGTTCTCGCGGACGTCTCAGATCCCGGCGGGCGATGTGACGATCCGGGACCTGTCGGGTCTGTACGTGTACGACAACACGCTGGTGGCGAAGCTGATGACGGGTGCGCAGATCCGGGCGTACCTGGAGTACTCGGCGGAGTATTTCGTGCAGACGGCGGTGGGTGCGGCGGTGGACGTGGAGAAGTTGACGAACGCCAACGGCCGCCCGGACTACAACTACGACTACGTGTCGGGGCTGCGGTACGACATCGACATCGCTCAGGCGGCGGGTTCGCGGATCAAGAACCTGTCGTACAACGGTGCGGCGCTGGACGACGCGCAGCAGTTCGTGCTGGCGGTGAACAACTACCGTGCGAACGGCGGTGGCGCGTTCCCGTTCGTGGCTTCGGCGAAGGAGCTGTGGTCGGAGTCGACGGAGATCCGTACGCGGATCGCGGAGTGGGTGACCGCGAAGGGTGTGCTGGACCCGAAGGACTTCGCGTCGGTGGACTGGAAGCTGACGCGGGACGGCACGCCGGTCTTCTAGGGGCGGGTTGTCGCGGGGCTGCGGCGGGTCCTTCGTCGCCGCAGCCCCTGTGGCGGCCGGTGGTGGGTTACGCCTGCCTGACCCGCAGTGCCCTTGCCAGGTCGTCCAGTTCGTCGGTCAGTCTGCGGCGGAGGGCGGGCACGGGGTCGGCTTCGCGCAGGCATTCCTCGCCGAGGCGGAGGTTGTCGGCGTCGACGGCGTGGGCCGGGAAGGCGAAGCGGCCGGCGGCGGCGGCGATGGCGGGGCCGCGGCGGGCGGCCACGGCGACCGCGTCGTCGTAGTAGCGCGGCACGTAGGGGCGTACCAGGTCGGCCTGTTCGGGCTGCCAGAAGCCCTGGGCGGTGGCGGTGAACAGGTAGTTGGACAGGTCGTCGCCGGCGAACATCGAGTCCCAGGCGCGCTGTTTGGCGTCGGGGTCGGGCAGGGCGGCGCGGCAGCGGGCGGCGCCCTCCTGGCCGGTGGCGGAGGGGTCGCGTTTCAGTTCGGCGGCGATGGCGGCCTCGTCGGCGGCGCCGAGGACGGCGAGCCGGCTCAGGACGCGCCAGCGCAGGTCGGGGTCGAGTTCGGGGCCGCCGGGCACGGTGCCCTCGGTGAGCCAGGCGGCGATGGTGTCGGGCTGGGCGGCGACGTCGATGTAGTGGCGTACGGCGATCAGGCGCAGGCCGGGGTTGTCGCCGTCCTCCGTGCGGCGGATGAGGTCGCGGCACAGGGCGGTGAGGGTGGCGAGGGCGGCGGGCCGCTGTTCGGGGGTGACGTAGCGGTCGGCGATCTGGGCCGAGGCGAAGGCGAGGACGCCTTCGGCGAGGGCGAGGTCCGTCTCGTGCGGGAGGTGGGTGCGGGCGGTGTCGAGGTAGGCGCGGGCGGGGAGTTCGCCGTCGCGGACGGCGTCGCGCAGGGCGTTCCAGACGACGGCGCGGGTGAGCGGCTCGGGCAGGCCGGACAGGCAGGTGCGCAGGGTGTCGAAGGATGCGGGGTCGAAGCGGATCTTGGCGTAGGTCAGGTCGCTGTCGTTGAGGACGAGCAGGGCGGGGCGCTTGCCGAGGGGCTGGGGGTCGGTGTGCGGGAGGTCGAGGTCGAGGCGGGCGCGCAGGATGAGGTGGCGGCCTTCGTCGGCGACGTCCATGTCGTACAGGCCGGCGGCGATGCGGTGGGGGCGGCTGCCGGTGTGCCGGACGGTGAGGGTGCAGGTGCCGTCGGACGCGGGGGTGACGACGGGGGCGAGGGTGTCGACGCCGGTGGTGCGCAGCCAGGCGTCGGCCCAGGCGTGGACGTCGCGTTCGGTGGCGGAGGCGAGGGAGTCGATGAAGTCGGCGAGGGTGGCGTTGGCGAACTTGTGGCGGGCGAAGTGGGTGTTGATTCCGGTGAGGAAGTCCTTCTCGCCGAGCCAGGCGACCAGTTGGCGCAGTGCTGAGGCGCCCTTGGCGTAGGAGATGCCGTCGAAGTTGAGGAGGGCGGAGGCGGTGTCGTCGACGTGTTCGGGGGCGACGGGGTGGGTGGAGGGGCGCTGGTCGGCGTCGTAGCCCCAGGATTTGCGGTTGACGCCGAAGTCGGTCCAGGTGTCGGTGAAGCGGGTGGCCTCGGTGAGGGTCTGGTAGCCCATGTACTCGGCGAAGGACTCGTTCAGCCAGATGTCGTCCCACCAGCGGAGGGTGACGAGGTCGCCGAACCACATGTGGGCCATCTCGTGGGCGATGACCATGGCGCGGACCTGCCGCTCGGTGTCGGTGACGGCGGAGCGGTAGACGAATTCGTCGCGGAAGGTGACCAGGCCGGGGTTTTCCATGGCGCCGGCGTTGAACTCGGGGACGAACGCCTGGTCGTAGGAGTCGAAGGGGTAGGGCTCCTCGAATTTCTCGTGGTAGCGGTCGAAGCACTGCCGGGTGATCTCGATGAGTTCGTCGGCGTCGGCGTCGAGGTGGGGGGCGAGGGAGCGGCGGCAGTGCAGGCCGAAGGGCAGGCCGCGGTGCTCGGTGCGTACGGAGTGCCAGGGGCCGGCGGCGACGGCGACGAGGTAGGTGGAGATCAGGGGTGTGGGGGCGGCGTGCCAGCGGCCCTGGCCGAGGTGTTCGGTGATGCCGTTGGCGAGGACGGTCCAGTCTTCGGGGGCGGTGACGGTCAGTTCGAAGACGGCTTTGAGGTCGGGTTGGTCGAAGGCGGCGAAGACGCGCTGGACGTCGTCCAGGAACAGTTGGGTGTAGAGGTAGGTCTCGCCGTCGGTGGGGTCGGTGAAGCGGTGCATGCCTTCGCCGGTGCGGGAGTAGCGCATGGCGGCGTCGACGTGCAGTTCGTGCTCGCCGGGGGTGAGGTTGTTCAGGGGCAGCCGGTTGTCGTCGAGGGTTTCCGGGTCGAGGGGCTGCCCGTCGAGGGTGACGGTGCGCAGGTGGGCCGGCTTGAGCTCGACGAAGGTGTCCGTGGGGTCCTGGCCGTCGCGCACCGTGAAACGGATGGTGGTGCGGGAGTCGAAGGTCTCGTCGCCGGTGGTCAGATCGAGGTCGATCGTGTAGCGGTGGACGTCGAGAAGTGTGGCACGGGTCTGCGCTTCGTCGCGCGTCAGTACGGACATGCAGGACATGCTGCCTGATCGCGAGGGCACGGCACAGGGGCGGATCGGTACGCGCCCTATGTCCGGTCCTGCGCCGTGCCGTTTCGCGGGGCGCGGTGCGGGGCGTGGCGGGGCGTCGCCGCGTGGCGGCGGCGCGGTGTGGCGGGGGCGCGGTGTGGCGGGGCTCAGCAGGGGGCGCCGGGCGGGGCGGGGCGTCGTGTCGGAGGGGTGTGCGGGCGTCCGGGCGGGCCGGGCCGGGCGCCCGTGCTGTGGTGTCCCCGCTCGGCGCCCGGCGGGGTCAGTCGGTCCGGCGGGCGGTGGTGCCGTTGACGGTGTCGTCGGCGATGCGCTCGTGGTGGCGGATGACCTCGGCGATGATGAAGTTCAGGAACTTCTCGGCGAACGCCGGGTCGAGTTTGGCGGTCTCGGCGAGGGAGCGCAGGCGCTCGATCTGGCGGGCCTCGCGGGCCGGGTCGGCGGGCGGCAGCTGGTGCGCGGCCTTGAGGTGGCCGACCTGCTGGGTGCACTTGAAGCGCTCGGCGAGCATGTGGACGACGGCGGCGTCGATGTTGTCGATGCTGTCGCGCAGCCGGGCGAGCTCCTCACGGACGGCGGGGTCGACGTCGGCGGCGCCGTTGTTGCTGGTGGTCATGGGCGCTCAGCCTACGTGACCTCGGTGGACCGGCTGTGCGGGTGCCGGTGCGGGGTCGTGCGGGGGACGACCGGCGCGGATCCTGGGGGAGCTCGTAGAGTGGAATCGGGTTCAGGGCGTCTTGGGGGTCGGGCGTGGCGAACGACGGACCGGTCGAGCACGGCTTCCCGCATCTGGAGACGGTGCGGGCGTCGATCACGGCGTTGTACCGGCGTCTGTCGTGCGACACCGTCCGGACGTTCGCGGGCAGCGTCGCCCCGGCCGACGTGGCCTTCTGCGACACCGACGATCTGTACCTGGGGGCGCAGCGGGTGGCCGGTGAGATGGTGCGGCACTTCCGGTTGCCGGACGCCCGCCTGGTGGTGAGCTTCCGTGAGATGACCCATGCGGCGAACGTGGAACTGGCGGCGGGTCCTGAGTACTTCGTCGAGCTGAACGGCCGTTTCCGTACTCACCGGCGGGACATCGGTGCGGCGCTGGCCCATGAGGTGACGCACGTCTATCTGCACCGGTTGGACCTGTCCTTCTCCGGTACAGCGCAGAACGAGATCCTCACGGACACGGCGGCGACCTATCTGGGTGCCGGCTGGCTGCTGCTGGACGCCTACCGGGAGGACTCGGTGTCGTCGCAGAAGCTGGGCTATCTCACTCCGGAGGAGTTCGGCTACGTGCTGGCGAAGCGGGCGCTGGTGTTCGATGAGGATCCCTCGGTGTGGTTCACCAGTCCGCAGGCCTACACGGCGTACGTCAGGGGTATGGCCGAGGCCCGGCGGGACGAGCAGCAGCCGCCGTTGGCCGGGGCGGGCTGGGCGGGGCGCCGCCGCTACGCCCGCGACCGGCGGCACGCGCCGGGCCCGCGGCCCGGGGTGGGTTATGCCTTCTCCCCCGACGGCGGCGGGCGGCTGCGGGTGTCCTTTCCGTGCCCGACCTGTCAGCAGCGGATCCGGGTGCCGGTGCGGGGGCGGGTGCGGGCGCGGTGTTCGCTGTGCCGGACGGTGCTGGAGTGCGACACGTGAGGGTGGCGCGTGAGGGCGGCGCGTGAGGGCGACATGAGGGCGCCATGTGACGGCGGCACGTGAGGGCGGGTGGCGGGGCGGTACCGGTTTCGGCCAGGAGAGCGCGTTTTCGAGTCGGGGACTGACCGGCGCGCGGTCGCGCGGGGATCCGGCGTCGGCGTCGAGTCCGACGCCCGGGTCGTCGACGACGCGGCCGGCGCGGATTCCGCTCACGCCCGTGTCAGCCCCCCTTGTTCACGGCCGGCTCACGGTCGGTTCACGGTGGCATCGCTGTTCACGGCGGTGTCCCTGTTCACGGTCGCCGCGTCCAGGAACGCGGGCCGCTCCCCGCCGCCGTGCACCAGCAGGCTCGCGCCGGTGATGTACGCGGCGGCGTCGGAGGCGAGGAAGACGGCGGCGGCGCCCACGTCGGCGGGGGCGGCCAGCCGGCCGAGGGGGACGGTGCGGGCGACCGCGGTGACGCCGTCGTCGCCGCCGTAGTGGCGGTGGGCCAGTTCGGTGCGGACCATGCCGACGACGAGCGTGTTGACCCGTACCTCCGGCGCCCATTCCACGGCCATGGACCCGGCCAGGTTCTCCAGCCCCGCCTTGGCAGCGCCGTAGGCGGCGGTGCCGGGCGAGGGGCGGCCGCCGCTGACGCTGCCGATCATCACGACGGAGCCGTGGGCCCGCCGCAGGTGCTCGTACGCGGCGAGGGAGGCGGTCAGCGGGGTGATCAGGTTCAGCTCGATCACCCGGGCGTGCCGCTCGGCGTCCGCGTCGGCCAGCCGGCGGTAGGGGGCGCCGCCCGCGTTGTTGACCAGCACGTCGAGGCGGGGCAGCGCGGCGAAGAAGGCGCGGACGGCGGCCGGGTCCCGCAGGTCGAGCGGGGCGAACTCGACGCCGGGGACCGGTTCCTCGGGTGGCCTGCGGGCGCAGGCGACGACCCGGGCCCCGGTTCCGGCGAACGCCAGGGCGATGCCGGCGCCGACGCCCCTGGTGCCGCCGGTGACCACCACGGTCCGGTTGTCCGAGTTCTGCACAGGGCCTCCCGTGACGATCCGCCGGCCGCTGACCACCGAGTGAACCCAACAAACGTTTGGTGGAGAACGGTGTCGGGTGCGACGGTAGCCGACGCGCGCACGGGTGTCTCGGTCCCGTCCCCGGAAAAGCGGATTTCCGTCGCCACCGTCGCTTTCCCGCCGGTGACGCGCCGCCGGAGGTCTCCCCCGTGCCGCCCGACGGGTGTGCGGACCGCTTCGGCGATGCGGACCTCGGGCATGGCGTCTCCCCGTGGATCAGCCGCGTACGGCGATTCCGTCCAGGACCATCGACAGGTACTGCCGGGCGATCTCCTCGGGGCTGTGCTGTCCGCCGGGCCGGTACCAGGAGGCGGCCACCCACACGGTGTCGCGGACGAACCGGTAGGTGAGGCGGATGTCGAGATCGGCGCGGAAGACCCGGTCGGCGACCCCGCGTTCCAGCGTGGACAGCCACGCCTTCTCGAACCTGCGCTGCGACTCGGCGAGGAAGGCGAACCGCTCCTGCGCGACGAGTTGCCGGGACTCCTTCTGGTAGATCGCGACGGCGGCGCGGTGCCGGTCGATCTCCCGGAACGACTCGGTGACGAGTGCTTCGAGGGTCTCGCGCGGTCCCAGCCGGGCCGCCAGGACGCTGTCGTAGCCCTCCCACAGCTCGTCGAGGAAGGTCCGCAGGATCTCCTCGAGCATCGACTCCTTGGAGTCGAAGTGGTAGTAGAGGCTGCCCGCGAGCATGCCCGCGTGGTCGGCGATCTTGCGTACGGTGGTGGCGTTGTAGCCCTGCTCGGCGAACACCTCGGCGGCGGTGTGCAGGAGTTCGCGGCGGCGCGCCGGTGCTGCGGTCACTTGGGGCTTCTTCTTGGTCGGCACGGGTCCATTGTGGTCTGCCCGGCGGTCAGCGGTGCCGACTGCCGGTGGTGAGGGCCTCGCCGGTCGGACCGGAGGAGTGCCCGGACGCCCTCGTGCCGGTCCTCGGGCGGGTCCTCGGGCGGGTTCTTGCCCGGGTCGTTGCCGTAGGTCCCGGTGAAGGTCCTCGGGAAGGTCCTCAGGAAGGTCACGGAACCGACAGCGGGCGCCTGCGGGGAACCGGCTGGCCGTACCCTGTGGCCGATGTCCGAAAATCTCACTCAAGGTGCCCGTCTGTGAAACGTGCTGGTTGCCTCCTCTTCGCGGCCGTCCCCGTGGTCGCCACGGCGGCGTTCTACTTCCTCGCGCCCGCCCAGTCCGACGGCGGCACGGAGAAGGCCCCCGTCTCCGCCGCGCAGCAGGCCCGGCAGGACGCCAAGGACCGCGCCGAGCGGGAACGGGCCGAGGACGACGAGGTCATCGCCGACCTGCCGCCGGGCCTGGCCGCGCCCGAGAAGAAGGAGCTGGCCCAGAAGCTGGTGGCGAGCGCCGAGAACTCCACGCTGGACTGGCGCAGCGCCTACGGCTACATCGAGGACATCGGCGACGGCCAGGGCTACACGGCCGGCATCGTCGGGTTCTGCTCCGGCACGCACGACATGCTCACCCTCGTCGCCCGCTACACCGAGGCCCACCCGGGCAACGGCCTGGCCGGCTATCTGCCCGCCCTGCGGAAGATCGACGGCACCGACTCCCACGAGGGCCTGGACCCCGGCTTCACCGCGGCCTGGAAGGCGGAGGCGCGGCGCCCCGCCTTCCGTGCGGCGCAGGACGAGGAACGCGACCGCGTGTACTTCGATCCGGCGGTCCGCCTCGCCAAGCTGGACGGCCTGGGCACCCTGGGCCAGTTCGTCTACTACGACGCGATGGTCTTCCACGGCCCCGGCACCGGCCCGAACAGTTTCTACGGGCTGCGCGAGCGTGCGCTGCGGGAGGCGGACACCCCCTCGGAGGGCGGCTCGGAGAAGTCGTACCTGGACGTCTTCCTCGACATCCGCCGCAAGGCCATGAAGGCGAAGAAGGCCACCATCGACACCAGCCGCATCGACAGCGCCCAGCGGCAGTTCCTGTACGACGGCAACCTGTCCCTGAAGACGCCGCTGACCTGGCAGGTGTACGGCGAGACGTACCGGGTGCCCTGACCCTCGACGTGCGACGGCGCCCGCCCTCGGTCCGGTCGGGGACGAGGCGCGGGCGCCGTCGGTGTGCCGTACGCCGTTGTACGGGACGCCTGGAGGTGCCGTCAGACCATCAGGGCGCGGTCCGTCGGGCGGATCGGGGCCGGCAGGTCACTGGCGCCGGTCAGGAAGCGGTCGACGCCGCGGGCGGCCGAGCGGCCCTCCGCGATCGCCCACACGATGAGCGACTGGCCGCGGCCGGCGTCACCGGCGACGAACACGCCGGGCACGTTGGTCTGGAAGTCGGCGTCGCGGGCGATGTTGCCGCGCTCGTCGAGTCCCAGGCCGAACTGCTCCACCAGACCGTTGTCCCGGTCGGTGCCGGTGAAGCCCATGGCGAGGGTGACCAGCTGGGCGGGGATCTTGCGTTCCGTGCCCGGCTTCTGGGTCAGCTTGCCGTCGACGAACTCCACCTCGGTGAGGTGCAGCCACTGGACGTTGCCATCCTCGTCGCCCTCGAAGTGGGTGGTGGAGACGGAGTAGACCCGCTCGCCGCCCTCCTCGTGCGCCGAGGTGACCTTGTAGAGCATGGGGAAGGTCGGCCACGGCTGGGAGACCGGGTTCCGCTCGTCGTTCGGGCGGGGCATGATCTCCAGCTGCGTCACCGAGGCCGCGCCCTGACGGTGCGCGGTGCCCACGCAGTCCGCGCCGGTGTCGCCGCCGCCGATGACGACGACGTGCTTGCCCTCGGCCGAGATCGGGGAGGTGACGTAGTCGCCCTCCTGGACCTTGTTGGCCAGCGGCAGGTACTCCATGGCCTGGTAGACGCCCTTCAGCTCGCGGCCGGGGACGGGCAGGTCACGGGCGGTGGTGGCGCCGACGGCCAGGACCACGGCGTCGTACCGCTTCTTCAGGTCGGTCGCCTTCAGGTCGCGGCCGATCTCGATGCCGGTGCGGAAGCGGGTGCCCTCCGCGCGCATCTGCTCGATACGGCGGTTGATGTGCCGCTTCTCCATCTTGAACTCGGGGATGCCGTAGCGGAGGAGGCCTCCGACGCGGTCCGCGCGCTCGTAGACGGCGACGGTGTGGCCGGCCCGGGTCAGCTGCTGGGCGGCGGCCAGACCCGCCGGGCCCGAGCCGACGACCGCGACGGTCTTGCCGGACAGGCGCTCCGGGATCTGCGGGGCGACGTCCCCGGTCTCCCACGCCTTGTCGATGATCGAGACCTCGACGTTCTTGATGGTGACCGGCGCCTGGTTGATGCCGAGCACGCACGCCGACTCGCACGGAGCCGGGCACAGGCGGCCGGTGAACTCCGGGAAGTTGTTCGTCGCGTGCAGGCGCTCCTGCGCGGCCGACCAGTCCTCGCGGTAGGCGTAGTCGTTCCACTCGGGGATCAGGTTCCCCAGCGGGCAGCCGTTGTGGCAGAACGGGATGCCGCAGTCCATGCACCGGCTGGCCTGCTTGCTGATGATCGGCAGCAGGGAGCCGGGGACGTAGACCTCGTTCCAGTCCTTGACGCGCTCGCCGACGGGGCGGGTCCTGGCGACCTCACGGCCGTGGTTCAGAAAGCCCTTCGGGTCAGCCATTGATCGCCGCCTCCATCATCTTCTCGGTGACCTCGGTCTCGGACAGACCGGCTCGCTCGGCGGCGTCCTTGGCGGCGAGCACTGCCTTGTACGTGCGGGGGATGATCTTGCTGAAGCGGTCTGCGGCCGAGTCCCAGTCGGCGAGCAGCTTCTCGGCGACCGTGGACCCGGTCTCCTGCTGGTGCCGGCGCACCGCTTCGTGCAGCCACTGCTTGTCGGCGTCGTCCAGCGCCTCGATCGCGTCGAGGTTGCCGGCGTTGACGTCGTCGCGGTTGAGGTCGATCACGTAGGCGACGCCGCCGGACATGCCGGCCGCGAAGTTGCGGCCGGTCGGGCCGAGGACCACCGCGTGACCGCCGGTCATGTACTCGCAGCCGTGGTCGCCCACGCCCTCGGAGACGACCGTCGCGCCGGAGTTGCGGACGCAGAACCGCTCGCCGGTGCGGCCGCGCAGGAACAGCTCGCCGCCGGTCGCGCCGTAGGCGATGGTGTTGCCCGCGATGGTGGAGTACTCGGCCAGGTGGTCGGCGCCCCGGTCCGGGCGGACGACGACGCGGCCGCCGGACAGGCCCTTGCCGACGTAGTCGTTGGCGTCGCCCTCCAGGCGCAGCGTGACGCCGCGCGGCAGGAAGGCGCCGAAGGACTGGCCGGCCGAGCCGGTGAAGGTGATGTCGACGGTGTCGTCGGGCAGTCCCGCGCCGCCGAACTTCTTCGTCACCTCGTGGCCGAGCATCGTGCCGACCGTGCGGTTGATGTTGCGGATCGCGACCTGGGCGCGCACCGGGTGGGCCTCGGTCGCCGAGTCGGCGGCCAGGGCGTCGGCGGCGAGCTTGATCAGCTCGTTGTCGAGCGCCTTCTCCAGGCCGTGGTCCTGGGCGGTCACCTGGTGGCGGGCGGCGCCGTCGGCCAGCGCGGGCACGTGGAACAGCGGCTCCAGGTTCAGGCCCTGGGCCTTCCAGTGGTCGACCGCGCGGGTCACGTCGAGCGTCTCGGCGTGGCCGACGGCCTCCTCGATGGAGCGGAAGCCCAGCTCGGCCAGCAGTTCGCGGACCTCCTCGGCGATGAACTGGAAGAAGTTCACCACGTACTCGGCCTTGCCGGAGAAGCGGTCGCGCAGGACCGGGTTCTGCGTGGCGATGCCGACCGGGCAGGTGTCCAGGTGGCAGACGCGCATCATGACGCAGCCGGAGACGACGAGCGGCGCGGTCGCGAAACCGAACTCCTCGGCGCCGAGCAGCGCGGCGATGACGACGTCGCGGCCGGTCTTGAGCTGGCCGTCGGTCTGCACGACGATGCGGTCGCGCAGGCCGTTGAGCAGCAGGGTCTGCTGGGTCTCGGCGAGGCCGAGCTCCCAGGGGCCGCCGGCGTGCTTCAGCGACGTCAGCGGCGAGGCGCCGGTGCCGCCGTCGTGGCCGGAGATGAGGACCACGTCCGCGTGCGCCTTGGACACACCGGCCGCGACCGTGCCGACGCCGACCTCGGAGACCAGCTTGACGTGGATCCGCGCCCGCGGGTTCGCGTTCTTCAGGTCGTGGATCAGCTGGGCCAGGTCCTCGATGGAGTAGATGTCGTGGTGCGGCGGCGGGGAGATCAGGCCGACGCCCGGCGTCGAGTGACGCGTCCTGGCGACCCACGGGTAGACCTTGTGGCCGGGCAGCTGGCCGCCCTCGCCGGGCTTGGCGCCCTGCGCCATCTTGATCTGGATGTCGTCCGCGTTGACCAGGTACTCGCTGGTCACGCCGAAGCGGCCGGAGGCGACCTGCTTGATGGACGAGCGGCGCGCCGGGTCGTACAGGCGCTCCGGGTCCTCGCCGCCCTCACCGGTGTTGGACTTGCCGCCCAGCTGGTTCATGGCGATGGCGAGGGTCTCGTGCGCCTCCTGGGAGATGGAGCCGTACGACATGGCGCCGGTGGAGAAGCGCTTGACGATCTCGGAGACCGGCTCGACCTCGTCGATCGGGACCGGCTGCCGGTCGGACTTGAAGCCGAACAGGCCGCGCAGCGTCATCAGGCGCTCGGACTGCTCGTTCACCCGGGCCGTGTACTTCTTGAAGACGTCGTAGCGGCCGGAGCGGGTGGAGTGCTGGAGGCGGAAGACCGTCTCCGGGTCGAACAGGTGCGGCTCGCCCTCGCGGCGCCACTGGTACTCGCCGCCGATCTCCAGCGCGCGGTGCGCCGGGGCGATGCCGGAGGCCGGGTACGCCTTGGCGTGGCGGGCGGCGACCTCCTTGGCGACGACGTCGATGCCGACGCCGCCGATCTTGGTGGCGGTGCCGTTGAAGTACTTCTCGACGAAGGCCTCGTCGAGACCGACGGCCTCGAAGACCTGGGCGCCGCGGTAGGAGGCGACGGTCGAGATGCCCATCTTGGACATGACCTTCAGCACGCCCTTGCCGAGGGCGTAGATGAGGTTGCGGATGGCCTTCTCGGACTCGATGCCGGGCAGGAAGGTGCCCGCGCGGACCAGGTCCTCGACGGACTCCATCGCCAGGTACGGGTTGACGGCGGCGGCGCCGTAGCCGATGAGCAGGGCGACGTGGTGGACCTCGCGGACGTCGCCGGCCTCGACCAGCAGGCCGACCTGGGTGCGCTGCTTGGTGCGGATGAGGTGGTGGTGGACGGCCGCGGTCAGCAGCAGCGACGGGATCGGCGCGTGCTCGGCGTCCGAGTGGCGGTCCGACAGGACGATCAGGCGGGCGCCGTTGCCGATGGCGGTGTCGGCCTCGGCGCAGATCTCGTCGATGCGCGCGGCGAGGGCGTCGCCGCCGCCGGAGACCCGGTACAGGCCGGAGAGGGTCGCGGCCTTGAAGCCGGGCATGTCGCCGTCGGCGTTGATGTGGATGAGCTTGGCCAGCTCGTCGTTGTCGATCACCGGGAAGGGCAGGGTGACCGTGCGGCAGGAGGCGGCCGTGGGCTCCAGCAGGTTGCCCTCCGGGCCGAGCGAGGAGCGCAGGGAGGTGACGAGCTCCTCGCGGATCGCGTCCAGCGGCGGGTTGGTGACCTGCGCGAACAGCTGGGTGAAGTAGTCGAACAGCAGCCGCGGGCGCTCGGAGAGGGCCGCGATCGGGCTGTCGGTGCCCATCGAGCCGATCGGCTCGGCGCCGGTCTTGGCCATCGGCGCCAGGATGACCCGCAGTTCCTCCTCGGTGTAGCCGAAGGTCTGCTGGCGGCGGGTGACGGAGGCGTGCGTGTGCACGATGTGCTCGCGCTCGGGCAGGTCGCCCAGCTCGATCTCGCCGGCCTCCAGCCACTCCTGGTAGGGCTGCTCGGCGGCGAGGGCAGCCTTGATCTCGTCGTCCTCGATGATGCGGTGCTCGGCGGTGTCCACCAGGAACATGCGGCCGGGCTGCAGGCGGCCCTTGCGGACGACCTTCGCGGGGTCGATGTCGAGGACGCCGACCTCGGAGGCGAGGACGACGAGGCCGTCGTCGGTGACCCAGTAGCGGCCGGGGCGCAGGCCGTTGCGGTCGAGCACGGCGCCGACCTGGGTGCCGTCGGTGAAGGTGACGGTGGCGGGGCCGTCCCAGGGCTCCATCAGCGTGGAGTGGAACTGGTAGAAGGCGCGCCGGGCGGGGTCCATGGAGTCGTGGTTCTCCCACGCCTCCGGGATCATCATCAGCACCGCGTGCGGAAGCGAACGGCCGCCGAGGTGCAGCAGTTCGAGGACCTCGTCGAAGGACGCGGAGTCGGAGGCGTCGGGCGTGCAGACCGGGAAGGTCTGCGCCAGCTTGTCCTGCGGGCCGAACAGGTCGGAGGCCAGCTGCGACTCGCGGGCGCGCATCCAGTTGCGGTTGCCCTTGACGGTGTTGATCTCACCGTTGTGCGCGACGAAGCGGTAGGGGTGGGCGAGCGGCCAGCTCGGGAAGGTGTTGGTGGAGAACCGGGAGTGCACGAGCGCGATCGCGGAGGCGAAGCGGCGGTCGGACAGGTCCGGGAAGAAGGGCTCCAGCTGGCCGGTGGTCAGCATGCCCTTGTACACGATCGTGCGCGCGGACAGCGACGGGAAGTAGACGCCGGCCTCGCGCTCGGCGCGCTTGCGCAGCACGAAGGCCTTGCGGTCGAGTGCGATGCCCTCGGACCGTCCGTCGGCCACGAAGATCTGGCGGAAGACGGGCATCGTCGAGCGGGCGGTGGCGCCGAGCAGCTCGGGGGCGACGGGGACCTCGCGCCAGCCGAGGACCGTCAGGCCCTCCTCGGCGGCGATCGTCTCGATACGTGAGACGGCGTCCTCGGTGCCGTCCTGCGGCAGGAAGGCGATACCGACCGCGAAGGCACCGGCCTCGGGCAGCTCGAATCCGGCCACCTCGCGGAAGAAGGCGTCGGGTACCTGCGCGAGGATTCCGGCACCGTCGCCGGAGTCGGGCTCGGAGCCGGTGGCACCGCGGTGCTCCAGGTTGCGCAGGACGGTCAGGCCCTGTTCGACCAGCGTGTGCGACGCCTCGCCGGTGAGGGTGGCGACGAAACCGACGCCACAGGCGTCGTGTTCGTTGCGGGGGTCGTACATACCCTGCGCAGCAGGGCGAGCATCCATGAACGACCAGTTCTGGCCATTCGCGGAATGCTGGGACGGCTGGCGCGGCGTACGCATCGGCTCTCCCGTCGTCGTCTCAAGTGGCATGCAGATTGCCGAGGGACGACGTTGGCCCTCTGCTTGTGCAAAATTTCGTGCAGGTTACATGATGAAGCGGTTATCGGGAACCGGATACTCCGTTCCACCATGCGGACGCAGCGTGGTCGCGGCGGGGTACCGCGCCTGGCGGCGGAAACTAGGGGGACCCGGCGGACAGATCGGTGTCCGCCGGCTCGATGGCGGAGAGAGCGTGTCGCCCACGCCGCGGGTGCGCGACAGGCGTCGTTGCCCGCAGCGCGTACGGCTCATGCCCGGTGGTCGCACAGTCGAAACCAGCGAGTAACGGCTACTTATGCGGCCCAACGCATAAGTAGCAGTCCCTCTATCCTACGGCGGTTCCGAACAAAGTGCCCAGGGCGTACGTCACACCGGCCGCCGCGCCACCCAGGGCGAACTGCCGCAGACCGCTGTACCACCAGCTGCGCGCGGTGACCCTGGCCACCACGGCACCGCACGCGAACAGTCCGACGAGCGCGAGCAGCAGGGCCGGCCACAGCGCGGTCGCCCCCAGCAGGTACGGCAGGACGGGCAGCAGCGCGCCGATCGCGAACGCCCCGAACGACGACACAGCCGCGACCAGCGGCGACGGCAGGTCGCCCGGATCGACGCCGAGCTCCTCGCGGGCGTGTATCTCCAGCGCCTGCTCGGGGTCGTGGGAGAGCTGCCGGGCGACCTCCCGGGCCAGTTCCGGCTGCACACCCCGGGCCTCGTAGAGCGCCGCGAGTTCGAGTTCCTCGGCCTGCGGGTGCTTGCGCAGCTCCCTGCGCTCCACCTCCAGCTCGGCCTCGACCAGCTCGCGCTGCGAGGCGACGGAGGTGTACTCGCCGGCGGCCATCGAGAAGGCGCCGGCGGCGAGGCCGGCGAGGCCGGTCAGGACGATGGTGCGCGGGCCCACGGAGCCGCCGGCCACGCCGGTGATCAGGGCCAGGTTGGAGACCAGTCCGTCCATCGCGCCGAAGACGGCGGGGCGCAGCCAGCCGCCGTTGACGTCGCGGTGGGTGTGGTTGTCCCGGTGCGCCACATGCAGCGCGGCCTCGTTGTCGATGATGGCCACGAATTTTCCCCCAGGGAAGCTTAGCCAAAGCTAACTTTGGACGAGTTCTACTTTTCGACATTCAGAAGCTACGTGGTTCTCTCCGCTCGCGCCAGCAAGGAAAGGCTGCACTAACCAGCGGTTTTACCGTTTCCATACTCATCCGTGGCGGGCGGCGCTCACCTGTCGACCGGGTGACGCTGCGGTCCGCCCGGCTCCGCGCACCCGCTCGCGTGGCACACATCCGCAAAGGGCGCGGCGCGCCGGGCAGGGCCGGCGCCGAGCCCGGAGGAGCCCCCGGAGAAGAGGCCGCGTATGGCATCGACCGTCTGCAGTCCCCCGGTACCGGCGCCCGACGACGCCGCCGGTCTCCGCGCACGGGCACGCGGCGCGCTGCTCGGGCTCGCCGTCGGCGACGCCCTCGGGGCGCCCGCGGAGAACCTCAAGCCCTCCGAGATCCGTGCCCGCTGGGGCCGCATCACGGGCTTCGTCGCCGAGACGCCGTGCGGGACGGACGACACCGAGTACACGATCTTCTCCGGTCTCCTGCTGGCCCGTCACGGATCCGCGCTCACGCCGGCCCACGTGGAGGCGGCCTGGCACGAGTGGATCGCGGACCGCGAGGAGGGCCCGTTCCGGGGCGCCGGCTTCAGCGAGCGCGGCACGCTGGAGAACCTCCGCCGCGGTCTGGCCGCCCCCGTCTCGGCCCAGCACCGTCACGCCTGGAGCGACGGGCTCGCGATGCGCGCGGCGCCGTTCGGCGTGTTCGCCGCGGGCCACCCCGCCGAGGCCGCCCGGCTGGCGGCGGTCGACGGCTCGGTCAGCCACGAGGGCGAGGGCATCCACGGCGGCCGGGCGGTCGCGGCCGGGGTGGCGGCCGCGATGGCCGGGGCGTCCCCGGTCGTGGTCGTCGCCTCCGCGCTGGCCGTGGTGCCGGACGACTCCTGGACGGCGCGTTGCCTGCGCCGGGCGGCGGCCGTCGCGCACCGCGGCGAACGCGCCCTGCGCTCGGCCGTGGTGGTCGGCGGCTACCCGTGGACCGACCTGGCGCCCGAGGCGGTCGCCCTCGCCTTCGGCGCCTACGCGGCGGCCGACGGCGACTTCGTCCAGGCCGTCCTGACGGCCGTCAACATGGGCCGCGACGCGGACACGACGGCCGCCGTGGCGGGCGCGCTGGCGGGAGCGACGTCCGGCGTGTCGGCGATCCCCGCCGAGTGGGCGGCGGCGATCGGCCCGGCCCGGGGCCGCTGCCTGCCGGCGATGGCGGGTCACCACGTCCTGGACATCGCCGACCTCCTGACCAGCCCACCCACCGGACCGGAGCGGCCCCGATGACCCCACCGACCCCCTGGACCGAACCGACGACGGCCACGACCGCCCTTGACCCCCCACCGGCCCCGCCGACCGCCGAAGCCGAGAACCCGCCGCCCGCCGACGGCGAGAAGCCCCCACCGCGGCCACCCGCACCCGACCACGAAAGCCGCACGGGTGGTGCGGATGGGAACCCCCACCCGGCCGAAGGCGCAGCCGAGGCCGTGGACACCACCGGGCGGCCGCGGGCACACCGCATCGCCGGCCTGCTCCTCGGCCTCGCCGCGGGCGACGCCGCCGGCTGGCCCGCCGCCCGCCACCGTGCCGCCCGCATGCCGGAGTGGACCCGCCGCCTCACCCGCGAGCTGGACACCTTCGCCGAGCAGAACGCGACGACCACCCTCCCCGTCCCCATCGCCCTGAACCAGCCCCCGGAGCCCCTCCTGCTCGGCCCCTCCGACGACGCCGAGTGGGCGGCGTTCGCGGCGGAGGCGCTGCTGCGGGCCGGCGACGACGACGCGCTGGGAGACCTGAGCCGGCAGCGCCGTACCCGGGCCGCGATCGACCTCACCTGGAACGCGCTCGCGAGCGAGGTCGCCGCGGCCGCCGACCGCGCCCCGGAGGTCGAGTCGGCCGTGCTCCCCCTGCGCGCCCGCATCTCCGTCCGCGCCGGCCTCGGCAACCTCGCCGCCGGCCTGCGCCCGCCCGCCACCGGGCACGACAACCCGCACCACTTCGACGACGCGGCCTGCGTACGGGCCTGCGTCCTCGCCGTCGCCCACCCCGGCGACCCCCGGCGCGCCGCCGACCTGGCCGAGTTCGACGCC
The DNA here is from genome assembly GCF_035656535.1 of Streptomyces sp. H51. NCBI lineage: Bacteria > Bacillati > Actinomycetota > Actinomycetes > Kitasatosporales > Streptomycetaceae > Streptomyces > Streptomyces sp. H51. The sequence continues at coordinate 99,953 of NZ_JAYMHD010000015.1, forward strand.
CGCTACACCCAGGACGGCGACGGCGTGCACGGCGCGCGGGCGATGGCGGCGGCCCTCGCGCTCGCCCTCGCCGCGGCGGACGTGGACGCGTGCGTGACGGCCGCCCTGGCGCAGTTGCCCGAGAGCACCGAGATCGGCCGCAACGCCCGCCACGCGCTCCACCTCGCCCGCGCCGCCGACTCCGCCTTCGCCCTGGTCCCGCTGCTGGAACACCGCATCGTCGACCACGTCTACAGCTACGGCATCGCCGCCGCCGAGACGGTCCCGGTCGCCCTGGCGCTCGCCACCGCCGCGCGGGGCCGGATCGCGGAGGCGGTACCGGCCGCCGCCTGCCTGTCCCGCGTCGCCGACTCCGCCCCGGCCCTCGCGGGCGCGCTGACCGGGGCCCTCGGCGGCCGCGCCGCGGTCCCCACCGCCTGGCGGGACGCCTGCCGCACCCTGTCCGGCTGCGCCCTGCCCCGCCTCACCGGTACGGACCTGGTGGAACTCGCCGAGCTCCTGGAAGCCGTGCAACCGGCCCCACCAGGGAGATGATTCCGGACATGACACCCGCATCATGCACACCATCACCCACACCGCCCACACCGCACATGTCACCCACCCCACCCGTGACACCGGTCGCGGCCGAAGGGGCGGAATCGCTGGAGGGCAGGATCACCGGCGCCCTGGTCGGCGCGGCGGTCGGCGACGCCCTCGGCGGCCCGGTCGAGGGCTACTCCCCCGACCAGATCCGCCGGCGCCACGGCGGCCGCGTCGCCGGGATCGTCGGCCCCTGGCACGGTGACGCCTGGCGCACCGCCCGCCCCCTCGCCCCGTACCACAAGGGCGACGGCCACGTCACCGACGACACGTTGATGACGCACGCCCTGGTACGGGTCTACGCGACCGTCCGCGACCACCTCGACGCCTACGCCGTCGCGGACCACCTGGTGCCCGACCTGATGACCAACCCGCGCTGGATCCCGGAGCTGGAGGCGGAGGCGCTGCCGTTGCAGCGGATCTTCCTCGCCGAGAAGTGGCTGGTGGCCCGACTGCACTACGGGCACGCCGACCCCCGCGAGGCCGGCGTCGGCAACATCGTCAACTGCGGTGCCGCGATGTACATGGCCCCGGTCGGCCTGGTCAACGCGGCCAACCCGGCGGGCGCCTACGCCGAGGCGCTGGACGTCGCGGGCGCCCACCAGTCGTCGTACGGCAGGGAGGCGGCCGGCGTCTTCGCCGCGGCGGTGGCGGCGGCGTGCGCGCCCGGGGCGGGCCCGGACTCGGTCGTCGCCGCCTGCCTGTCGCTGGCGAAGGACGGCACGCGGGCGGCGATCGAGCGGGTCTGCGAAGCGGCCGCCCGGCACTCGGACTTCGAGTCGGCACTGACCCCGCTGCGGGAGGCGGTGGCCCCCTACGACACCGTGGGCCCGGACTACCGGCAGCCCTCCCTCGGCGCCCGCCGCCCCTCCCGCCTGCACGCGATCGAGGAACTGCCCGTCGCGCTCGGCATGCTGGTGGTCGCCGGCGGCGACTTCCGGCAGGCGGCCCTGGGCGCGGTGAACTACGGGCGCGACTGCGACTCCATCGCGACGATGGCGGGCGCGCTGGCCGGGGCGCTGGGCTCCCCGGTCCCGCGGGACTGGGCGGCGGCGGTCGCCGAGGCCAGCCGCCTGGACCTGTGGGAACCGGCGCGGACGCTCACCGGTGTGGCCCGGGAGGTCTTCGCGCGGGACGTGGGCAGGCGCCGGGCGCACGAGGCGGCGTTCGCCGGGATCGGGGGCCCGGCATGCTGCGGCTGACATGGGTCCAGCCGGAGGACCTGATCGGCCACGAACTGCGTCAGGCGGCGCTGGACGGCCGCGAGCCCTCCGCGATCGCGGCGCGCTGGAGAGCGGCGGGCGGCCGGCCGGCGCCGCCGCGGGCGGGCGCGTCGCCCGAACCGGCCTCGCGTCACCTCCGCCTGCTCGCCGAGGACCTGCTCGACGAACTGGCCGAACTGCCCAGCGCCCTGGCGGACCGTGAGCCCACCGACCTGGAGCAGATCAAGGCGCTGTGCCCGGACTGGCCCGCCGCCGGCCCCGCCGTACGCGTCGCCCCGGCCCGCCTCGGCCCCGCCCCTGTCGGCCCCGCCCGGCTCGAGGCGGCCTGGCTCGGGCGGGCCGTCGGCTGCCTCCTCGGCAAGCCCGTCGAGAAGCTCCCCCTCGACGGCATCCGGCAACTGGCCGAAGCCACCGGCAACCGGCCGCTGCACACCTACTTCACCGGCCGGGGAGTGCCCGCCGAGCTCGCCGCCCGGTTCCCCTTCAACCGCCGCTCGGCCCCGACCTCCCTCGCCGAGAACATCGACGGCATGCCGGAGGACGACGACCTCGACTACCCGCTGCTGAACCTGCTGTTGCTGCAACGCCACGGCCGGGGCTTCAGCACCGCGGACGTGGCGTCCCTCTGGCTGGACGAACTCCCGGCGGGCCGCGCCTTCACCGCCGAGCGCGTCGCCTACCGCAATCTCCTCAGCGGCGTCGAACCCCCGCGCACGGCCCGCCACCGCAACCCCTTCCGCGAGTGGATCGGGGCCCTGATCCGCGCCGACGTGCACGGCTGGACCAACCCCGGCGACCCCGCGGCCGCGGCCGCCCAGGCCCACCGGGACGCCACGCTCACGCACACCGCCAACGGCGTCTACGCGGCGATGTTCACGGCCGCCGTGATCGCGCGGGCCGCCACCGGCGCCGACGACGTGCACGCCTGCCTGCGCACCGGCCTGGCCGTGGTCCCCCCTGACTCCCGGCTGGCCCGGGCCGTCCGCCACGCCGTCCGGCTGGCGCGGCGGCACGCGGACTTCGACCGGGTCGTCGACGAACTGCACGCCATCCACTCCCCCGCCCATCACTGGGTGCACGCGGTGCCCAACACGGCGCTCGTCGCCGCCGCCCTCACCCACGCCGACGGCGACTTCACCGGGTCCATCTGCCGCGTGGTCTCCGGCGGTTGGGACACCGACTCGAACGGCGCCACGGCGGGCGGGGTCAGCGCCCTCCTGGCCGGCGCCCCCGCCGCCCTCCCGGACCGCTGGACGGCACCGCTGAAGAACCGGCTGGCCACCACCGTCGCCGGCTTCGACGGCATCGGCTTCGACACCCTCGCCCACCTCACGCATCTGGAGGCGTCCCGCCCATGACCGCCCCCGTCGCCCCCGCCCGGGACGCCCGGGCCGACGCCCCGCTGACCGGCCTGCGCGTCCTCGACCTCGCCACCCTCTTCGCCGGTCCGCTCGCCGCCACGATGCTCGGCGACTTCGGCGCGGAGGTCGTCAAGGTCGAGCACCCCGACAGACCGGACCCCTCCCGCGGCCACGGCCCGTCGAAGAACGGCGTGGGGCTGTGGTGGAAGCTGCTGGGCCGCAACAAGCGCACCGTCACCCTGGACCTGTCCCGCCCCGGCGGCCGCGCCACCCTGCTGCGGCTGGCCGCCGGGGCGGACGTGATCGTCGAGAACTTCCGCCCCGGCACGCTGGAGAAGTGGGACCTCGGCTGGCCGGAGCTGTCCGCCGTCAACCCCCGGCTGGTGCTCGCCCGGGTCACCGCCTTCGGCCAGTTCGGCCCCTACGCCCACCGGCCCGGCTTCGGCACCCTCGCCGAGGCGATGAGCGGCTTCGCCGCGATCACCGGCGAGCCGGACCGGCCGCCGACGCTCCCGCCGTTCGGCCTCGCCGACTCGATCACCGGCCTGGCGACGGCGTACGCGGTGATGACGGCGCTGGCCGCGCGGGAGCGCACCGGCGAGGGCCAGGTCGTCGACATGGCGATCATCGAGCCGATCCTGACCGTCCTGGGCCCCCAGCCCCTCTGGTACGACCAGCTCGGCCACGTCCAGCCCCGCACCGGCAACCGCTCCCAGAACAACGCCCCGCGCGGCACCTACCGCACCGCCGACGGCTCCTGGGTGGCCGTGTCCACCTCCGCCCAGTCCGTCGCCGAGCGCGTCATGCACCTGGTGGGACGGCCGGAGCTGATCGACGAGCCGTGGTTCGCGACGGGCGACGGCCGGGCCCGGCACGCGGACGTCCTGGACCGGGCGGTCGGCGGCTGGATCGCCGGGCAGACCCGTGACGACGTGCTGGCCGCCTTCGAGAAGGCGGAGGCGGCGGCAGCCCCGGTGCAGGACGTGCGGGAGGTGATGACCGACCCGCAGTACGCGGCCCTCGACACGATCACCACCGTCGACGATCCCGAACTGGGGCCGCTGCGCATGCAGAACGTGCTCTTCCGGCTCTCCGCCACGCCCGGCGCGGTCCGCTGGGCGGGCCGGCCGCACGGCGCGGACACCGAGGCGGTCCTCGCGGAACTCGGCCTGACCCCGGCCGAGGTCGCGGCCCTGCGGGCGGAAGGCGCCGTATGACGGTCCCGCTGACCTGGCTGTACGCCCCCGGCGACCGGCCGCACGTGGTCGCCAAGGCCCTGGTGTCCGGCGCCGACGTGGTGGTGATCGACCTGGAGGACGCGGTAGCCCCCGACCGCAAGGAGTACGCCCGTGCCGCCACCGCCGACCTGCTGCGCGCGCCGCAGCCGGTCCCGGTGCACGTCCGTGTGAACGCCCTGGACGGCCCGTCGGCGGCCCGGGACCTGGCGGCTCTGGCGGCGCTGCCCGGGGTGTCCGGACTGCGGCTGCCGAAGGTGACGGGGCCCGAACAGGTGGTCCGCGTGGCGCGGACGACGGCTCCGGCCCTGTACGCCCTCCTGGAGACCGCCCTGGCCGTGGAACGCGCCCACGCCATCGCCGCGGCCCACCCCGCGCTGCGCGGCATCTCGCTCGGTGAGGCGGATCTCCGTGCCGACCTGGGCGTCCGCGACGACGCGGGTCTCGACTGGCCCCGCTCCCGGATCGTGGTGGCCGCCCGGGCGGCGGGGCTGCCGCCACCGCCGCAGTCGGTGCACCAGGACATCCGCGACCTGGAGGGCCTGGCCGCGTCCTGCGCGCGCGGCCGCGCCCTCGGCTTCCTGGGCCGGGCGGCCGTCCATCCCCGGCAGCTGCCGGTCATCGAACGGGCCTACCTGCCCACCCGCAGGGAGGTGGAGGAGGCGGAAGCGGTGGTGAAGGCGGCGGAGGCGGAACAAGGCGCCCAGGCGCTGCCGGACGGCCGGTTCGTCGACGCGGCGGTGGTGGCGGCGGCCCGGCGGACGCTGGCACTGGCCCGCCGGTTCTGACGGCCGTCAGCCCTGCTTCGCCGACTCCGCCGCGTCTTTCGTCCCGGTCCCGGTCTCGTCCGTCGTCTCTTCCTCCGCCGCGGTCCGCGCCTCGTCCCCGGCACCGGAATCGGGCTCGGGCTTGGACTCGGGCTTGGACTCGGACCGGGTTCCCGCCTTGTCCGGCGTCTCCGCCGCATCGGCCGCGCCCGGGACGCCGTCGGCATCGGCGTCGCCGTTCGCGCCGTCCGCCGCGGCCTCCTCGGCCGCCCCCGGTTCCACGACCGCTTCCCGGCCGGGCCGCTTCTTCGCCGACACGACGATGTACGTCACCGCCAGCAGGAACACCACCAGCGCGGTCCAGTCGTTCAGCCGCAGGCCCAGGATGTGGTGGGCGTCGTCGACCCGCATGTACTCGATCCACGCCCGGCCCACGCAGTACGCGGCGACGTACAGGGCGAAGGCCCGACCGTGTCCCAGCGTGAAGCGGCGGTCGGCCCAGATGACCAGCAGGGCCACGCCGACGCACCACAGGGACTCGTAGAGGAACGTCGGGTGGTAGTACCCGGGCACCCGGCCGTCCGCGGACGACGTGATGTGCAGCGCCCACGGAACGTCGGTCGCCTTGCCGTAGAGCTCCTGGTTGAACCAGTTGCCCCAGCGGCCGATCGCCTGGGCGAGCGCGATGCCGGGGGCGACGGCGTCGGCGTACGCGGGCATCGGCACGCCCCGGCGCCGGGCGCCGATCCACGCGCCGAGCGCGCCGAGCGCGATCGCGCCCCAGATGCCGAGGCCGCCCTCCCAGACCTTGAAGGCGTCCACCCAGTCACGGCCGTCGCTGAAGTACAGCTCGTAGTCCGTGATCACGTGGTAGAGGCGGCCGCCGACGAGGCCGAACGGCACGGCCCAGACCGCGATGTCGGCCACCGTGCCGGCCCGCCCGCCGCGGGCGATCCAGCGCTTGTTGCCGAGCCAGACGGCAACGAAGACGCCGATGATGATGCAGAACGCGTAGCCGCGCAGCGGAATGGGGCCGAGGTGCAGCACCCCGCGCGACGGGCTGGGAATGTAGGCAAGTTCCATGGCAGGGTCGACGCTACCGTGCCCGGCCGGGCACGCGGTGTGCGGCCCGGCTACGGCTCCATAACAGGGGGGTGTGAATCGCTCACCCCTTGGCGGCTGCCTCCTGCACCAGTTGCTTCAGCTTCGCGGGGGTCATGGTGCGGTCCTGGTAGATGTTCTTGCCGTTGAGCAGGACGGTCGGCGTGCCGCTGAAGCCGCCGGAGCGGAAGGCCTGCTGGGACCGGGCGACCCAGCTGTTGTGCGTGCCGTCCTGCACGCAGGTGCGGAACGCCGCCGTGTCGAGGCCGCCGACCTTGCCCGCCAGCGCGATCAGCTTGGCGTCCTTGGCGTAGGCGTCGTCGGTCTCGGTCGGCTGGTTGTCGTAGAGCACGTCGTGGTACGCGGGGAACTTCCCGGCGTCCTGGGCGCAGGCCGCCGCGTTGGCCGCGGTGCGCGAGCCGGTGCCGCCGAGGTTGCCGTCGATGAGCGTGACCAGGCGGTATTCGATCTTGAGCTTGCCGGCGGCGGTCAGTTCGTGCAGCGTCGGGCGGTAGGCCGACTCGAAGGCCTTGCAGGCCGGGCAGCGGAAGTCCTCCCAGACCGTGAGCGTCGACGGGGCGCTCTCCTTGCCGACCGGGATCGCGAGGCCGTTCTTGCCCTGCGCTCCCGAGGGGGCCACGACGGGGCCCGCGGAGTCGCTGCCCTGGTCCTTGCCGGCGTTCGCGGCGATCACGCCGATCACCGCCGCGAGGCCCAGGACGCAGACGACGCCCGCACCCACGATCAACGCCCGCCTGCGCTTGTCCGCGGCCTTCTGCTTCTCGCGCTCGACCGCCAGCCGCTCGCGGGCGGTGCGCTTTCCCTCTCGGTTCTTCTCGCTCACACCCCCAGAACGAACCGGGGAGGCGCGAAGCGCCTCCCCGGTCCCAGCTCCACCCGTTCGAGTGACTAGCGCCGGACGTACGGGAATGTCCCCCCTGTCACGCCTGCCGGCGCACGCCCTTCGCCAGTTCGCCGGCGAGCGCGCGCACGGCCGCGAGGCCGGCCGCCTCGTCCGGCGCGTCCAGCAGCAGCTTCACGAACGCCGAGCCGACGATCACGCCGTCGGCGAAGCCGGCGACCTGCGCGGCCTGACGGGCGTCGGACACCCCGAGCCCGACGCAGACGGGCAGGCCGGTGCCGGTGGCCCGGGTCCGCTCCACCAGCTCCTGGGCCTGCGCGCCGACCGACTCGCGGGTGCCGGTGACGCCCATCAGCGAGGCGGCGTAGAGGAACCCGCTGCCCGCCGCGGTGATCCGCGCGAGCCGTTCGTCCTTGCTGCTGGGCGCCACCACGAAGACCGTCGCGAGCCCGTGCTTCTCGGCGTGCTCCCGCCACAGGGCGGACTCCTGCACCGGCAGGTCGGGCAGGATGCAGCCCGCGCCGCCGGCCTCCGCCAGCTCGGCGGTGAAGCGCTCGACGCCGTAGCGGTCGACGGGGTTCCAGTACGTCATCACGAGCACCGGCTTGCCGGTCGCCCGGTGGGCCTCCCTGACCGTGCGCATCACGTGCGCGATCTTGACGCCGCCGCGCAGGGCGACGTCGTCGGCGGTCTGGATGACGGGGCCGTCCAGGACGGGGTCGCTGTGCGGCAGACCGACCTCGACGACGTCGGCGCCGCCGTCCAGGACGGCCTTGATCGCCTCGATGCCGCCGTCCACGCTCGGGAACCCGGCCGGGAGGTAGGCGATGAGCGCCGCGCGCCCCTCCGCCTTCGCGGCGGCGAGGGTGTCGGTCAGCAGCTGGATCTTCCCGCTCACTTGGCGTCCCCCTCGATCTCCGCGGTGTCGGCCTCGTCGGCGGCGACCTCCGCGTCGGTGTCGTACAGGCCGAAGTACCTGGCGGCCGTGTCCATGTCCTTGTCGCCGCGGCCGGACAGGTTGACGACGATCAGCCCGTCCTTGCCGAGCTCCCTGCCGACCTCCAGGGCGCCGGCCAGCGCGTGGGCGCTCTCGATGGCGGGGATGATGCCCTCGGTGCGCGACAGCAGCCGCAGCGCCTGCATGGCCGCGTCGTCGGTGACCGCGCGGTACTCGCCGCGGCCGGTTTCCTTGAGGTAGGCGTGCTCGGGTCCGATGCCGGGGTAGTCCAGGCCGGCCGAGATCGAGTACGGCTCGGTGATCTGGCCCTCCTCGTCCTGCAGGACGTAGGACCGGGAGCCGTGCAGGATGCCGGGCTCGCCCGCGGTGAGGGTGGCCGCGTGCTCGCCGGTGTCGACGCCGTGTCCCGCGGGTTCGCAGCCGACGAGGCGGACACCCGCGTCCGGGATGAAGGCGTGGAAGAGGCCGATGGCGTTGGAGCCGCCGCCGACGCAGGCGACGGCGGCGTCCGGCAGGCGCCCGGCGCGCTCGAGCAGCTGGCGGCGGGCCTCGACGCCGATGACGCGGTGGAAGTCGCGGACCATGGCCGGGAAGGGGTGCGGGCCGGCGACGGTGCCGAAGAGGTAGTGGGTGCGGTCGACGTTGGCGACCCAGTCGCGGAACGCCTCGTTGATGGCGTCCTTCAGGGTGCGGCTGCCGGACTTCACGGCGACGACCTCGGCGCCGAGCATGCGCATGCGGGCCACGTTGAGGGCCTGGCGCCGGGTGTCGATCTCGCCCATGTAGATCGTGCACTCGAGGCCGAACAGGGCGCAGGCGGTGGCGGTGGCGACGCCGTGCTGCCCGGCGCCGGTCTCGGCGATGACGCGGGTCTTGCCCATGCGCTTGGTGAGCAGGGCCTGCCCGAGCACGTTGTTGATCTTGTGGGAGCCGGTGTGGTTGAGGTCTTCCCGCTTCAGGAAGACCCGGGCTCCGCCGGCGTGCTCGGCGAACCGGGGCACCTCGGTCAGGGCGCTGGGACGGCCGGTGTAGTTGACGAGGAGGTCGTCGAGCTCGCGCGCGAACTCGGGGTCGGACTTGGCCTTGTCGTACTCGACGGCGACCTCGTCCACGGCGGCGACGAGCGCCTCCGGGATGAACTTGCCGCCGAACGCGCCGAAGTAGCCGTCGGCGCTGGGGACCCGCCCCTCGGGGTCGGGAACGAAGAACTCGCTGGGCATGCGGAAACCTCACGGTGAGTGCGTGAAAAGACACTGGTCGCCGTGGGGGCGGGGATCGTCAGCCGGCTACGGGCCGGTCATGGGCCGTCGCGCGGTCCCCGCGCCCCTGGGCCCGCCGCCATCGACGCCCGTTCACCTGGCCGGGCTCGTCCCCGATGACGTACCTGACCCTGCGGCCGTGCACCCTGCGCGCGGGCGCGCGGCAGCCGCGCGGGCGGCAGCCGCGCGCGAGGCGGGCGTGCCGGTCCGTGCCGGCCGGGGTGATCGCGGGGGTCATCGGGGCCCAGCCTACCGGGAGGTCAGCCCCGGCCGTGCCGCAGCGCGGGGTGCGTGCCGGCCGCCACCAGGTCGGAGACCGCCGCCCTGGGGTCGCGGCCGGTGACGAGGGACTCGCCGACCAGGACGGCGTCGGCCCCGGCGTTGGCGTACGCGATGAGGTCGTGCGGTCCGCGCACCCCGGACTCGGCGATCTTGACGATGCCGTCGGGGATCTCGGGCGCGACGCGCTCGAACGTCCCGCGGTCGACCTCCAGGGTCTTCAGGTTGCGCGCGTTGACGCCGATCACCCGTGCGCCCGCGTCCACCGCACGGTCGACCTCGTCCTCGTCGTGCACCTCGACCAGCGGGGTCAGGCCGATGGACACGGCGCGCTCGATCAGCGACTCCAGCGCCGGCTGGTCCAGAGCGGCCACGATCAGCAGCGCGAGGTCGGCCCCGTAGGCGCGGGCCTCCCACAGCTGGTACGAGGTGACGATGAAGTCCTTGCGCAGCACGGGGATGTCCACGCGCGCGCGGACCGCCTCGAGGTCGGCCAGCGAGCCGCCGAACCGGCGCTGCTCGGTGAGGACGGAGATGACGGCCGCGCCGCCCGCCTCGTAGTCGGCGGCGAGTCCGGCCGGGTCGGCGATCGCGGCCAGCGCGCCCTTGGACGGGCTGGAGCGCTTGACCTCGCAGATCACCTTGACGCCGTCGCCCTTGAGCGCGGCGACGCCGTCCTTGGCCGAGGGCGCCTTCGCCGCGCGCTCCTTGAGCTCGTCGAGGCTGACGCGCGCCTGCCGCTCCGCGAGGTCGGCACGGACTCCGTCGATGATCTCGTCGAGCACACTCACGCGAGCGGCCCCCTTCCAGACGGTTGACTGTTCAAGCGGTTGACCTGCGGGGGAAACCGATGGCCACTGCGATGGTATCCGGAGCGGGGCGCAGCCTCCGCATCCGGCCGACCCCGGTCCCAATACCTGGACGCCCCCCAGTTGATCAAGGGTGCAGCCAGCCACCGAACGGCAGGTTACGGACAACGGTGAACACCAGCAGCAACGCGCCCGCGGTCCACAGGGGCACCGGCCCGGGCTCGATCCGCAGCGGCCGTCCGCGCGCGGCCCGGACCACCCATACGGTCCACAGCACGGCGAAGCCCAGACAGCCGACCACGGCCGGCGCGTTGTCCCTCAGCGCCGCCGCGAAGTCGCCGTGGACGAGCGCGTGCGCGCTGCGCAGGCCCCCGCAGCCCGGGCAGTAGACGCCGGTGTAGGCCAGCAGCGGGCAGGCGGGGTAGTGGCCGGGTTCGTTCGGGTCCACCGCGCCCACGTAGGCGAAGGCCGCGGCGACGGCCGCGAGGATCCCGGCGGGCACGGCCAGCCGCGCCGCCGCGGTCCGGGCGGGCGGGTGCGTCGCCCCGGGACGTTCGGCGTTCACACCGTGCATTGTGCCCCCTGCGGGCCGCACGCGCGCGTGAGCCGTGTCCGCACGACACGCGCGCGTGGTGACCGTCGCGACGACACGCGCGCGTGGTCACCGTCGCGTGCGGTGGCCGGGTGGGCCGCGCCACGCCTGAGCAGGCCGCGCCGGGCGCGGGGGACCGCACCACGCGGGGACGGACCGCACCACGCGTGAGGGGCGGTCGCGGTACGCGCAGTACCGTCGCCGCCCCTCACGCGTGGTGCCGCGCGCAGCCGTTGGCTCCGCGGCCGGGCTCAGCCCTGGACGTCGGCCGGCCTGCGCCCCGCCTCCAGCCGCGCCTGGAACGCCTCGTGCGCGTCCTTGGGCTGTCCCATGCCCATCATCTTCATGATGCCGCCCACCACGCCGCCGCCGAGCACGAGGGCCATGCCGGCCCAGAAGCCCACGGGCTGGGCCGCCACCATGAAGGTGCCCGCTACGCAGAAACCGATGAAGGAGATGATGACACCGGTCCAGGCGGCCGGGGTGTGACCGTGGCTGCTGCCCGCCATGACTTGCTCCTCGTTGCTGTGAATGTGTCTGAGCCGGACGCTCGATGACATTGTCCCGTACCCGGGCACACGCGGGAGCCGGGGGTGGCCCCTGGTGCGTCGGCGCCCGGTGGGACCCGCCGCACCCGGCCACGGATCCCGGGCTCGGGCCGGATCCGCTGGGCGCCGGGCGCGTCCCCACGGGTCAGTACGGCTAGGCGCCGGTCGGGTCCTCGCCGCGGTCGAGGGCATTCCACAGGTCCTCGGGCCGGTCGGGGTCGACGGCCGGGGCCGTGCGGCTGGACCCGGGGGCGCCGCCTCGCTCGTAGCGGCCGGACATCGCCGGCCACAGTCGGCCGTAGCGCAGCGCGAGCAGCCCGGCCAGCAGGATCAGCGCGCCGCCGACGGCCGCGACGTACGGCCAGGCGGTGTGGCTGAGGCCGGCCACGGTGGCCGAGGTGTCTCCCGCGGCCTGCGCCGCCTTGTCGTCCAGCGCGGAGCCGTCGGACGCGCCGAGCAGGGCCGCGGCGATCGTGCCGGCTCCGGAGAGCGCGAGCAGGGCGGCGACCAGCAGGCGCCCGGACCTGCGGACGGCGAAGACGGCGACGAGCGCGGCCAGGCCCACTATGGCGAGGGCCGCGGGGACGCCGGTGACGTCGCTGCCCCTGGCGGTCAGCGGGAACGAGCCGCCGGCCACCGTCGCGGTCCCCTCCGACCAGCGCTGTCGGGTGGACAGCAGGGACACGGCGGCGCCGAGGGCGCCGCACAGCAGGGCCAGCGCGAGACTCAGGCGGCCGGCCCTGGCGGGTCCTGCGGCTTCGGAACGGGGGTGAGGTACGGCAGTCACGTACTCCACTATCGCCTGTCCGGCGCCCGGCGCGTCAACCGGGGCCGTCGGGCGCCGGACAGGCGGTGACCGTCAGGCGGTGACCGTGCCCGGCCGGCCGAGCCGGCCCGCGGTGTGCACCGCGCGCAGGACGGCGGCCGCCTTGTTGCGGCACTCGTCGTCCTCCGCGACCGGGTCGGAGTCGGCGACGATGCCGGCTCCGGCCTGGACGTACGCCGTGCCGCCGCGCAGCAGGGCGGTGCGGATGGCGATGGCGGTGTCCGAGTCGCCCGCGAAGTCGAGGTAGCCGACGCAGCCGCCGTACAGCCCGCGCCGGGACGGTTCGAGTTCGTCGATGATCTGCATGGCGCGCGGCTTGGGCGCGCCGGACAGGGTGCCCGCCGGGAAGCAGGCCGTCAGCACGTCGAAGGCGGTGCGGCCGGCCGCGACCCGGCCGGTGACGGTGGACACGATGTGCATCACGTGCGAGTACCGCTCGACGGACATGAAGTCGACGACCTCGACCGAGCCCGGCTCGCAGACCCGGCCCAGGTCGTTGCGTCCGAGGTCGACGAGCATCAGGTGCTCGGCGCGCTCCTTGGGGTCGGCGAGCAGTTCCTCGGCGAGGGCCTGGTCCTCCTGCGGGGTGGCTCCCCGCGGCCGGGTGCCGGCGATGGGGTGCACCATCGCCTGCCCGCCCTCGACCTTGACCAGCGCCTCCGGGGAGGAGCCGACGACGTCGAAGCCCTCGAAGCGGAACAGGTACATGTACGGCGAGGGGTTGGTCGCCCGCAGCACCCGGTACACGTCCAGCGCGCTCGCCGTGCACGGCGTCTCGAACCGCTGCGAGGGGACGACCTGGAAGGCCTCGCCCGCGCGGATGCGCTCCTTGATGTCCTCGACCGCCTCCCGGAAGTCGGGTCCGCCCCACAGCGCGGTGTACTCGGGGAGCTCGGAGGGCGGCAGGACGGCCGGGGGCTGGGCGACCGGGCGGGAGAGGTCGGCCTCCATGGCGTCCAGGCGGGCGACCGCGTCCGCGTACGCCTCGTCGACGCCGGTGTCGAGGTCGTTGTGGTTGATCGCGTTGGCGATCAGCAGGACCGAGCCCTCCCAGTGGTCCATGACCGCGAGGTCGCTGGTGAGCAGCATGGTCAGCTCGGGCAGTCTCAGGTCGTCCCGCTCGCCGGGGCCGATCTTCTCCAGGCGGCGCACGATGTCGTAGCCGAGGTAGCCGACCATGCCGCCGGTGAAGGGCGGGAGTCCGTCCTGGCGGGGAGTGTGCAGGGCCTCGATCGTGGCGCGCAGGGCGGCCAGCGGGTCGCCGTCGGCCGGGACGCCGACGGGCGGGGTGCCGAGCCAGTGGGCCCGCCCGTCCCGCTCGGTGAGGGTGGCGGCCGAGCGGACGCCCACGAAGGAGTACCGGGACCAGGAACGGCCGTTCTCGGCGGACTCCAGCAGGAAGGTGCCGGGGCGTTCGGCGGCGAGCTTGCGGTAGAGCGCGACCGGGGTGTCGCCGTCGGCGAGGAGCTTGCGGGTGACCGGGATGACACGGCGGTCGGTGGCCAGCTTGCGGAACGTCTCGAGGTCCATGACGGCCGACCCTACTGATCCGCGCCCGGTACGCCGGGAGCGGCGTCCTTCAGCAGCACGTCGGCGTCGAAGCAGGTGCGGTCGCCGGTGTGGCAGGCGGCGCCGACCTGGTCGACCCGGACCAGCACGGTGTCCGCGTCGCAGTCCAGCGCGACCGACTTCACCCACTGGACGTGGCCGGAGGTGTCGCCCTTGACCCAGTACTCCTGGCGGCTGCGCGACCAGTACGTGCAGCGGCCGGTGGTCAGGGTGCGGTGGAGCGCCTCGTCGTCCATCCAGCCGAGCATCAGCACCTCTCCGGTGTCGTACTGCTGGGCGATGGCGGGCAGGAGGCCGTCGGCGCTGCGCCGGAGGCGCGCGGCGATCTCCGGGTCGAGGTTGCCGGATGGAGCACTGTGGCGCGAAGCGCCTCGATCAGGGGTGGTGGCCGGGCGGCGGGCGGGCTTGCTGGTCATGCGGCCCATTGTGCCGCGCGGGACGGACAACGCCGGGACCTCGTCCACGTGATGGGCAGCGCGACGCGAACGGGCGCTCCCGATGGGTCGTGGTCGGGCACTCGGTCGTAGGCTGACTGCATGTCGACCTTTGCCAAGCGTGAACGGCTCCTGCTCGCCGACCTCTTGGAAACCGCGGGCCCGGAGGCTCCGACCCTCTGCGAGGGATGGCTGACCCGTGACCTGGCGGCGCACGTGGTGGTGCGCGAGCGCCGACCCGATGCCGCCGGCGGCGTCCTCGTCAAACCGCTCGCGCCACGGCTGGAGCGGGTGATGGCGGAGTACGCCGGCAAGCCGTACGAGGAGCTGATCCAGCTCATCCGGACCGGCCCGCCGCGTTTCTCGCCCTTCTCGCTCAAGCAGGTCGACGAGATGGCGAACACCGTCGAGTTCTACGTCCACACCGAGGACGTCCGCCGCGCGCGGCCCGAGTGGACGCCGCGCGAGCTCGACTCCGTCTTCCAGGACGCCCTGTGGTCCCGCCTGGAGCGCTCCGCCCGCCTGCTGGGCCGCGGCATCCCGACCGGTCTGGTGCTGCGCCGCCCGAACGGCCAGACGACGGTCGCGCACCGGGGCACGCCGGTGGTGACGGTGACCGGCGAGCCGTCCGAGCTGCTGCTGTTCTCCTACGGCCGGCAGAGCGTCGCCAAGGTCGAGGTGGAGGGCGACCAGGAGGCGATCGCCAAGCTCGGCGCCACCAAGGAGCTCGGCATCTGAGGTCAGCGGGGCAGTTCGGCGCGGCGCAGGCCGGGCACGCACAGGGCGACGACCCCGCCGAGTCCCCACACGGCCGCGCTGACCACGAAGACCGGGCCGGTGCCCCAGGCGCCGATCGCGGCCGCCGACAGCGGCATGCTGAGCGGGGCGAGCCCGAGGCTGACCAGGCCGGCAACGGCGGTCACCCGGCCCAGGTAGGCGGGCTCGGCCAGGGTCTGCAGCAGTGCCGCGCACATGGCGCCGCTGAGCCCGGCGAGCAGCCCGATGAACAGCGCCGTCGTGACGGCCGCGGCGAGAGCGGGCACGTAGGCCAGGGCGCCGATGGCGACCGAGCCCGCGATGATCGTGCATGCCGCGACCAGCCCGGCGCGAGGCAGCCGCCCGCGCACCGTCAGCAGCAGCGAGGCGGCCCCCGCCCCGGCGCCGAACCCGGCGAGCACGCCGCCCATGCCGGAGGCGCCCCAGCCGCGTTCGTCGGCCAGCAGGGCCAGCCCCACGTTGAGCGGTCCGACGAAGCCGAGGTCGCCGAGGGCGATGGCCAGCACCAGCGGGGCGAGCACGCGGTGGCGGCGGATGTGGCGCAGGCCGTCGACGAGGTCGCCCCGGGCGGTCGCCGCCGGCCGGCCGTCGTCCCGCGGCAGTTCCCGCACCCGTACCCACACCAGCAGCGGCAGCGACGCCGCGATCAGCAGGCCCGCCAGCCCGAAGGCGGCCGGCGCGCCGCCCGTCGCCACGCCGAGGCCGCCGAGCGGGGCGCCGACGACGCCCGCGAACCGGATCGCCAGGCCCCGCATGCCCTGCACGCGGGCGAGCTGGCCGCGGCTCGTCACGCGCGCCGGGAGGGCGCCCACGGCGGGCATGAACACCGCGTCCACGGTGCCGAAGACGAGGGCGAGCAGGGCGAGCGGCCACAGGCCGGGGCGGGCGAACAGCAGCAGGACCGCCACCGCCAGCACGGCCGCGCAGCGCACGGCGTCGCTGCCGATGACGACCCGGCGCGGCCCGAACCGGTCGGCGACCACTCCCCCGCCCAGCATCAGCAGCGCCCGCGGCAGCGCGCTCACCGACATCACCACTCCGGCCTGCGCGGGTGTGCCGGCCTGGACGGCGGCCCAGGACAGGGCGAGGTAGTACACGTTGTCGCCGAGCATCGAGCAGGTGTAGGCGGCGAGCCACCGCAGCACGTTGCCGTCGCGGTGAGCGGGCCGGTCCTCCCGGACGGCGGCCGGTACGGTGCGTGCGGCGGGCACGGGTGGAGTGTCCTCTCAGACGCGGAACGGGAAGCCGTACACGTGCAGCGCGACGTTCTCGCGCCCTTCGGTGTCGCCGGCGGCCTCGGCGGCCCGCCCCTTCTCCTCGTACTTCTTCGCCAGCGCCTCCAGTTCCCGGCGCAGCTCGTCCAGCTCGACGGCGGTCAGCCGCAGCAGCGCCTCGCTGTCCGGGGCGGCCGCGTTCCACTCGGCGCTCCAGAGGGGTCGCTCGTCGAGGTAGCGGCGGTACATGTCGACGCGCTGCTCGTGGAAGAGCCGGGTCGCCGCCAGGTGCGCCGCCGCCCGCTCGGGCGCGTCCCGGAAGTCCCGGTCGCGGATGCTCACCCCGTCCGACGCGGGCTGCCACCAGCGCTCCCGCCCGTCGCCACTGCCCGGCTCGGCCCCCTCGATCAGCCCGTGCTCGCCGAGCTTGCGCAGGTGGTAACTGACCAGCGAAACGGCCTCGTCGACCTGTTCGGCGAGCTGCGAGGCGGTCGCCGTCCGGGCCACGCACAGCAGGCGGTACAGCCGCATCCGCAGCGGGTGCGCCAGTGCCTTGAGCGTTCCGAGGTCCGTGATGGGGCGGTTCTGGTCGCGTGCCACGACCTCAGGCCAGATACGCAAGAAGAGTTGCGCAACGTTCATTGCGCAACTCTTCTTGCGTATCCTGTTCCGTCCGCACTCCTGGTGCGGACTCCCCGCGCTGCCTAGCGCACGGGGTGTCCCGCTTCCCGCAGGGCCTGCTTGACCTCGCCGATGCGCAGGTCGCCGAAGTGGAAGACGGACGCGGCGAGGACGGCGTCGGCGCCCGCGGCGACGGCGGGCGGGAAGTCGGCCAGCTTGCCGGCGCCGCCCGAGGCGATCAGCGGGACGGTGACGTGCTTGCGCACCGCGGAGATCATCTCCAGGTCGTAGCCGTCCTTGGTGCCGTCCGCGTCCATCGAGTTCAGCAGGATCTCGCCCGCGCCCAGTTCGGCCGCCCGGTGCGCCCACTCCACGGCGTCGATGCCGGTGCCCCGGCGGCCGCCGTGGGTCGTCACCTCGAAGCCGCCCGACGCGGTCCGGCGGGCGTCGACCGACAGCACCAGGACCTGCCGGCCGAAGCGCTCCGCGATCTCGCGGATGAGGTCCGGGCGGGCGATGGCCGCGGTGTTGACGCCGACCTTGTCCGCGCCCGCCCGCAGCAGCTTGTCGACGTCCTCGGCCGTCCGCACGCCGCCGCCGACGGTCAGCGGGATGAACACCTGCTCGGCGGTGCGGCGCACCACGTCGTACGTCGTCTCGCGGTTGCCCGAGGACGCGGTGATGTCCAGGAACGTCAGCTCGTCGGCGCCCTCGGCGTCGTACACCTTGGCCATCTCGACGGGGTCGCCCGCGTCGCGCAGGTTCTGGAAGTTGACGCCCTTGACGACCCGGCCGCCGTCCACGTCCAGGCAGGGGATGACTCGGACCGCCAGGGTCATGAATCCACGGCTCCTCACAAAAAATACGGCTTCAGCCCCGGAAGGCTTCCAGTTCCACCGACACCAGCACGCGCGGGTCGACGAAGCCCTCCACCACCAGGAGGGTGGCGGCCGGGCGGACGCTGTCGAACAGCTCCTTGTGCGCCCGGCCCACCTCGTCGACGTCCCGCTGATGCGTCAGGTAGACGCGCGTGCGGATCACCGACTCGATGCCGAGCCCGAACTCACCGATCGCCTCGACCGCGCTGGTGAAGGCCACCTTGGCCTGCTCGTAGGGGTCGCCCTCCCCGTACAGCACGTCGCCCTTGAAGGACGTCGTGCCGGCCACCACCACCCGGTCTCCCGCAGCGACGGCGCGCGCAAAACCGAAGGACTCTTCCCAGGGACTTCCGCTCTGCACACGCCGCACGGCTTCGGACGTCATGACGAGACAACCTCCAGGGCCTCTTCCAGGGTGAACGCCTTCGCGTACAGGGCCTTCCCGACGATGGCCCCCTCGACACCGAGCGGCACCAGGCCGGCGATGGCCCGCAGGTCGTCCAGCGAGGAGACCCCGCCGGAGGCGACCACCGGGCGGTCGGTGGCCGCGCAGACGTTGCGCAGCAGCTCCAGGTTGGGGCCCTGCAGCGTGCCGTCCTTGGCGATGTCCGTGACGACGTACCGGGCGCACCCCTCCTTGTCGAGCCGCGCCAGCGTCTCGTACAGGTCGCCGCCGTCGCGGGTCCAGCCGCGGCCGCGGAGCGTGGTGCCCCGTACGTCCAGACCGACGGCGATCTTGTCGCCGTGCTCGGCGATGACCCCGGCGACCCACTCCGGGGTCTCCAGCGCGGCCGTGCCGAGGTTGACCCGGGTGCAGCCGGTGGCGAGGGCCGCGGCGAGGGTGTCGTCGTCCCGGATGCCGCCGGACAGCTCCACCTTGATGTCCATCGCCCCGGCGACCTCCGCGATCAGGGCGCGGTTGTCGCCGGTGCCGAACGCGGCGTCGAGGTCGACCAGGTGCAGCCACTCGGCGCCCGACCGCTGCCAGGCGAGGGCCGCCTCCAGCGGGGAGCCGTACGAGGTCTCCGTGCCGGACTCGCCGTGCACCAGGCGGACGGCCTGGCCGTCACGGACGTCGACGGCGGGGAGGAGTTCGAGCTTGGCCATGTCTCTACAGGGTTCCGATCCAGTTGGTGAGCAGCTGCGCTCCGGCGTCGCCGGACTTCTCGGGGTGGAACTGCGTGGCCCACAGGGCGCCGTTCTCCACGGCCGCCACGAAGGGCTCGCCGTGCGTCGACCAGGTGACCCTGGGGGCGTGCATGGTGGGGTTGTGCGTCTCCAGCGACCAGTCGTGGACGGCGTAGGAGTGCACGAAGTAGAAGCGCGCGTCCGCCTCCAGGCCCGCGAACAGCTCCGAGCCGGCCGGCGCGTCGACGGTGTTCCAGCCCATGTGGGGCACGATGTCGGCCTGCAGCGGCTCGACCGAGCCGGGCCACTCGTCGAGGCCCTCGGTCTCCACGCCGTGCTCGATGCCGCGCGCGAAGAGGATCTGCATGCCGACGCAGATGCCCATGACCGGGCGCCCGCCGGCCAGCCGGCGGTCGATGATCCAGTCGCCGCGGGCGTCCTTCAGCCCCCGCATGCAGGCGGCGAAGGCGCCGACGCCCGGCACCAGCAGGCCGTCCGCGTTCATGGCCCGGTCGAAGTCGCGGGTGATCTCGACGTCCGCGCCCGCGCGCGCGAGGGCGCGCTCGGCGGAGCGGACGTTGCCGAAGCCGTAGTCGAAGACGACGACCTTCTTGGCCTTGTTGGCCCTGTTCGACGGCGTGCTCAATTCCACACCTCCAGCCGCAGGATTCCGGCGGCCAGGCACATGGCGGCGCCGATGGAGAGCAGCACGATCAGGCTCTTGGGCATCTGCTGCTTGGCGAAGGAGATGATGCCGCCGATGAGGAACAGGCCGACGACGATCAGTACGGTGGACAGTCCGTTCACGGCTACAGCGCGCCCTTCGTGGACGGCAGGATGCCCGCCGCGCGCGGGTCGCGCTCGGAGGCGTACCTGAGGGCCCGCGCCAGCGCCTTGAACTGGCACTCCACGATGTGGTGGGCGTTGCGCCCGTAGGGCACGTGCACGTGCAGCGCGATCTGGGCCTGGGCGACGAAGGACTCCAGTATGTGCCGGGTCATCGTGGTGTCGTACTCGCCGATCATCGGCGCCATGTTCTCGGGCTCGGTGTGCACGAGGTAGGGGCGGCCGGAGAGGTCGACGGTGACCTGGGCGAGGGACTCGTCCAGCGGGACGGTGCAGTTGCCGAAGCGGTAGATGCCGACCTTGTCGCCGAGCGCCTGCCGGAAGGCGGCGCCCAGGGCGAGGGCAGTGTCCTCGATGGTGTGGTGCGAGTCGATGTGCAGGTCGCCCTCGGTCTTCACGGTGAGGTCGAACAGGCCGTGCCGGCCGAGCTGGTCGAGCATGTGGTCGTAGAAGCCGACGCCGGTCGACACGTCGACCTTGCCGCTGCCGTCGAGGTCGATCTCGACGAGCACCGACGTCTCCTTGGTGACCCGTTCCACGCGTCCCACGCGGTTCATGCGCTCTGCTCCTTCTTCATGTCACGTACCGCGTCGAGGAACGCGTCGTTCTCCTGCGGGGTGCCGGCGGTGACCCGCAGCCATCCCGGTACGCCGTTGTCCCGGACCAGGACGCCCCGGTCGAGGATCTGCCGCCAGGCGGCGTGGGAGTCCTCGAACCGCCCGAACTGCACGAAGTTCGCGTCGGACTCGGTGACCTCGAAGCCGAGCGCGCGCAGCTCGGCGACCAGCCGGTCGCGTTCCGTCTTCAGCTGCTCGACGTAGCCCAGCAGGGTGTCGGTGTGCTCCAGCGCGGCGAGCGCGGTCGCCTGGGTGACGGCGGAGAGGTGGTAGGGCAGCCGGACGAGCTGGACGGCGTCCACGACGGCCGGGTGCGCGGCGAGGTAGCCCAGGCGCAGGCCGGCCGCGCCGAACGCCTTGGACATCGTCCGGGAGATCACCAGGTTCGGCCGGCCGTCGAGCAGCGGCAGCAGCGACGCGTGGTGGCTGAACTCGACGTACGCCTCGTCCACGATCACCATCGACGGCTTCGCCGCCTGCGCGGCGTCGTACAGCGCGACGACCGTCTCGGGCGCGACCGCGTTGCCCGTGGGGTTGTTGGGGGTGGTGACGAAGACGACGTCGGGCGCGTGCTCGGCGATCCACCGCTCGGCGGCGGGCAGGTCGACGGTGAAGTCCTCGTTGCGCGGGCCGGAGACCCAGCCGGTGCCGGTACCGCGCGCGATGAGGCTGTGCATCGAGTACGACGGCTCGAAGCCGATCGCGGTGCGGCCCGGCCCGCCGAAGGTCTGCAGCAGCTGCTGGATGACCTCGTTGGAGCCGTTGGCGGCCCAGACGTTGGCCGGGCCGACCCGGTAGCCGGTGGTGTCGGTGAGGTACTCGGCGAGCCGCGTGCGCAGCTCGACGGCGTCGCGGTCCGGGTAGCGGTTGAGGCAGCGGGCCGCGTCGCGCACCCGCTCGGCGATCCGCTCGACCAGCGGCTCGGGCAGCGGGTAGGGGTTCTCGTTGGTGTTCAGCCGTACCGGCACGTCCAGCTGGGGCGCGCCGTAGGGGGACTTGCCGCGCAGTTCGTCCCGTACGGGCAGGTCGTCGATGGTGAAGCTCACTTGCTCACCGGTACCTTCCATCCGAACCGCGCCTTGATCGCCGCGCCGTGCGCGGGCAGGTCCTCCGCCTCCGCCAGGGTCACCACGTGGTGCGCGACCTCGGCCAGCGCGTCCTTGGTGTAGTCCACGATGTGGATGCCGCGCAGGAAGGACTGCACGGACAGGCCCGAGGAGTGGCAGGCGCAGCCGCCGGTGGGCAGGACGTGGTTGGAGCCGGCCGCGTAGTCGCCCAGCGACACCGGCGCCCAGGGCCCGACGAAGATCGCGCCGGCGTTCTTCACCCGGTCGGCGACCTCGACGGCGTGCTCGGTCTGGATCTCCAGGTGCTCGGCGCCGTAGGCGTCGACGACCTTGAGGCCTTCCTCGATGCCGTCGACCAGCACGATCGCGGACTGCCGGCCGGCCAGGGCCGGGCGGATCCGGTCCTCGACGTGCTTGGTGGCGGCCACCTGCGGTCCGAGTTCCTTCTCCACCGCCTCGGCCAGCTCCACGGAGTCGGTGACGAGGACGGCGGCGGCGAGCGGGTCGTGCTCGGCCTGGCTGATCAGGTCGGAGGCGACGTGCACCGGGTCGGCGGTGGAGTCCGCGAGGATCGCGATCTCGGTGGGGCCGGCCTCGGCGTCGATGCCGATCTTGCCGGTGAAGTACCGCTTGGCGGCGGCGACCCAGATGTTGCCGGGGCCGGTGACCATGTCGGCGGGCGGGCAGGACTCGGTGCCGTGGGCGAACATCGCGACGGCGGTGGCGCCGCCGGCCGCGTAGACCTCGTCGACGCCGAGCAGCGCGCAGGCGGCGAGGATCGTGGGGTGCGGCAGTCCGCCGAAGTCGGCCTGGGCCGGGGAGGCGAGTGCGATCGACTCGACGCCGGCCTCCTGCGCGGGCACCGCGTTCATGATCACGGAGGAGGGGTAGACCGACCGGCCGCCGGGCGCGTACAGGCCGACCCGCCCGACCGGCACCCACTTCTCGGTGACCGTGCCGCCCGGCACGACCTGCGTGGTGTGGGTGGAGCGGCGCTGGGCGCGGTGGACGAGCCGGGTGCGCCGCACGGACTCCTCCAGGGCCGCGCGCACGGCCGGGTCGAGTTCCTCCAGGGCGCGGGTGAGCGCCTCGGCGGGAACCCGGACCCGGTCGAGCTTGACGCCGTCGAACTTCTCGGCGAAGTCGATCAGCGCCGCGTCGCCCCGATGGTGCACGGCCTCGCAGATCGGGCGCACCTTCTCCAGGGCGGCCGAGACGTCGAAGTCGGCTCGGGGCAGCAGGTCGCGCAGGGCGGGGCCCTCGGGAAGGGCGTCGCCGCGCAGATCGATTCGGGCCAGGAAGGATTGTTGCAGCACGGGGTCAATTCTCGCAGACCCGCGTCGGGCGTCGTCCGCGCGTATCAATGGCTGATACGGACGTTGCTACAGACCGTGACGACTCCCGGCATTCTTCCTCACTTTGAGTGTTCGTCCGGTCGCAGAACGGGCATCACGGAGGCAAGAACAGATGTGCGGTGTCCATGGAGCGGAACGAGGGAGATGCAACGGACGTGACCGAAGGGACCGGTGTGCGCGCCGGGGAATTACCGGGCGATCTGAGTGCCGTGGAGGCCGGCATGTGGCAGGCCTTCCGCAACGGCAGCATGTACGACCTCAGCAGCGGGGACGCGGTGGTCGACGACCCGCACGGCGGGCACCCGTGGGGGCCCGAGCGGACCGTGCGGGCGCGCGTCGTGTGCTGGCTGCTGCTGGACGGCCCGCCCGCGCTGGCCGGCCGGGTGTCCTCGCTGAAGCTGTCCGGTGTGCGGATCAGCGGCACCCTGGACCTCGCCGGCGGCACAGTGGTGCCGTACGTGGAGATGCGCGGCTGCCGTTTCGAGCGGGACGTCCTGCTGCCGGAGGCCCGCTTCACGACCGTACGGCTGATCGACTGCTCCGTGCCCCGCCTGGAGGCCGCCCGGGTGCACACGGAGGGCGACCTGCACCTGCCGAGGTGCCGGTTCCGCGGCGGGGTGCGGCTCACCGACGCCCGGATCGGCACGGACCTGATGCTCAACCAGGCCGTCGTGCACCGCGACCGCAGCGGCCGCTCGATCGCCGGGGACGGGCTGTCGGTGGGCCAGGACCTGCAGGCCGAGCTGCTGGAGTCGCACGGCGAGCTGAGCCTGCGCGGCGCGAAGATCGGCGTCTCGCTGAGCCTGCGCGGCGCCCGGCTGGCCAACCCCGCCGCGCGGCTGGCGCTGAACGCGCCGCAGCTGACCGTGGAGCGCACGCTGTACCTGACCCCGGCGGGCGTCGGCAGCCCGCTGCTGAGCGGTACGACTCCGGAGCGCGGCACCCGGATCCAGCGGTTCGAGTGCCTGGGCGGGGTGCGGCTGGACGACGGGCGGTTCGGGGACGCGGTCGACCTCGAGCGGGCCCGGTTCGTCTTCACCGACGACCAGGAGCTGTCGCTGCGCCGGGTGCAGACGCCCGAGCTGCGCTTCCTCGGGGAGGCACCGGCGCGGGGCAAGGTCGTGCTGTCGGGCGCGCGGGTGGTCAACCTGGTCGACCGGGCGAGCGCGTGGCCGGGCCCGGGCAACCTGCAGATGGGCGGTTTCACGTACGAGGCCCTGGTGCCCAGGGGCCCGTTCCCGCTGGCCGAGCGGCTGGACTGGGTGTCCGCGGCGACCGCCGAGTACAACCCGGAACCCTACGAGCGGCTGGCCTCGGTGCTGCGGGCCGGCGGCGAGGACGAGGACGCCCGCGAGGTGCTGCTGGCCAAGCAGCGCCGGCGCCGCGAGACCCTGCCGCCCGCGGCCAAGCTGTGGGGCTACGCGCAGGACTGGACGGTGGCCTACGGCTACCGCCCCGGCCGGGCCGCGGTGTGGATGGCGGTGCTGTGGGCGGCGGGGTCCCTGGCCTTCGCGCACGCGAGCCATCCGCCGGTCGAGAACGCCGGGTCCCCGGTGTGGAATCCCGCCCTGTTCGCCCTGGACCTGCTGCTGCCGGTCATCGACCTCGGGCAGGTCGGCTCCTGGCAGTTGCACGGCGGCTGGCAGTGGCTGGCGGCGGCGCTGATCCTGCTGGGCTGGGTGCTGGCGACGACGGTGGCGGCGGGCGCGACACGGCTGCTGCGGCGGAGCTGAGGGCACGCCCGGGCAGCGGAGCCGAGGGCGGGCCCGCGCAGGCGGCGAACAGGCGCCGCACAGGTGGCGAACAGGCCCCGCACAGGCGCCGAAAAGGCACCCGACAGCCACCCTTTGCCTTCCCTCTGCCTTCCCTCGGATTTTCCGAGCACGACCTTCGGTGACTTGCCGATGCCCTCTGGCGCCAGGTGACCTGCGGTCCTTCAATGGTCGGCACCATGGCTCCGCTCCCCCCGTTCATCCGCCCGGGCCGGACGCACCGGACCCCCCGCCCCGCCGCCGCGCTGCCGGCCGACGACGAGGTGCTGCTCGACGTGCCGGACGACCGGCTGGCCCCCGCGCTGGTCGCGGCCGCGCGCGGCGAGCACGGGCCCGCCTCCGCGCTGCTCGCCGCGACCCGCGCGAACGCCGAGTGGGAGAGCCGCGACCGGTACACGAGACGGCTCGCGGGCTTCGCGCGCTCCCGCGGCGAGTGGCTGGCGGCCTGGCGCGCCGCCGCCCCGCGGGACCCGGACGCGCTGCTCGTCGAGGCCCAGCTGGCGGTGGACCGCGCCTGGGACTCCCCGGCGCGGGCGGAACTGCTGCGTGAGGTGAGCCCGCTGATCACGGCCGCCGCGCGCGGCGACGACCGCGACCCGGTGCCCTGGCGGATCGCGCTGGACCACGCGCGCGGCGCGCGGGCCGGGCACAAGTACTTCGAGGAGCTGTGGGAGGCCGCGATCCGCCGCGCCCCGCTCCACTACGGCTGCCACGTGGCGGCGCTGTGCTACCTCGCCGACTCCTGGCGCGGCTCCCACCGGGAGTGCTTCGACTTCGCCGACCTGGCCGCCCAGGACGCCCCCGCGGACTCCCTCGTGCAGGCGCTGCCCGCGCGGGCGGCCCTGTCGTACCTGGCCGACGCCGCGGGCGCCGGGGTGGCGCGGGAGCGGCTGGACGCGGCGGCCGACCGCGCGATCGCGCTGTCCGCCCGCTTCCCGGCCGCCGACCCCTGGCCGGCCGAGGTCCGTAACAAACTGATGTACGTCCTGCTCCGGCTGGAGCGCCGGGAGGACGCTCGCGCCCAGCTCGCCCTGATCGGCCCGTATGCCACGTCCTACCCCTGGGACCGGGTCTCGGACGACCCCCTGGCCGCCTTCCTGAGAGCGCGTGACGAGATCCACTCGGCGGGTCCCGCACAGCCCTCCGGGCATCCACTCGGTGGGCGTGCCGGACGCGCATGCCCCCGCGGCCATTAGGCTTCTGCGCCGTGACCACCGTCCGGCTTCCGCTCTTCCCCCTGAACTCGGTGCTGTTCCCGGGGCTGGTGCTGCCTCTCAACGTCTTCGAGGAGCGCTACCGCGCCATGATGCGCGAACTGCTGAAGACGCCCGAGGAGGAACCACGCCGGTTCGCCGTCGTGGCGATCCGCGACGGCCACGAGGTGGCCCTCAGCGCGCCCGGCATGCCGGACCCCACCGCGCTGCCGGAGCGTGGCCCGGCGGCGGGCTTCGGCCCCGACCCGGCGAAGTCGTTCCACCGGATCGGCTGTGTGGCGGACGCGGCGACCGTCCGCGAGCGCGCCGACGGCACCTTCGAGGTGCTGGCGACGGGCACCACCCGGGTGCGCCTGCTGTCCGTCGACGCGTCGGGTCCGTTCCTGACGGCGGAGCTGGAGACGCTCGAGGAGCAGCCGGGCGACGAGGCCGGGGCCCTGGCCGAGGGCGTGCTGCGGGCCTTCCGGCAGTACCAGAAGCGCCTGGCGGGCGCCCGGGAGAGGTCGCTGGCCACGGGTGCGGAGCTGCCGGACGAGCCGTCCGTGGTGTCGTACCTGGTGGCGGCGGCGATGATGCTGGACACGCCGACCAAGCAGCGACTGCTGCAGGCTCCGGACACCGCGTCCCGGCTGCGTGACGAGCTGAAACTGCTTCGCTCCGAGACGGCGATCCTCCGTAGTCTGCCGTCACTGCCGGCGGCGGACCTCACCCGTGGTCCGACCAGCCTCAACTGACGACCCTGAGGACCGTGAAGGCCGGGATGGCGAAGAAGTCGAAGAATCAGCGACAGCAGTCCGGAGGCACGCCCGCGACGGTGGCCCTGACGGCCGCGGGCGTGCCGTACACGGTCCACTCCTACGACCACGACCCCGCCCACCCCTCCTACGGGCAGGAGGCGGCGGAGGCGATGGGCGTGTCGCCGGAGCGGGTGTTCAAGACGCTGGTGGCGGACGTCGACGGCAGGCTGACGGTGGCCGTCGTCCCGGTCGCGGGCCAGCTGGACCTCAAGGCGCTCGCCTCCGCGGTCGGCGGCAAGCGCGCCGCCATGGCGGACCCGGCCCTCGCCGAACGCACCACGGGTTACGTCCGCGGCGGCATCTCCCCGCTGGGCCAGCGCAAGAAGCTGCCCACGGTCCTGGACACCTCGGCGCGCGGCCACGACACGATCTGCGTGTCGGCTGGCCGTCGCGGCCTGGAGATCGAGCTGTCCCCCGCGGACCTGGCCGGGCTCACGGAAGCGGTCGTGGCGCCGATCGGGCGGGCGTGACCCTTCGGCGCGTCCCTCGACACGCGGACGCGCCCCTCGACACGCGCGTCGAAGCACCCCTCGACACGCGCTTCGACGGCTTCGGCGCGGAACAGGTCCCCGGCCGAGGGCCGAGGACCTGCCGAAGGGGTCGTCAAGGGGTCCTGCAAGGGTCGTGACGCCGGTGGCGCCCCGCCGGGGGCCGCTGCGCGCCCGCGGGCGGCCCCACCCGGCTCACGCCGACGGGGCCCCGTAGGGATCCTTCGGGACGGGCCCCTGATCGTACGGTTCGGGGTCCCGCGGCCCGAACAGCGCCGTCAGCCCGAGGTGCACCAGCAGCGCCGCCAGCGACCACGCCAGCAGCGCTCCCTTCGCCCCCAGCTTCAGCGGCGCCGAGAACCTGACCCCGTCGCCCACCTGCTTGGCGTGGGCGATCACGTCCTGGGTGGGCCCGAGCCAGACGCCGAGCCGCCAGGCCAGCAGGGAGCCGAGCAGCCCGCCGACGCCCAGCCCCACGGTCAGCGGCACTCCGCCGCGCCTGCGCGCCAGGAACACCACGGCGGCGCTCACCGCTCCGAACGCCAGCGCGAGCAGGGTGAACGTTCCGTCGACCCCGATCGCCTGCTCCCCCTCGCTGTCGGCGAGGTAGACCACCCAGCTCCTGTCGACGGCGTCCCCGACCAGCGGTACGTGCGGCGCCAGCCACCACCACAGCAGGCCGAGCGGCACCCCGCCGAGCGCCACCGCCACCGCGACGACGGCGGCCTCCCGCACTTCGGTCTTCATTCCGGGGCCGTCCTGTCCGTACGTGCCGTACCCGGCGGCCTCGAACGCCGAAGCCGTGTGTCCGGGAGGCGAGGCCTGCCAGGCGTCCTGCGGGGAGTGTTCATGCGGCGGTGGAGGCGGAGTCAACGGTGCGGTCACCCCGCCATCGTGCCAGGCGCACCGGGACGGCGCGTCACCGGACGGCCGCCCTGCGGTACGCCCAGGTCGCCGCCGTCAGCGACAGGACGCCGACCACCCCGCAGACGGCCAGGTCACCGAGGACGAACGCCCAGTCGGGACGCGTCCCGAAGGTCCGGGCGAGGGCCTCCACCCCGTACGTCGACGGCAGCAGGTCGCGGGCGAGCCGTACCACCTCCGGCATCCGGTCGGCCGGCAGCACCCCGAGCAGGAGCGCCGCGGACATGCCCAACTGGCCGAGCAGCGTCGCCAGCTCCGGCCGCGGCGCGAGCAGCCCCAGCGCGGCGCCCAGCCCGGCCAGCGCCGCCCCGGCCAGCGGGATCACGGCGGCGAGCACCCACAGGTGGGTCAGCGGCAGGCCGAACAGCACGCACCCGAACACGGCGGTCACCACGGTCCCCGGCACGGTGAACGACGCGTACGCCCCCGCCGCCCCCAGCACCACCGACGCCGGCGGCACCGGCAGCGTGGCGTAGTGGTCGAGACCGCCGCCGGCCCGCAGCTGCCCGAAGTACTGCGCGAGCAGGTTCAGCGCGACGAACGCCACGACGAGCACCGACGACCCGGCCACCACCGACCTGGCCTCACCGCCGCCGCTCACCACCCCGCGCATCAGGACCATGATCCCGACCGACTGGAAGGTGGCCACGAACAGCAGCGGGATCCGCGCGACCCGCGCCCGCGACAGCTGCGCGCGGTACACGGCCACGAGGGACGGCCACAGCCGCGCCCGCGGTCCCAGCTCGGCCGCGGCGCGGGCGGACTCCGGCTCGCCCACGGCCGCGCCCGGCGCGACATCGGCGGGTACGACACTCACGTCGTGCTGCTCCTCTTCGCTCCGTCGGCCCTGTTGCGTACGGATGCGGCGGCCCGTGCGCTCATGCCTTCACCAGTCCCTGCCGCGCGGCGCCGCCCAGCGCCAGGTACACGTCCTCCAGGCTCGGGGTGGCCAGCGTGAAGTCGTCCAGCGCGGCGAAGGCGGCCCCGCCGGTGACGGTGGCGACGGCCGCGCGGGCCTCCTCGGGCGCGAGCCGCAGGGTCCAGCGACGGCCGGACTCGGTGGCCCGCTCCCTGAGCGCGGCGACCTCGGGCACGTGCAGCGGGGCCTTCGCGCGCCACACCAGGTCGACGCGGACCTCCCCGGCGACCCCCTCCTTGAGCCCGCCGGGGGTGTCGCAGGCGATCACGCGTCCCCGATCGAGGACGGCGACCCGGTCGAGAACGGTCTCGGCCTCGATGACGTTGTGGGTGACGAGCAGCACGGTCGCCCCCTGCTCGGCCCGCCGCCGGTCCACGGCGGCCCATACGGCACGCCGCGCCACCGGGTCCATCCCGGTGGTCGGCTCGTCCAGCACGAGCAGCGACCGCCGGCCGACCAGCGCGGTGGCGAAGCAGGCCAGCCGCCGCTGTCCGCCGGAGAGCTTCTTCAGCGGCCGCCCGGCGATGGGCGCGAGGCCCAGCTCGTCGAGGACGTCGTCCCGCTCGGCCCGCGCCTGCCGCGCCGGGAGCCCGCGCAGTCGCCCGGTGGTCTCGGCGGCCAGCGCCACGGTCAGCTCGTCGAGGGCGGTCGACTCCTGCCCGAGGTAGGCGAGGATGCGCGCCGCCCGCTCCGGGTGCCGCACGATGTCGTGGCCGAGGATCTCGACGCTCCCCGCGTCGGGACGCATCAGCCCGGTCAGCTGCCGCACCAGGGTGGACTTGCCGGCGCCGTTCGGCCCGAGGAGCCCGAAGATCTCACCACGCCGGACGTCCAGCCGCACGTCGTCGACGGCCCGCACCGCGGGCGTTCCGGGAGCGCCCCGCCGTCCGCGCACCGCAGGGTAGGTCTTGGTCAGCCCGCGCACCGCGCACACGACATCGCCGCCGTGCCGAAGTGCCTGTGCCGCGCGCGTACTCACAGAGCGAGGGTACGTGGTCCGCGCGCCGCGCCAGGTCTCGGGTCGGTCGACAACAGCGAATGCGCCGGTAAAGAACTGCCGGTGGAGGGGGTGAGGGGTGGTGGAGGACTACTCGGCCGCCGGCGCGCGCTCGGTGCCCGTCCGGGCGTCGAGTTCCCGCCAGAAGCCGGCCCGGATGGCGTAACGGTCGTGCTCGTCGATCTGGTCGTCCTTGTGGGCGAGCAGTCCGAACCGCGCCGCGTACCGCAGCAGCTCCCCGTCGATCCGGTGCGGGATGCGCGGGTACATGCCGGACAGCCGCTGCAGATGGCTCTGGTCCCCCAGCCGCCCGATCCACCGCCGGGCGAACACCTGTCCGACCTCGTAGGGATCGCCGCCGACCGTGGTGATGTCCTCCTCCCGGTCGGCCCACCGCTGCTCCGCGGTGGTCAGCTGCGCCAGCGTCGGCATGGAGGCGGCCTCGGGCGGCTCGACGGCCGGCCGGTCGACCCATCCCCTGTCGGAGGACCAGCGCAGCGTGGCGCTCGCGGGCTGCGGGGCGGGCTGGACGCCCGGGGCGCGCATCGCCGCCAGGTCCTTGGGGGTCGGCACGCCCTTGGGCGCGGACGCCCGCTCCTGCGTGCCGTTCCGGGAGCCGGCGGCAGCCGGGGGGTGCTCGCCCGTCTCGGCGGGCCGCTCGGTGGCCGCGAGCGCGGACTCCGGCAGCGGCGCGGACAGGATCGCGGCGATCTCCGGCCGCGGTGCGGGCGGCGGCGCGCAGACCCCGCCGACCTCCTTGGCCCGTACGGCCTTGGTGATCCAGGCACGGTCCAGGACGCGCCGCTCGTCGGCCTCGGCGACCAGGTCCTCGGACTGGTTGTAGTCGCCGTCGGCGGCCTGCACGGCCCACAGGTGCACGGCGACCCCGTGCTCCTTGGCCGCCATCATGCCCGGCAGCAGATCGCCGTCGCCGGTGACGAGGACGATGTCGGAGCAGGCGCGGTTGCGGGCCAGCTCGGTCAGTTCGGCGTGCATGGCGGCGTCGACGCCCTTCTGGGCCCAGCGTCCGTCGCTGCGGGTCAGCGCGCCGAGCCGGACGGTGACCCGGGGCATCACGCGCAGTCTGCGGTGCTCGGGCTGCGGGACGCGGTCGGGGGCGCCGTCGAACCAGTAGATGCGCAGCAGCGGCCGTTCCGTCTCGGACTCGGCTCGCTCGCGCAGCCCCTGGATGAGAGCGGTGTGGTCGACGGTGATCCGCGACCGGGAGGGCTCCCCGGCGAGGAGACTGGCGGCGGCCCCCAGCAGATACCCGGCGTCCACCAGGACGATGCAGCGGTCCACGCGATCCACCCTCTTTCCGGGAGGTTTGCTTCGGGCTTGCTTCGAGTCTGCCCGACAGCACGGGGGTAAACGGCCGGAACTCGATCTTCGGCGTGGCGTTTCGGAGCCGCGCGCTCCCATGACCCCTGTCACGCACGGTAATTGTCCGACATGCGCGCCTTGTGAGCCTATGTGAATCTGATCCCGTCCCTGGCCCCCAGATGCCCCACAAGGAGGCAGATTTCCATGGCCAAGAACAAGAACCGCAAGCAGGGCGGCAACCAGATGCGCAGCCGGCGGCCGGCTCCCGAGCACGCCGAGCAGCAGACCGCGGTGGCCACCGAGGCGTCCAGCCCCGCCGACGTCGTCGAGCACGGCCGCAAGCCGAAGAAGCTCGGCCACAACTGACCGGGGCCGCGCCCGCCCGGGCACGGACGCGAGGGGCGCACCCGCACCGGGTGCGCCCCCGCGCGCTTTCGACGCTCAGCCCGCCAGGCAGGACGGCCCGAGCAGCACCTTCAGATCGCCGAACAGCGCCGGGTCCGGCTTCACCCGGTGCCGGTCCAGACGCAGGACCGTCGTCCTGGTCGGGCCCTGGAGCTTGATGCGGACCTCGCTGTCGCCCCTGTGGTGGCTGAGGATCTCGCCGAGGCGGCTGACCATCGGCGGGGTCACCTTCACCGCCGGGATGGTGAGCACCACGGGCGCGTTGGTGCCCGCGGTCGACAGGTCGGGGACCTGCAGCTCCATCGCGACGAGCCGGGGCACGTCCTCGCGCTTGTCGAGGCGGCCCTTGACGAACACGACCGCGTCCTCGACGAGTTGCGTGGACACCAGCTGGTAGGTGGCCGGGAAGAACATGCACTCGATGGAGCCGGCGAGGTCCTCGACCGTGGCGATCGCCCAGGCGTTGCCCTGCTTGGTCATCTTGCGCTGCAGGCCCGAGATGATGCCGCCGATCGTCACGACCGCGCCGTCGGCGTGCTCGCCGCCGGTGAGCTGGGCGATGCCCGCGTCCGCCTTGTCCGAGAGCACGTGCTCCAGGCCGAAGAGCGGATGGTCGGAGACGTAGAGACCGAGCATCTCCCGCTCCTGGGCGAGCAGGTACGTCTTGTCCCACTCGTCGGTGGAGAACTCCACGTCCAGCCCGAAGCCGGGCTCGTCGTTCTGCTCCTCGCCCATGCCGCCGAAGAGGTCGAACTGGCCCTCGGCCTCCTTGCGCTTGACCGCGACCACGTTGTCGATCATCGGCTCGTACTGCGCCGTCAGCCCCTTGCGGGTGTGGCCCAGGGAGTCGAAGGCGCCGGCCTTGATCAGCGATTCCGTGGTGCGCTTGTTGCAGACGACCGCCTCGACCTTGTCGAGGTAGTCGGGGAAGGAGGCGTACTTGCCCTTGGCCTTGCGACACTTGATGATCGACTCGACGACGTTGGTGCCGACGTTGCGGACGGCGGAGAGGCCGAAGAGGATCACGTCGTCGCCCTGGGCGGCGAAGTTGGCCTCGGACTCGTTGACGTTCGGCGGGAGCACCCGGATGCCCATGCGGCGGCACTCGTTGAGGTAGACCGCCGACTTGTCCTTGTCGTCCTTCACGGAGGTCAGCAGGGCCGCCATGTACTCGGCGGGGTGGTTCGCCTTGAGGTAGGCGGTCCAGTACGACACCAGGCCGTACGCGGCCGAGTGGGCCTTGTTGAACGCGTAGCCGGCGAAGGGGACCAGCACGTCCCACAGCGCCTGGATGGCCTCGTCGCTGTAGCCGTTCTTGCGGGCGCCGGCCTGGAAGATGGTGAAGTTCTTGGCCAGTTCGTCGGGCTTCTTCTTGCCCATCACCCGGCGGAGGATGTCGGCCTCGCCGAGCGAGTAGCCGGCGATGATCTGGGCGGCCTTCTGCACCTGCTCCTGGTAGACGATCAGGCCGTAGGTGACGGCCAGGACCTCTTCGAGGGGCGCCTCCAGCTCGGGGTGGATCGGCGTGATCTCCTGCTGCTTGTTCTTGCGCAGCGCGTAGTTCGTGTGGGAGTTCATGCCCATCGGGCCCGGCCGGTACAGGGCCGAGACGGCGGAGATGTCTTCGAAGTTGTCCGGCTTCATCAGGCGCAGCAGCGAGCGCATGGGGCCGCCGTCGAACTGGAAGACGCCGAGCGTGTCGCCGCGCTGGAGCAGGTCGAAGGTCGTGGGGTCGTCCAGCGGGAGCGACAGCAGATCGATGTCGATGCCCTTGTTGGACTTCACCATCTTGACGGCGTCGTCCATGATCGTCAGGTTGCGCAGGCCGAGGAAGTCCATCTTCAGCAGGCCGAGCGACTCACAGCTCGGGTAGTCCCACTGGGTGATGGTGACGCCGTCGGTGTGCCTGACCCAGACGGGCACGTGCTCGGTGATGGTCTCGCTGGACATGATCACGCCGGCGGCGTGCACGCCCATCTGCCGCACCAGGCCCTCGACGCCCTTGGCGGTGTCGATGACCTTCTTCACGTCCGGCTCGTTCTCGTACATCGCCCGCACCTCGCCCGCCTCGGAGTAGCGGGGGTGGGCGGGGTCGGTGATGCCGGACAGCGGGATGCCCTTGCCGAGGACGTCGGCGGGCATGGCCTTGGTGATGCGGTCGCCCATCGCGTACGGGTAGCCCAGCACGCGCGCGGAGTCCTTGATGGCGTTCTTGGCCTTGATGGTGCCGTAGGTGCCGATCATGGCGACCTTGTCGGCGCCGTACTTCTCCGTCACGTACCTGATCACCTCGACGCGCCTGCGCTCGTCGAAGTCGATGTCGACGTCGGGCATGGAGATGCGCTCGGGGTTGAGGAACCGCTCGAAGATCAGACCGTGCGGGATCGGGTCGAGGTCGGTGATGCCCATGGCGTAGGCGACGATCGAGCCGGCCGCGGACCCTCGGCCGGGGCCGACCGCGATGCCGTTGTTCTTGGCCCACATGATGAAGTCGGCGACGACGAGGAAGTAGCCGGGGAAGCCCATCGAGATGATGACGTCCATCTCGTAGTCGGCCTGCCGCTGGCGGTCCTCGGGGATGCCGCCCGGGTAGCGGCGCTCCATGCCGCGGCGGACCTCCTCCTTGAACCAGGTGACCTCGGTGTAGCCCTCGGGGATGTCGAACTTGGGCATGAGGTCGCGCTTCTCGAACATGCCGGTGGTGTCGACCTGTTCGGCCACCAGCAGGGTGTTGCGGCAGCCCTCCTGCCAGGCGTCCGAGGAGTCGATGGCGTACATCTCGTCGGTGGACTTCAGGTAGTAGCCGGTGCCGTCGAACTTGAAGCGGTCGGGGTCGGAGAGGTTCTTGCCGGTCTGGATGCACAGCAGGGCGTCGTGGGCGCCGGCCTCGTGCGCGTACGTGTAGTGCGAGTCGTTGGTGACCAGCGGCGGGATGCCGAGCTTCTTGCCGATGTCGAGGAGGCCGTCGCGGACCCGGCGCTCGATCTCGATGCCGTGGTCCATCAGCTCCAGGAAGTAGCGGTCCTTGCCGAAGATGTCCTGGTAGTCGGCGGCCGCCTTCAGCGCCTCGTCGTACTGGCCCAGGCGCAGCCGGGTCTGCAGTTCGCCGGAGGGGCAGCCGGTGGAGGCGACGATGCCCTCGGACCACTGGGCGATGGTCTCCTTGTCCATCCGGGGCCACTTCTGCAGCCAGCCCTCGGCGTACGCGTCCGAGGAGAGCCGGAAGATGTTGTGCAGGCCGGTGCTGTTCACCGCCCACATCGTCTTGTGGGTGTAACCGCCGGAACCGGACACGTCGTCCCGCTTCTGGTGCGGCTGGCCCCACTGGATCTTGCGCTTGTTGCGCCGGGACTCGGGGGCGACGTACGCCTCGATCCCGATGATCGGGGTGATCCCGGCCTTCTTCGCGGAGTGGTAGAAGTCGTACGCCCCGTGGAGGTTGCCGTGGTCGGACATGGCGATGTGCGTCATGCCCATCTCGTTGCAGGCGTTGAACATGTCCTTCAGCCGCGCGGCACCGTCCAGCAGCGAGTACTGGGTGTGGACGTGCAGGTGCGTGAACGGCGGCTTCGACACGGTTCGGCCTCCAAGGGAAACGCGGGACAACGGGCTGGCGGACAGTCCTGGGGTCAGCGTCGAAGTCTATGCCTCGGCACTGACACGCGCGGGGCTCCGCCGCGTACCTTCATGCGTGGGTCACGGGCACTCCCGCGTACCTTCGCCCGTTGGACGTGACGACTCTCTCGTCACTCATTGTCATGCACCAGGAGGCACCCAGCGATGTCGGTTCCCCAGCTCAGCGACGAGCAGCGCGGCGAGGAGATCCTCGCCGTCTTCGACACCGCCTTCGGCGAGCTCCTGGCCGCCGATCCCGCCGCGTTCCGTGTGAAGTTCCGGAAGATGGCGTCCTCGGCCTTCGCGTTCTACCGGGGGACGGCCTGCCTCTTCTACCACGACCTGGACGCGGAGCGGGCCGGGCGCGGCGACGGGCGGACCTTCAGCGGTCCGTACCTGGACGAGCGCACCTCGCGGGTGTGGATCCACGGCGACCTGCACGCGGAGAACTTCGGCACCTACCTGGACGCCAACGGCCGCCTGATCTTCAACGTCAACGACTTCGACGAGGCGTACGTCGGCCCCTTCACCTGGGACCTGAAGCGCTTCGCCGCCTCGATCGCGCTGATCGGCTACGCGAAGGCGCTCAGCGACGGCCAGATCGGCGAGCTGGTGGGGATCTACGCGGCCGCGTACCGCGAGCGCGTGCACGCCCTGGCCACCGGCGCCAAGAGCGACGAGGTGCCGCCCTTCACCCTGGACACCGCGCAGGGGCCGCTGCTGGACGCGCTGCGCGACGCCCGCTCCCTGACCCGCTTCGGGCTGCTGGAGTCGATGACGGAGATCCGCGACTTCGAGCGCCGCTTCGCGCCGGGCGGCGGCTCCATCGAGCTGGACGCCGCCACCCGCTACAAGGTGCTGGCGGCGTTCGACGGCTACCTGGAGACGCTGCCGGAGGCGTCGCTGGCCCGCCCGGACTCCTACCGCGTCAAGGATGTCGTCGGCCGCCGCGGCATCGGCATCGGGTCGGCCGGGCTGCCGTCGTACAACATCCTGCTGGAGGGGCACACCGACGCCCTGGAGAACGACGTCGTGATCTACATCAAGCAGGCCCAGACCCCGGCGGTCTCCCGCCACGTCACCGACCCGGCGATCCGCGACTACTTCCAGCACGAGGGCCACCGCACGGTGATCTCCCAGCGCGCCCTGCAGCAGCACGCCGACCCCTGGCTGGGCTGGACCGAGCTGGACGGGGCGGGCCAGCTGGTCGCCGAGGTCTCGCCGTACGCCGTGGACCTGGACTGGGGCGACATCGACGACCCGGAGGAGATCGCCCAGGTGGTGGCCGACCTCGGCCGGGCCACGGCGACCATGCACTCCGCGGCGGACGACACCTCCGGCGAGTCGCTGGTGCCGTTCTCCACCGAGCGGGCGATCGACGCGGCGATCGCCGCCGACGAGGACGGCTTCGCGGGCCTGCTGGTGGACTTCGCGCACGACTACGGCGCACGCGCGCGTGCCGACCACCAGATCTTCGTGGACCTGTTCCGCAACGGCCGGATCCCGGGTCTGTGACAGGTCGTGCCTCACAGGGACCCTTTAGGGGTCCCTTACGGCACGGCGTGACAGACTCTCCTGCGCTATGGACATATCCGGGACCCCGTTGAGAGCCGTGCGCGCGGCCGTGTTCACGGCGCTCGTCGTGACGCTCAGCACCACGTCGCACGTGCTGCTGTCACGGGTCCCGCTGCCGCTGAACACGGTGGCCGCGGTCGCCGCCGCCGTGTTCACGGCCGCCTACGCGCTGGCCGGCCGCGAACGCGGCTTCGGGCGCATCGCCGCCGCGCTGGTCCCGCTGGAGCTGGCCGCCGACACGGTCTT
Organism: Streptomyces sp. H51; assembly: GCF_035656535.1. NCBI lineage: Bacteria > Bacillati > Actinomycetota > Actinomycetes > Kitasatosporales > Streptomycetaceae > Streptomyces > Streptomyces sp. H51. Next base: position 137,133 of record NZ_JAYMHD010000015.1, read on the forward strand.
CACCACCGGCCAGCACCTCTGCTACGGCCGCGCGGGCGGCCCGGTCGCGGGCCCGCTGCGCTCCGTCGGCTTCGACGTGCTGTGCGGCAACCGCACCGAGGTCGGCAGCCCGCTGGCCGAGATCACCAGCGGTGCGAAGCACCTCCCCGAGGGGTGGCGGCCGGGTGACGGGTGGGCTGACACCGGCGCCGACCGGCTCGCCGTGCTGCTCGCCCACGCCGACCCGGCGACCGCCTGGCTGCTGCTCGGCGCGCACGTCGGCGTCGGGCTGCTCGCCGCCGCCTGGCTGCGCCGCGGTGAGCGGGCGCTGGCCCAGTCGCTGCGGGCGGTCGCCGCGACCACGTTCCGGCCGCTGCTGCTCGCGGTGGCCGCGGTGGCCGTCCGGCCCGCCGAGGCGCAGGGGCGCCTGCGGCGTCCCGTCCGCCGGTCCGCCGTCGTCCGCGACCGGCTTCTCGTGCACTCCCTGGGGCGGCGTGGGCCGCCGTGCTCGGCCGCGTTCGCCTGAACCACAGCTGAGTACCAGCAGACCCCCACACGTATCCCGCGCACGACACATGCGCGTCCCACATGGAGATCACCGATATGAGCAAGCGGAACAACCAGGCGGCCAAGACGGCGGCCCGTGAGCGGCTGCGTCAGGAGCGCGAGCGCCAGGCCAAGCGGGCCAAGGTCAAGCGGCAGGTCATCGTGGCCTGTTCGGTCGTCGCCGTGCTGGCCGCGGCCGGCGGCATAGGCTACGCCGTCGTCCAGGCGAACAAGCCCGGCCACTGGGAGGCCGTGAAGGACGAGAAGGTCGTCGCGCCGGCCAACACCACGGGCAAGAACGGCACGACGGTCGTCATCGGCAAGGCGAGCGCCGAGAAGACGCTGAAGGTCTACGAGGACCCCCGCTGCCCGATCTGCGCCCAGTTCGAGGAAGCAGTCGGCCCGACCGTGAAGAAGGACCTCGACAGCGGCAAGTACAAGCTCCAGTTCGTCGGCGGCACCTTCCTCGACGGCGACTCCCTCGGCAAGGGCCAGATCGGCTCGCGCGGCGAGGGCTCCAAGAACGCGATGAGCGCCATGGGCGCCGCGCTGAACGTCAGCGACGAGGCGTTCCTGGAGTACAAGACCGCGCTCTACTCCAAGAAGTGGCACCCCGAGGAGTCGGACGACAAGTTCAAGAGCGACGACTACCTGATCAAGGTCGCCCAGACCGTTCCGGCCCTGAAGGACAACGCCGGCTTCCGGAACGCGGTGAAGAAGGGCACCTACGACGCCTGGGCGCTCGCCATGTCGAAGACCTTCGACACCAACAAGGACGGCGTCACCGGCACCCCGAGCCTCGTCATGAACGGCAAGGTGCTCACCGCCGACAGCAACGGCAACCCGCCCATGACGGCGGACCAGTTCAACCAGGTGGTCGGGGCGGCCCTCAAGGGCTGACGGACCGTCCGAGGCGACTTCCGGCGGAAGAGCGGGCGAACTTTCCGAGTTCGCCCGCTCCCGCGCATACCGATCAGTAACCTGATCGGTCGTGACCAGTCGATACAGAGCATCCGCGCCCGCCGAGAGCGTCAACTCGCTTTCGCCGCGCCGCCGTACGATCGTCAAGGCCGCCGCGGCCACCGCCGTCCTGGCCGGTCCGCTGACCGCCGCGCTGCCCGCCCGCGCGGCCGCCGGCACCCCCGCTTTCCTGCACGGCGTCGCCTCCGGCGACCCGCTGCCCGACGGGGTCCTGCTGTGGACCCGGGTGACCCCCACCGCCGAGGCCGTGCCCGGCTCCGGGCTCGGCCCGGACACCGAGGTCGGCTGGGTCGTCGCCCGGGACAAGGCGTTCACGGACGTCGTCGCCGAGGGGGCCGTCACCGCGACCGCGGCCTCCGACCACACCGTCAAGGCCGACGTCCGCGGCCTGGAGCCGGCCACCGACTACTGGTTCCGCTTCTCCGCGGGCGGCACCGACTCCCCGCCGGCGCGCACCCGCACCGCGCCGGCCGCGGACGCGGCGGTCTCCGGCCTGCGCTTCGGCGTGGTCTCCTGCGCCAACTGGGAGGCCGGCCACTTCTCGGCGTACCGCCATCTCGCGGCCCGCGGCGACCTGGACGCCTGGCTGCACCTCGGGGACTACATCTACGAGTACGGCACCGGCGACTACGGCACCCGCGGGACCGTCGTACGGCCGCACGCGCCCGCCCACGAGATCCTCACGCTCGCCGACTACCGCACCCGCCACGGCAGGTACAAGACCGACCCCGATCTGCAGGCGCTGCACCACAAGGCGCCGGTGATCGCGATCTGGGACGACCACGAGTTCGCCAACGACGCCTGGTCGGGCGGCGCCGAGAACCACACCGAGGGCGCCGAGGGCACCTGGTCGGCCCGTCAGGCGGCCGCCAGACAGGCCTACTTCGAGTGGATGCCGGTGCGCCCGGCGACCGCCGGCACCACCTACCGCCGGCTGCGCTTCGGCAAGCTCGCCGACCTGTCCCTGCTCGACCTGCGCTCTTTCCGCTCGCAGCAGGTCAAGGTCGGCAACGGCTCGGTGGACGACCCGGACCGCACGATCACCGGGCGCGCCCAGCTCGACTGGCTGAAGGCGGGGCTGAAGACGTCCGACACCACCTGGCGGCTGGTCGGCAACTCGGTGATGATCTCGCCGTTCGCCGTCGGCTCCCTCTCCGCCGACCTGCTGAAGCCGCTCGCCGAGCTGCTCGGGCTGCCGAAGGAGGGGCTCGCCCTCAACACCGACCAGTGGGACGGCTACACCGACGACCGGCGGGAACTGCTGGCCCACCTGCGGTCCAACGCCATCCGCAACACCGTCTTCCTCACCGGCGACATCCACATGGCGTGGGCCAACGACGTGCCCGTGGACGCCGGCACCTACCCGCTGTCCGCCTCGGCCGCCACCGAGTTCGTGGTCACCTCGGTGACCTCCGACAACCTCGACGACATCGTGAAGGTCCCCGAGGGCACGGTCTCCGCGATCGCCGCGCCGGTCATCAAGGCCGCCAACCGGCACGTCCACTGGGTCGACACCGACCGCCACGGCTACGGCGTCCTGGACGTCACGGCCGAGCGCGCGCAGATGGACTACTACGTCCTGTCCGACCGCACGTCCGCGAACGCGACCTCGTCGTGGGCCCGCTCCTACCGCACCCGCAGCGGCACGCAGAAGGTGGAACGGACCTACGACCCGGTGTAGCGGATCACCGGAGCGAGTCCAGGAAGCCGAGCGCCGTCCGCCAGGTGGCCTCGGCCGCCTCCTCGTCGTAGTCCGGCAGGCCGGGGTCGGTGTACAGGTGACCGGCCCCGGCGTACCGGTACACCTCGACGTCGGCGCCCGCTCTGCCCATCTGCAGGTACCAGGCGCTCAGCCAGTCGTCGGGCTCGAACGCGTCCGGCTCGGCCACGTGCAGCTGGACCGGCAGGCCGTCCGCGGAGGCGTTCGGCGCGATGTCGGAGGTGCCGTGCAGGAGCAGCAGCCCGCGCGCCTTCTCGTCGCCGAGCGCCAGGGTCTGGGCAACGGCCGCGCCCAGGGAGAACCCGGCGTACACCAGTCCCCGTTCCGAGTAGGGGGCGGCGGCCAGTACGGCCCGTTTCAGCAGCTCGTCCTGGCCGATCTCGTCCTTGCAGGCCCTGCCCTCCTCGACGGTGTCGAACGTGCGCCCCTCGAAGAGGTCCGGGATCCACACCTCGTGTCCGGCCTCGCGCAGTCTGTCGGCGGCCTGACGCACCGCGGGCCGGAGGCCGTAGGTGGAGTGAAAGAGCATGAGGTTCATGGGGCCATGGTGCCAGCGGGGTCCGACAACGCGTGCTCGCGGCCGTACCCAGGAACGCGTGAAAGTCACATGTTCGTGCCCGCCCGGTGCCGGTTAGGTTCGACGGCATGGAGAACGTACTGCGTCCGCTGATCGTGCTCGGCGGCTCGGTCGTGCTGACCCTGGCCGTCGGCTGGGTCACCGACCAGTTGCTGCGCAAGGCCGACGGCCGGCACCACGAGACCCCGCTGTGGGGTCTGCTGCGCCGTGCCCGCGTGCCCTACCAGCTGGTCCTGTGCACGGCCCTGCTCAGAGGCTCCTACGACCAGGCGGACCTGCTGCCGCAGCACCGGGTCGGCGTCGGCCGGACCCTGACCCTGGTGCTGATCGGGTCGGCGGCCTGGCTGGTGATACGGATCGCGGCGGCGGTCGTCGAGACGTCGTACAGCCGTTACGCCCGCGTCCACCGCGACCCGGCGCGGGTCCGGCGGGTCCGCACCCAGGTCGAGCTGATCATGCGGGTGGTCTCCGCGATCGTGGGCGTGGTGGCGATGGCCGCGATGCTGCTGACGTTCCCGGCGATGCGGGCGGCCGGCGCCTCGCTGCTGGCCTCGGCCGGCATCCTCGGCATCGTCGCCGGTGTCGCCGCGCAGTCCACGCTGAGCAACATGTTCGCCGGGCTGCAGATCGCCTTCGGCGACATGGTGCGCCTCGGCGACACGGTCGTGGTGGACGGCGAGTGGGGCACGGTCGAGGAGATCACGCTGACGTTCCTGACGGTGCGGACCTGGGACGAGCGCCGGATCACCATGCCGGTGTCGTACTTCACCTCCAAGCCGTTCGAGAACTGGTCGCGCGGCAGCACCCAGATGACGGGCATCGTCTACTGGCACCTCGACCACTCGGCTCCGGTGGAGGCGATGCGCGAGCAGCTCCGCGACATCCTGCGCTCCTGCCCCGCCTGGGACGGCCGCGACTACGGCGTGGCCGTCACGGACTCCACCCCGAGCACCATCCAGGTGCGGGCGCTGGTGACGGCCAAGGACGCGGACGACATCTGGACGGTGCGGGTGACGGTCCGGGAGCGGATGATCCGCTGGCTGAGCGAGCACCATCCGCACGCGCTGCCCCGCGTCAACACGGCCGACGCGGTGCTGCCGCCGCCCCGGACGTCCGCGGACGGGATCCTGCGGGCGGCCCGGGACGGCGCGGCGCGGAACGGCGCGGCCGTGCGCCGCGCCCAGGAGACACCGCGGACGGGCCGGGGCTGAGCGGGCCGGGCTTGAGCGGGCCGGGGTTTGAGCGGGCCGGGGCTGAGCGGGCCGGGCTTGAGCGGGCGCGGGCTCAGTGCCCGCGCTCGGCGCCGCCGTTGACCTGGACGATCTGCGAGGTGATGTGCCCGGCGCCCGGGGAGGCGAGCCAGTGCAGGGTCGCGGCGACGTCTCCGGGGGTGCCGACGCGCTTGTCCAGGGTTTCGCCGGCCAGCCGTTCGCGGCGGGCCGGGTCGATGCGCGGGCCGAAGAACCCGGTGCCCTCGATGTAGCCGGGCGCGACCACGTTCACGGTGATCCCGCGCGGCCCCAGCGCGCGGGCCAGGGCGTGGGCGTAGGGGTGCAGCGCGGCCTTGGCCCCGCCGTACGCCACGCTGCCGGAGCCCCGGTAGGCGGCGATGGAGCTGATGAACAGCACGCGCCCGCCCGGCGAGGCCAGCCGGTCCTTCAGCCCCTCGGTGAGCAGCGCCGCGGTCAGGGTGTTGAGCCGGAAGTTGACGGTCCATTCGTGCGCGACGCGGTCCAGCGGGTCGTCACCGCCGGCCGGCTCCTCGAGCTGCCCGTTGCCCCCGGCCGCGTGCACCAGCACGTCGACGGCGCCGAACTCCCGCTCCACGTGGGCGGCGAGTCCGCGCACCGCGCCCGGATCACTGAGATCGGCGGCGTACCTGGACGCGCCGGGCACGTCGGCCCGTTCCAGCACGTCGCCGCGCCGCCCGACCAGCAGCACCCGGTCCCCGTCCTCGGCGAAGACGCGGGCCGCGGCGAGCCCGATCCCCGTACCGCCACCACTGATCACCACGTTGCGAGCCATGGACCGACCCTACAAACGGCGGACCGCCGACGGCGAGCACCGTCGCCGTCGGCCGCGCCGTGCCGCGCCCGCCGCCTCACCGCATGCTGCGCACGTCGAGGTGGCGCAGCACCCGGTCCACCACCTCCGGATCGGCCCCCGGCTCGTTGCGCGCCGCCAGCACCTCGTGCCGCGCCGCGCTCAGCATCTCGTTCTGGATGCGCCGCACGCGCTTCAGCCGCCGTACCCGCATCTCGTGGTCCTCGCGCCGTTCGTCCTCCCCGATCTCCGGGCTGATGCGCAGCCCGATGTCGAAGGCCCGCCGCTGCATCTGCTCGGACAGCTCGTCCGGCAACTCCTCCACCTGCTCGATCTCCCGCAGCCGCCGCTTCGCCGCCTTCGCCGCCCGGGTCGCGAGCGCCTTCTCGAAGTCCTTCTCGCGCTCGGTGTCGGCACGCACTCCGAGCCGCTTCACCAGCCACGGCAGCGTCAGCCCCTGGAGCACCAGGGTCGCCATGATCACCCCGAAGGCGATGAACACGATCTCGTCTCGGTCCGGAAAGGGCGAGCCGTCGTCGGTCGTCAGCGGGATCGCCAGCGCCAGCGCCACGGAGGCCACGCCGCGCATCCCGGACCACCACATGACGACGGTCTCCCGCCAGCTCGCCGGGATGTCCTCGTCATGGTCCCGCCGGGCGTGCAGCCGTTTGGTGAGCCAGGTGGCCGGCAGCAGCCAGGCCAGCCGCACCAGCACCACGACGGCCACGACCGCCCCCGCCCAGCCGAGCATCTCGGCCCAGCGCCCGGACGCCGTCCGGATCGCGTTGTGCAGTTCCAGTCCGATCAGCCCGAACGCCACACCGGTGACGAGCGTGTCGACGATGTTCCAGAAGGTGTGCCCGGCGAGCCGGATCATCACGTCGTCGGCGTCGGTGGCGTACTCGGCGAGGAACAGCGCGGTGGTCAGCACGGCGAGCACGCCCGAGCCGTGCAGCTCCTCCGCGAGCACGTAGGAGGCGTACGGCACCAGCAGCGTGAGCCCGATCTGCAGGGTGGCGTCGCCCAGCAGGTCCAGCAGTCTGTTGGCGCCCCAGCCGAGCGCCAGCCCCACCACGACGGCCACGACGGCGGACAGCACCAGGTCCATACCGGCCCGCCAGGCCGAGAAGGAGCCGGTGACCACGGCGGTGATCGCGACGTGGTACAGCACGATCGCCGTCACGTCGTTGAACAGGCCCTCGCCCTCCAGGATGGACACCAGCCGGCGCGGCAGCCCCAGCTGTCCCGCGACCGCGGTCGCCGCGACCGGGTCGGGCGGCGCGACCAGCGCGCCGAGCGCGAAGGCGGCGGCGACCGGCAGCCCCGGCACGATCGCGCCGGCCACGGCGGCCACCGCGGCCATGGTGACGAACACCAGCGCCACGGCCAGCAGGAAGATCGGCCGCCGGTTGGCCGCGAACTGCCGCCAGGACGTCCGCCGCACCGCCGCGTACAGCAGGGGCGGCAGCAGCAGCGGCAGGATCAGCTCGGGCCGCACGTCGACGTTCGGGACGAAGTCGAGCACGGCGAGGACGACCCCGAGCAGCGTCATCAGCACCGGCGCCGGCAGACCGAACCGGTCTCCGACGGGGACGCTCACCAGGGCCCCGAGCAAGAGCACGAACAACAGGGCCAGTTGGTCCACGGTCAGCGCTCCGGGCGGGTCGACGGACGGACGGCGGATCTCCAGCCTGCCACGCCGCCGCCGCGACCAGCGATTTCGGCCTCCCGGCTACACCGGGCGCCGCATCGCCCGGTGCGGTATCCCCGCCTCCGGGTACACGGGTCCGTACGCCCGGTAACCCAGCCGCTCGTAGAACCCCAGGGCGTGGGTCTGCGCGTGCAGGTCCACCGCGGCCAGCCCGCGCGCGCGTGCGGCCTCCTCGACGGCCCGCACCAGCGCGGCGCCGACGCCCAGTCCGCGCGCCCGGGCGGCCACGGCGAGCCGCCCCAGGGACCCGACCGACGGGTCGCCGCCGGTCTTCGACGCGGCCGCCTCGCCGTACAGCAGCCGTCCCGTGCCGAGCGCGATCCCGTCCTCGCGCACCGCCAGCAGGTGCACGGCCACGGCGTCGTACTCGTCGTACTCCAGGTCCTCGGGCACGCCCTGCTCGCGGACGAAGACCTCCGTGCGCAGGGCGAAGCAGGCCTCGCGGTCCGCGGCGTCCTCGGCGACCCGGACCTCGTACGACGGCAGACTCACCGGTAGGTCTCCTCGCGGACCTGGTCCAGGGCGCTCTGCAGGTCGGCCGGGTAGTCACAGGCGAACTCGACCCACTGCCCGTCCCCGGGGTGCTCGAAGCCGAGGCGCACGGCGTGCAGCCACTGCCGGGTCAGGTGCAGCCGCTTGGCGAGGGTCGGGTCGGCGCCGTAGGTGAGGTCGCCGACGCAGGGGTGGCGGTGGGCGGCCATGTGGACGCGGATCTGGTGGGTGCGGCCGGTCTCCAGCTTGACGTCGAGGAGGGAGGCCGCGCGGAACGCCTCGATGAGGTCGTAGTGCGTGACGGAGGGCTTGCCGTCGGCCGTGACCGCCCACTTGTAGTCGTGCTGGGGGTGGCGGCCGATGGGCGCGTCGATGGTGCCGCTGGTGGGATCGGGGTGCCCCTGCACCAGCGTGTGGTAGCGCTTGTCGACCGTGCGCTCCTTGAACTGGCGCTTGAGCGAGGTGTACGCGTACTCCGACTTGGCGACCACCATGAGGCCCGAGGTGCCCACGTCGAGGCGGTGCACGATGCCCTGGCGCTCGGCGGCGCCGGAGGTGGAGATGCGGTACCCGGCCGCGGCCAGCCCGCCGATGACCGTCGGCCCGGTCCAGCCCGGCGACGGGTGCGCGGCCACGCCCACCGGCTTGACGATCACGACCACGTCCTCGTCGTCGTGCACGATCTCCATGCCCTCGACCGGCTCCGCGACGACCTGTACGGGGGCGGACGCCTGCGGCATCTCGACCTCGAGCCAGGCGCCGCCGTGCACCCGCTCCGACTTGCCGACGACCGCGCCGTCGACCAGCACCTTGCCCGCCCCGGCCAGTTCCGCCGCCTTGGTGCGGGAGAAGCCGAACATGCGGGAGATGGCGGCGTCGACGCGCTCGCCCTCCAGGCCGTCGGGCACGGGCAGGGTACGGATCTCGGGAATCGTGCTCACCCGTCGAGTATGCCGGACGGGCGGGACGGTCCCGTACGCGCGCTCAGTCCTTGCGGCCCGTACGCGCGCTCAGTCCTTGTGGACGGTCCCGTCCGGGTCGAGGCCCCGGAAGGACAGCAGCACGATCAGGATGCCGCCGCACACGATCGCCGAGTCGGCCAGGTTGAAGACGGCGAAGCCCTTGGGCGCGATGAAGTCGACGACCGCGCCCTCGAAGATCCCCGGCGAGCGGAAGATCCGGTCGGTGAGGTTGCCGAGCGCGCCCCCCAGCAGCAGGCCGAGCGCGACCGCCCACGGCAGGCTGTAGAGCTTGCGGGCGAGGCGCGCGATCACCACGATCACGGCCGCCGCGATCACCGTGAAGATCACCGTGAAGGCCTCGCCGAAGCCGAAGGCCGCGCCCGCGTTGCGGATCGCCTCGAACTTCAGCCAGTCACCGGCGACCTCGATCGGCGGGTGGTGCTCCAGCTTGGCCACCACGAGCAGCTTGCTGCCCAGATCGAGCAGGTACGCCAGGGCGGCCACCGCGAACAGCACGGCGATCCGGCGCCCGCCCCGGGGCCGGGCGGTCCCGTCCTGCTCCGGCCCGGTCCCCGCCGCCTCCGGGGTGTCCGGCGTACCGATGATGCGCTCCGCCTCTGCCACGTGAGTCCCTCGCCTAGTACCTGACTGAGGACGAGGGTACGGCACGTCCCCCGGCGTCCTCAGTACCGGCGTTCCTGCTTCTGCTTGCACTCCACGCACAGCGTGGCCCTCGGGAACGCCTGCATCCTCGCCTTGCCGATGGGGTTGCCGCAGTTCTCGCACAGGCCGTAGGTGCCCGCTTCGAGCCTCTCCAGCGCTCGGTCGGTCTGGATGAGCATCTCGCGCGCGTTGGCCGCGAGGGCCAGCTCGTGCTCGCGCGTGATGTTCTTGGTGCCGGTGTCCGCCTGGTCGTCGCCGGCACCGTCCCCGGAGTCCCGCATCAGGCCCACGAGGGCGGCTTCCGAGGAGCTGATCTCGGCGCGCAGCCGGGCGTCCTCGGACAGCAGCTCCGTGCGGGCCGCCTCGACCTCCTCCGGGGTCCAGGGGTCCTCGCCGGGCCGTACCGCGAGCTCGCCCGGCTCCACCGTGGCGATCCGTGCCTCGGGCAGGCCGGTCGTCGCCGCCGTGGCTGTGCCAGGGGTCTTCTTCGCAACCACTGTCGTGGCTCCCGTCTGCCGCGCGGCCTCGGCCGCGCCCGCCGTTTCGGCCGTGCTCTTCCCGGCCGTGCTCTTGTCGGCCTTGCTCTTGTCGGCCTTGCTCTTGTCGGCCGTGGCCGTCGTGGTCGCGCTCCCGGCGCCCGCGTGCTTCCCGGCCGCGCCCTTCCTGGTGGCGGCCTCGGCGGCCGCGCTCCGCTCGGCCGCGCCCTTCTCGGCGGCCTTCTTCGCCACGGACTTCTCCGTGGCCTTCGTCACGGACCGCTTCGCCGGCTTCTTCGTGGCGTCCTTCCCCGCCACCGCCCGTTTCGCGGGAGCCGCCCCGGCGGCCGGCTTCGCCGTACGCGCCGTGGCACCCGCCCGCCCGCTCTTCGCCCCGCTCACGTCCTCGGCCGCACCGCCGGAGGCACGTGTGGAGCTGCCGGACGCCGGCTGCTGTACGGCGGTCTTCTTCGCCACCATGGCCGCGTCCTTTCACCTACGTGATCCGGTTCGCGAATCGTGCTCGGACGATAAATCGACTTGTGTCCCGCGGCAACGGGGCACACCGCCCGATTCGCCCGGCTCGCACACGCGCACGGCGAGCCTGCATCCGTTGTGCCCAGCTCCCCGCCGGGTAATCCGCCGAGACGCGGGTCCCGGATCGCGGACCGGCCCGCAGGCCCCCGTTCGGGTCGCCCCCGCCCCCGCGGCCCGCCCCCTGCCCGGTGCCGGAAAACCGGTCGGCCGCCGTCCCCGCGGCGCCGTACACTGGGCGCAGCGAAAAGCGTGGATGGGGACGAGTAGCGGCGTACGCAGCCCAGAGCGACCCGGGGACGGTGGGAGCCCGGGGGCGAGCGCGGCGTGAAGATCACCCCGGAGCCGCCGGAAGAACGCCCGACGGGTCAGTAGAACCGGCATCGCGACCCCAATGAGGGGGCTCTCCGGCGTGCGGAACGCGCCGGGGGCCAAGGAGGGTGGTACCGCGGGAGCACGCCGAGACCGGCGTGGACGGCGTGCGGCACGTACGCGCAGTCGTCGCTCTCGTCCCTCCGGACGGAAGGCAGCAAGTCCGCCGGAGGAAGCTCGCTGATGACAACGCCGACGTACCGCCAGGTGCCCGCCCAGGTCGACCTGCCCGCGCTCGAGCACGCGGTGCTCGAATTCTGGCGCGAGCAGAAGATCTTCGCCAAGACCCTGGAGCAGTCCGAGGGCCGCCCCGAGTGGGTGTTCTACGAGGGCCCGCCCACCGCGAACGGCATGCCGGGCGCCCACCACATCGAGGCGCGCGTCTTCAAGGACGTCTTCCCCCGCTTCCGCACCATGCGCGGCTACCACGTGGCCCGCAAGGCCGGCTGGGACTGCCACGGCCTGCCGGTGGAGCTGGCGGTCGAGAAGGAGCTGGGCTTCTCCGGCAAGCCGGACATCGAGGCGTACGGGATCGCCGAGTTCAACGCGAAGTGCCGCGAGTCGGTGACCCGGCACACCGACGCCTTCACCGAGCTGACGACCCGCATGGGCTACTGGGTCGACCTCGACGACGCCTACCGCACCATGGACCCGGAGTACATCGACTCCGTCTGGTGGTCGCTGAAGGAGATCTTCACCAAGGGGCTGCTGGTCCAGGACCACCGCGTCGCCCCCTGGTGCCCGCGCTGCGGCACCGGCCTGTCCGACCACGAGCTGGCGCAGGGCTACGAGACGGTAGTGGACCCGTCCGTGTACGTCCGCTTCCCGCTCACCTCCGGCCCGCTGGCCGGCGAGGCCGCGCTGCTCGTCTGGACGACCACCCCCTGGACCCTGGTGTCCAACACCGCGGTCGCCGCGCACCCGGAGGTCACCTACGTCGTCGCCACCGACGGCGAGGAGAAGCTCGTCGTCGCCGAGCCGCTGCTCGGCAAGGCGCTCGGCGAGGGCTGGGAGAGCACCGGGCAGACCTTCACCGGCGCCGAGATGGAGCGCTGGACGTACCGGCGTCCGTTCGAGTTCGTGGAGTTCACGGAACCGGCCCACTACGTGGTCAACGCCGAGTACGTCACCACCGAGGACGGTACGGGTCTGGTCCACCAGTCCCCCGCCTTCGGTGAGGACGACCTCAAGGTCTGCCGCGCCTACGGCCTGCCCGTGGTGAACCCGGTCCGCCCGGACGGCACCTTCGACGAGAGCGTCCCGCTGGTGGGGGGCGTCTTCTTCAAGAAGGCCGACGAGAAGCTCACGGAGGACCTGGCCGGCCGCGGCCTGCTGTTCAAGCACATCCCGTACGAGCACAGCTACCCGCACTGCTGGCGCTGCCACACCGCGCTCCTCTACTACGCGCAGCCGTCCTGGTACATCCGCACGACGGCGATCAAGGACAGCCTGCTGCGGGAGAACGAGAACACCAACTGGTTCCCGGACACGGTCAAGCACGGCCGGTACGGCGACTGGCTGAACAACAACATCGACTGGGCACTGTCCCGCAACCGCTACTGGGGCACCCCGCTGCCGATCTGGCGGTGCGAGGACGACCACCTCACCTGCGTCGGCTCCCGCGCGGAACTCACCGAGCTGACCGGCACCGACCAGTCGGACCTGGACCCGCACCGCCCGTTCATCGACGACGTCGCCTTCGCCTGCCCCAAGGACTCCTGCGGCAAGACCGCCACGCGCGTGCCGGAGGTCATCGACGCCTGGTACGACTCGGGTTCGATGCCGTTCGCGCAGTGGGGCTACCCGTACAAGAACAAGGAGCTGTTCGAGAGCCGCTACCCGGCGCAGTTCATCTCCGAGGCCATCGACCAGACCCGCGGCTGGTTCTACACGCTGATGGCGGTCGGCACGCTGGTCTTCGACAAGTCGTCGTACGAGAACGTCGTGTGCCTGGGCCACATCCTCGCCGAGGACGGCCGCAAGATGTCCAAGCACCTGGGCAACATCCTGCAGCCGATCCCGCTGATGGACCGGCACGGCGCCGACGCGGTCCGCTGGTTCATGGCGGCCGGCGGCTCCCCGTGGTCGGCCCGCCGCGTGGGCCACGGCACGATCCAGGAGGTGGTCCGCAAGACCCTCCTGACCTACTGGAACACGGTCGCCTTCCAGGCCCTGTACGCCCGCACCTCCGACTGGGCGCCGTCCGAGGCGGACCCGGCCCCCGCCGACCGGCCCCTGCTGGACCGCTGGCTGCTGTCCGAACTGCACGCGCTGACCGACCAGGTGACCCAGTCCCTGGAGGCCTACGACACCCAGCGGGCCGGCAAGCTGCTGTCTGCGTTCGTCGACGACCTGTCGAACTGGTACGTGCGCCGCTCCCGCCGCCGCTTCTGGCAGGGCGACAAGGCCGCGCTGCGCACCCTGCACGAGGTCGTCGAGACGGTCACCAGGCTGATGGCGCCGCTGACCCCGTTCATCACCGAGCGGGTGTGGCAGGACCTGGTCGTGCCGGTCACGCCCGGCGCCCCGGAGTCCGTCCACCTGGCGTCCTGGCCCGAGGCGGACCTGTCGGCCATCGACCCGGAGCTGTCGAAGCAGATGGTCCTGGTCCGCCGCCTCGTCGAACTGGGCCGCGCCACGCGCGCGGAGTCGGGCGTCAAGACCCGCCAGCCGCTGTCCCGCGCGCTGGTGGCGGCCGCGGGCTTCGAGACCCTCCACCCCGAACTGCACGCGCAGATCACCGAGGAGCTGAACGTCAGCGCCCTCGCGACGCTGTCCGAGGTCGGCGGCTCCCTGGTGGACACCACCGCCAAGGCCAACTTCCGCGCCCTGGGCAAGCGGTTCGGCAAGCGGGTGCAGGACGTGGCGAAGGCCATCGCGAACGCCGACGCGGCCGCGCTGTCCCTCGCCCTGCGCGAGGGCACGGCCGCGGTGGAGGTCGACGGCGAGACCGTCGCTCTCGCCCCCGACGAGGTCATCATCACCGAGACCCCGCGCGAGGGCTGGTCGGTGGCCTCCGACGCGGGCGCCACGGTCGCCCTGGACCTGGAGATCACGGAGGAGCTGCGCCGGGCGGGTCTCGCCCGTGACGCGATCCGCCTCATCCAGGAGGCCCGCAAGAACAGCGGTCTTGACGTGGCCGACCGCATCGCCCTGCGCTGGACGTCCACCGACCCCGCGGTGATCGCGGCCCTGTCCGAGCACGCGGCCCTGATCGCCGACGAGGTCCTGGCCACGGACTTCGCCCAGGGCGAGGCGGACGACTCCTACGGCGACCCGTTCACCGACGAGGGCCTGTCCCTCACCTTCCGCCTGCGCAAGGCGTAACCGCCCGGCGCCCGAGGACCCGGTCTCCCCCGCGGGGGCCGGGCCCTCGGGACAGCGGACCGGCGACACGGCTCCCGTCGGCACAACCGGCCTCGCGGCACGGCTCCCGTCGGTGCGGGGATCGACACGCGTAACAGGGCGGGGCCCCGGATCAGATCCGGGGCCCCGCCCTGTTGAACGCTTGCCGACGCCTACGGCGTGCTACGCGGCCGTCAGTTGTCGTCCTCGTCGATGAGGAAGCCGCGCATCGGCGAGGGGGCCTGCCCCATCGGCGACGGGCCCTGCGGGCGGACCGGCGCCATCGGCTGGGTCATCGCCGGGGACATCTGCTGCTGGCCGCCGTAGGACGGAGCAGCGGGGCTCGGCGCGCCGCCCATGCCCGGGTTGCCGCCGCCGTACGACGGGGCGCTCGCGCCGGCCGGGGCCATGGAGGGCGCCGGGGACGGCGGCAGGGAGGCCGTGGCCGGAGTGCGCGGCGGGGCCAGGGAGTCGTCGGCCTGGGTCTCCAGCTGGCGCAGCTGCGACTCGAGGTACGACTTCAGGCGCGTGCGGTACTCGCGCTCGAAGCCGCGCAGGTCCTCGACCTTGCGCTCCAGCGTGGCGCGGGCGGACTCCAGGGAGCCCATCGCGACGCGGTGCTTCTCCTGCGCGTCCCGCTCCAGCGCGTCGGCCTTGGCACGGGCGTCACGCTCCAGACCCTCGGCGCGGCTGCGGGCCTCGCCGACGATCTTGTTGGCCTCGCTGCGGGCCTCGGCGATCGCCTGGTCGGCGGTCTGCTGGGCCAGCGAGAGGACACGGGCGGCGCTGTCGCCGCCGGGGCCCTGTCCGTGGCCGCCCATCGGGCCGCCCATGGGACCGCCCATCGGGCCGCCCATCTGCTGCATGGGGGGCTGACCACCCATCGGACCCTGGCCCATGCCCGGACCCTGGCCCATGCCCGGACCCTGCCCCATGCCCGGACCCTGGCCCATGGGGCCGGGACCCTGACCCATCGGGCCGGGACCCTGCGGACCGCCCTGACCGCCGGGACCGGCGGGCAGCTGCGGTGCACCGCTCGGCAGCTGGGGCGGGCCACCCATGGGGCCACCCATCTGCTGCTGCGGCGGGCCCGATATCCCGGCGGGCACCGGAGCGCCGGGTCCTCGCATGCCCTGCTGCGGCATCCCCTGCTGCGGCATGCCACCCTGCTGCGGCATGCCCTGTTGCTGGGGCATACCCTGCTGCTGATCCTGCGGACCGCCGGGACCCTCCGGGGGCTTGCGCATGTTCTGCTGGTTCTGAGCAGCGGCACGCGTGGCCGCGGCCAGTTTGGCGCGCAGGTCCTCGTTCTCGCGGAGCAGACGGGTCAGTTCGGCTTCGACCTCGTCGAGGAAGGCATCGACCTCGTCCTCGTCATAGCCTTCTCGGAGGCGGACGGTCGTGAACTGCTTGTTCCGCACGTCCTCGGGGGTCAACGGCATCTCTTCACCTCAACGTAGTCGTCGGCATTCGGCAAGACGGTAGGTCACATCGCTCACAGCCGGCTCACGATCGAGATCAGGATGTAGACGATGATCATCAGTACGAAGAAGGACAGGTCGAGCGCCACGCCCCCGAGACGCAACGGCGGGATCACCCGCCGCAGAAGCTTGAGCGGTGGATCAGTGACAGTGTAGGTGGCCTCCAGAACGACCACCATCGCCTTGCCGGGTTGCCACGAGCGGGCGAACTGGAAGACGTAGTCCATGACCAACCGGAAGATGAGCACGATGAGGAAGCACATCAGCGCGATGTAGACGACATCCAGGACCACGCCCATGTTCGGTGCTTCCCTCTCCCCTGTTTCCGTGCTGCTCGGTACTGCTCGTGTACTGCTGTTTCCGGTTGTGCGTCTCAGCTCTGGTTGAAGAACCCGCCCTCTGCGATGCGGGCCTTGTCCTCCGCCGTGACATCGACGTTAGCAGGCGACAACAGGAACACCTTCTGCGTCACCCGCTCGATGCTGCCGTGAAGACCAAACACCAAACCGGCCGCAAAGTCGACAAGTCGCTTCGCGTCTGTGTCGTCCATCTCAGTCAGATTCATGATCACCGGGGTGCCCTCACGGAAGTGTTCCCCGATGGTACGGGCCTCGTTGTAGGTCCGCGGGTGCAGCGTGGTGATCCGGTAAGGCTCTCGTTCCGACACGACCTTGGGCATGATCACCGGTGCGTTCTTCTCCAGACTTGCGCGTTCTTGTGTGATGGACGCCACGGGCGCGATGCGCGCCGGGCGGCCGGATTCCGCGGACAGCGAAGCGGACCGGGCGACCGGCTCACGCGGCGCGGGCGGCTGGACGATGCGGACTTCTTCGTCCCTCTGGGACTGGTGTGCGCCGTGTGACGGGAGTGACGGCTCGTGCCGCCGGTGCTCCCGTTCGGGCTCGGGGTCGAGTTCGGGCTCGAAATCGTCATCGGGGTCGAATCCCCGGCCGTCGTACCCATCGTCCTCCACGAGGCCGAGGTAGACCGCCATCTTGCGCATCGCGCCGGCCATGCTCTGAGTCCTCCGCTCTGTGGTGGATCGGCTGACGACCGCCAAGTGCCCGCGATCCACGAGGTCTTTACACCGCCTTTCGGCGGCATTGACCATATTTTCTGCTGTGGTCCGACTTCCTGGCGACGTTACCCGAGCCCGGAGCGGACTCCGAGTACCGCGGTGCCGATGCGCACATGTGTCGCTCCGGCCGCCACCGCGTGTTCGAGGTCCGCGCTCATCCCTGCCGAGACCATGTTCGCAGCCGGATGGCTCCGGCGCAGGTCGGTCGACAAATCCATCAACCGCCCGAACGCCGCCTGTTGACGCCCCGCGTACTCGCCGGTGAGCGGAGCGACGGTCATCAGTCCGTCGAGCCGCAGTCCGGGAGAGCCGGCGACCAGATCGGCCAACTCCGCGACTCCGCCGGGCGCCACTCCGCCGCGCTCCCCCCGCTCGCTCGCCCCCGCGTCGAGGGCGACCTGGATGAGGCACCCCACCTCGCGCCCGGCCCGCACGGCCTCCTTCGACAGGGCCGTCACCAGCCGGGAACGATCGACGGACTGCACCACATCCGCATAACCGACCACGGAACGCACTTTATTGGTCTGCAACTGACCCACGAAGTGCCACACCAGGGGCAGGTCCGAACAAGCGGCCGCCTTCGGCGCCGCGTCCTGGTCCCGGTTCTCGGCCACGTGCCGTACACCGAGTTCCGACAGAATCCTCACATCGCTCGCCGGATAGGTCTTGGTGACCACGATCAGGGTCACCTCCTCCCGTCCGCGGCCCGCGGCCGCGCAGGCGTCGGCGATGCGCTGTTCCACCCTCGCCAGGTTCGCGGCGAGTTCATCCTTACGGTCCGTCATGCCCCATCAGTCCAGCCAGACATATCCCGCGAGTCGCCCCGTGGCTCGCTCGCGGCGGTACGAGAAGTGATCACCCGACTCCAGCGTGCACACCGGCGACTGCTCCCGGTCGTGCACCCCGAGCCGGTCGAGCTGCGCGTGCACTCCGGCGGTCACGTCGACCGCGGGAGTGCCCCAGCTCGTCTCGGCGTACGCCGCCGGCTCGACGGCGGTCACGTCGGCACGCATCGCCTCCGGCACCTCGTAGCACCGTCCGCAGACGGCCGGCCCGGTGCGGGCGACGATCCGGGACGGCTCGGCGCCCAGCTCGGCCATGGCCCGTACGGCGGCCGGGACGACCCCGGCGACCAGGCCGGGCCGGCCCGCGTGGGCCGCGGCGGCGACGCCGGCGACCGGGTCGGCGAGCAGTACGGGCGTGCAGTCGGCGGTGAGGACGGCGAGGGCCAGTCCGCGGCGGGCGGTGACGATCGCGTCGACCTCCGGCACGGGCCGCTCGCCCCATGGTCCGTCGACCACCGCCACGTCCGCCCCGTGCACCTGGTTCATCCAGACCACCCGGGCCGGATCGAGGCCGAGCGACTTGGCGGCCAGCTCCCGGTTGGTCCTCACGGCCTCGGGGTCGTCGCCGACCGCTCCGCCGAGGTTGAGCTCCTCGTACGGAACGGCGCTCACCCCGCCCCACCGGTCGGTGAAGGCGAAGTGCGCGCCGTTCGCGATGTCGCGCTGTGTGGTCACGTCTGAAGGATCACTTGAGGAAGTCCGGTACGTCCAGTTCCTCTGCCGCGCTGTCCGAGTAGGACCGCGACGGTGGAACGGGCGGGGCGACCGGGATGTCGGCGACCGGCTCGGGAACCGGCTCCGGCTCCTCCTTCGGCGTCACGCTGCCGAGCGAGCCGAACGACGGACGGCTCTCGGGCTGCCGTACCGGAGTCGGCTCCTCGCGGCGGGCCGGGGCCGAGGACGAGCCGAGGACGGTGTCCCGGCGGGCCGGCGGCTGGCCCCCGTCGAAGCCGGCCGCGATCACCGTGACCCGGACCTCGTCGCCGAGGGCGTCGTCGATGACCGCGCCGAAGATGATGTTCGCCTCGGGGTGGGCGGCCTCGCTCACCAGCTGGGCGGCCTCATTGATCTCGAACAGGCCGAGGTCGGAGCCGCCCGAGATGGACAGCAGCACGCCCCGGGCACCGTCGATGGACGCCTCCAGCAGCGGGGAGGAGATCGCCATCTCGGCCGCGGCCACCGCACGGTCGTCGCCGCGGGCCGAGCCGATGCCCATCAGGGCCGATCCGGCCTCCGACATGACCGACTTGACGTCGGCGAAGTCGAGGTTGATCAGACCGGGCGTGGTGATCAGGTCGGTGATGCCCTGCACGCCGGACAGCAGCACCTGGTCGGCGGACTTGAACGCGTCGAGCACGCTGACCTGGCGGTCCGAGATGGACAGCAGCCGGTCGTTGGGGATGACGATGAGGGTGTCCACCTCTTCGCGGAGTTCCGCGATGCCGTCCTCGGCCTGGTTGGCGCGGCGGCGGCCCTCGAAGGTGAACGGGCGCGTGACCACGCCGATGGTGAGGGCGCCCAGGGAGCGGGCGATGTTGGCCACGACGGGCGCGCCGCCGGTGCCGGTGCCGCCGCCTTCACCGGCCGTCACGAAGACCATGTCGGCCCCCTTGAGGACCTCCTCGATCTCCTCGCGGTGGTCCTCGGCGGCCTTGCGGCCGACGGCCGGGTTGGCTCCGGCGCCGAGTCCGCGGGTGAGTTCGCGGCCGACGTCGAGTTTGACGTCGGCGTCGCTCATCAACAGCGCCTGCGCGTCGGTGTTGATGGCGATGAACTCGACGCCCTTGAGACCGACCTCGATCATCCGGTTGATGGCATTGACACCACCGCCGCCGACACCGATGACTTTGATGACTGCGAGGTAGTTCTGCGGTGCTGCCACGTCGAAGGCCTCTCGCCTCGAGTTACGTGTCGGCGGATCGACGCGACGCAGCTGCGCCTCGCGATCCGACGACTGATGCCGAATGGGACGGTCCGTTTCGCCGACCCGAACCCTAACGTTGAAGTTTAGGGTTACCAGTGTGACTGTTCGCTGGAGTCTTCCGAACAGGACACTAAGTCGACAAGTGGCGCGCGTTCAACGAACACGCCGAACCTCCCGTTTTTCTTTTCACCCTATGTGATCAGGCACAGCGCTGCCCAACCAGGGTGCTGGCCTGCGCGGATGTGCGTCAACTCCGCGATGAGGCGGGGGCGCTGGGAACGCTGACGTCGAAGTGCCGGGCGCCGGGCGACGCTTTCATGAGGGCGACCAGCGTGCGGGCCTTCGCGGCGCCCCTCTCGCCGCTCCCCCAGGCGACGGTGCGGCCGTCGCCCAACTCCAGCGAGATGTCGTCGTAGGAACGCACGTCGACCGTGCGGGTGCCGCGCGCGACGGCGGCCGGGAGGGCGTCGGCGACCCGGACCGCCTCCCGCACCAGCCGTTTCCCGTCGAAGCGCCGCAGGCTCGCGGCCGCCGAACCGGGGCGGGACAGGTGCAATTCGAGCGCGGGAACGCCTTTCGGGGCCCGGGAGACCGTGGCGAAACGGACTCCCTCCGCGTCCACTTCGACGAACTTTCCGCCCTTTCGGACAATCAGCACCGGGGTGCGCTCGATTACTTTCAGCCCGATTTCGTGCGGCCAGGAACGGACCACCTCGACGGTGCCGACGCGCGGCAGTTCCCGGCGCAGCCGCGCCTCGACGTCCGCGGTGTCCACGGAGATCAGCGGCGCCCCTTCCGGGACGTCGGCGGCCGCGCGCACCTGAGCGGGCGTCAGCACCGCCGTCCCGGAGACGGTCACCTGCCGCACGCGCAGCCAGGGCGAGCCGTACAGCAGCCAGAGCGTGGCGGCGCCGAGGACGACGGCCGCGCCGGCGACGGCGACGAGCGTACGGCGCCGGCCGGGCCGGAATCGCCCGACCAGGAGCGCAGCGGACGACTCCTGCTGGCGTTCACCGCGTTCGGCGGTGGTCGATCCGGCCACGCACACTCCCTTTCCCTGGCTCGGTCCTCCCCCGGGCGCATCCGGCCCGGGGGAGGACCACCGGGGCGCCTCAGCCCGCGCCCCTCCGGCTCGCTCGCCGGTGTGTCACCGGCGCGGATGCGAGGCGATCGCCTCGTACACCATGCCGACGAGCAGGTCGTCGGCGTCCCGGCGGCCGAACTCGGCGGCGGCACGGGACATCTCGTACAGCCGGTGCGGGTCGGCGAGCACGGGCAGCACGTTCTCGCGCACCCAGTCGGGCGTCAGTTCCGCGTCGTCGACCAGGAGTCCGCCGCCGGCCTTGACCACCGGCTGGGCGTTCAGCCGCTGTTCGCCGTTGCCGATGGGCAGCGGGACGTAGGCGGCCGGAAGTCCGACGGCGGAGAGCTCGGCGACGGTCATCGCGCCCGCACGGCAGAGCATCATGTCGGCCGCGGCGTACGCGAGGTCCATCCGGTCCAGGTAACTTACCGGGATGTACGGGGGCATTCCCGGCATCTGCTGCACCTGTGGCAGTTCGTTCTTCGGACCCACCGCGTGCAGGATCTGGATGCCGGCCTGCTGGAGCCACGGGGCGACCTGCTGGACGACCTCGTTGAGGCGGCGGGCGCCCTGCGAGCCGCCGGAGACCAGCAGCGTGGGCAGGTTGGGGTCGAGGCCGAACACCGCGCGGGCCTCGGGGCGGACCGCGGCCCGGTCGAGGGTGGCGATGGAGTGGCGCAGCGGGATGCCGATGTAGCGCGCGTTGCGCAGCTTGCTGTCGGGAGTGGCGACGGCGACCTGGGCCGCGTAGCGCGAGCCGATCTTGTTGGCCAGGCCCGGGCGGGCGTTGGCCTCGTGGATCACGATCGGCACGCCGAGGCGCTTGGCCGCCAGGTAGCCCGGCAGCGCGACGTACCCGCCGAAGCCGACGACGACGTCCGCCTTGGTGCGCTCCAGGATCTGCTCGGTCGCCTTGATGGTGCCGCGCAGCCGGCCCGGGACGGTGATCAGCTCGGGCGTGGGCTTGCGGGGCAGCGGTACGGCGGGGATCAGCGCGAGCTCGTAGCCCCGCTGCGGAACGAGCGTGGTCTCCAGGCCGCGCTCGGTGCCCAGGGCCGTGATCCCCACGGCCGGGTCCTGCCTGCGCAGGGCGTCCGCGAGGGCGAGCGCGGGCTCGATGTGGCCGGCGGTCCCCCCACCGGCGAGTACGACATGCACCGAAATTCACCGCTCTCCGGACGTGCGCGCCGCCGAGGCACGCCGTCGCATCGTGTTCCATCTCCGAGGCCCCCGTGCCGGCACGGCGCCTCCCGCCCGCTTTCTACCAAAGCGAGGTTGCCGCATCGAAAGCGCCGCCCGCGCAGCGGGCTCGTCACGCGCGAACGCGATCAGCAGCCCGATGGCGAACATGGTCGGCAGCAGGGCGGATCCCCCGTAGGAGAACAGCGGGAGGGGGACGCCGGCGATCGGCAGCAGGCCGAGCACCGCACCGATGTTGATCACCGCCTGCGCGATGATCCAGGTGGTCACGCCTCCCGCGGCATACCTCACGAAGGGGTCCTCCGTGCGTCCGGCCACGCGGATACCCGCATAGCCTAGAGCCGCGAAGAGGGCGAGCACCGACAGCGTCCCCGCCAGGCCCAGTTCCTCACCGGTGACGGCGAAGATGAAGTCCGTGTGCGCTTCCGGGAGTTGACCCCATTTTTCCACACTCGCGCCGAGCCCCGACCCGAAGATTCCACCGGAGGCGAGGGCGTAGATGCCGTGCACGGCCTGCCAGCAGTCGACCGGCCCGGACTGCGGTTCGGTGGCGCCGATGCAGGACAGGCGGGCCATGCGGTTGGGGCTGGTCCTGATGAGGACCACCCCGATCGTGGCCGCGACCGACAGCACCCCGACGAACAGCCGGGTCGGCGCGCCGGCCAGCCACAGCAGGCCGAACAGGATCGCGGTCAGGATGATCGCCGTGCCCATGTCGCCGCCGAGCATGATCAGCCCCAGCAGCAGGAAGGCGACCGGGACCAGTGGCACCAGCATGTGCTTCCACTGCGTCAGCAGTTTCCGGTCCTGCTTGCGGGCGAGCAGGTCGGCGCCCCAGAGCACCAGGGCGAGTTTGCCGAACTCGCTGGGCTGGAGCTGGAAGGGGCCGCCGACGGAGATCCAGTTCCGGTTGCCGTTGACCGACATCCCTATCCCCGGGACCTGCACCAGGGCCATCAGGAACACCGCTCCGGCGAGGATCGGGTAGGCCAGCGCCCGGTGCAGGGTGACCGGCATGCGGGAGGCGGCCAGCAGCAGCACCCCGCCGATGGCGGCGGCGAGGAGTTGCTTGCGGAAGAAGTACGAGCCCGGCAGGGACATCTGCAACGCGGTGACCTGGGACGCCGAGTAGACCATCACCAGCCCCAGCACCGTGATCAGCATGCTGCCGCCGAGGATCAGGTAGTAGGCGGTCAGCGGCCGGTCCCAGGCGCGCCGGGCCCTGGCGTACAGGCGGCGCACGGGGTTGTCGCGGGGCGGCCGGGAGGCGGCGGGGCGCCGGACGGCCCGCTGGACGGGCGGGCGCCCGCCGGTGCGGCTACCGGGCACGGCGGGCTCCCGGACGGCCGTCGGCGGACCGCGGCGCGGGAGTCCCCGCGCCGCCCTCCTCCGGCACCGCGGCCCGCCGCCGCTCCGCACCGCCGGCGGACGACCGCCGGCCCCACCCGGGCCACATCCGAGTCACGCGTCCCTCCAAGGGTCCCGAGGCACCCGCCGTGGCCGAGGCCGGTCGTCAGGTGCCCGCGCCGAGTTCGCGAACCGCCTCCGCGAACGCGTCACCGCGCTTGTTGTAGTTGGCGAACATGTCCATGGAGGCGCAGGCGGGGGCCAGCAGGACCGTGTCGCCCCGGACGGCGAGCCGACCGGCCTCCTGGACAGCCTGGAGCATCGCCCCAGTGTCGGTCCGGTCGAGGTCGACGACGGGTACTTCGGGGGCGTGTCGCGCCAGGGCGTCCCGGATCAGGGCGCGGTCCGCGCCGATGAGCACCACGCCGCGAAGTCGCTTTGCCGACTTGGCGACGAGTTCGTCGAAGGTGGCGCCCTTGGCGAGTCCGCCCGCGATCCAGACGATGGACTCGTACGCCGCCAACGAGGCTTCCGCGGCATGGGTGTTGGTGGCCTTGGAGTCGTCGACGTACGCGACCCCGTCCACGTCGGCCACGTGCGCGATGCGGTGGGCGTCCGGCGTGAAGGCCCTCAGGCCGTCCCGCACCGCCCTGGCGGGGACGCCGAAGGCGCGCGCCAGGGCCGCCGCGGCAAGGGCGTTGGCGATGTTGTGCGGGGCCGGCGGACGGACGTCGGAGACCTCGGCGAGCTCCTGGGCGTTCTTGTGCCGGTTCTCGACGAAGGCGCGGTCGACCAGGATGCCCTCCACGACGCCGAGTTGGGACGGGCCGGGGGTGCCCAGCGTGAAGCCGACCGCCCGGCAGCCCTCCTCGACGTCCGCCGCGCGCACCAGGTCCTCGGTGGCCTTGTCGGCGACGTTGTAGACGCAGGCGACCCGGTTGCCCTCGTAGATGCGGCCCTTGTCGGCGGCGTACGCCTCCATGGAGCCGTGCCAGTCGAGGTGGTCGGGGGCGAGGTTGAGCACGGCGGCGGAGTGGGCGCGCAGCGAGGGCGCCCAGTGCAGCTGGTAGCTCGACAGCTCCACGGCCAGGACGTCGTACGGCTCGTCGCCGAGCACCGCGTCGAGCAGCGAGACGCCGATGTTGCCGACGGCCGCGGTGCGCAGGCCGGCCGCCTTCAGGATCGACGCCAGCATCTGGACCGTCGTGGTCTTGCCGTTGGTGCCGGTGACCGCGAGCCAGGGGGCGGCGTCCGGCCCGCGCAGCCGCCAGGCCAGCTCGACGTCGCCCCAGATCTCGACGCCGGCCGCGCGGGCCGCGGTGAACAGCGGCTTGTCCGGCTTCCAGCCGGGCGCGGTGACGACGAGTTGCGTGGAGTCGGGCAGGGTCGCGCCGTCACCGAGGCGGACGGTGACGCCGAGCGCCTCCAGCTCCGCGGCCTGCTCACGCGCGCGTGCGTCGTCGCCGTCGTTGACGACGGTGACCTTCGCGCCGAGCCCGTGCAGCACCTTGGCCGCCGGGATGCCGGAGACGCCGAGCCCGGCGACGGTGACGTGCTTGCCCTGCCAGTCGGTCACTTGTCCGCTGCCCATCCCGCGTAGAAGAGGCCCAGTCCGACGATGACGCAGATGCCCTGGATGATCCAGAAACGGACCACCACGAGGACTTCGGACCAGCCCTTGAGTTCGAAGTGGTGCTGGAGCGGGGCCATCCGGAAGACGCGCTTGCCGGTGAGCCGGAAGGAGCCGACCTGGATGACCACCGACATGGTGATGAGGACGAACAGGCCGCCCATGATGGCCACCAGCAGCTCCGTGCGGGAGAGGATGGCCAGGCCGGTGAGGACGCCGCCGAGGGCGAGCGAGCCGGTGTCGCCCATGAAGATCTTGGCGGGCGAGGTGTTCCACCACAGGAAGCCCAGGCAGGCACCCATCAGCGCGGAGGCGACGACGGCCAGGTCCAGCGGGTCGCGCACCTCGTAGCAGGCGCCCGGGTTGGTGAGCGTGGTGGCGTTGGCGCAGGACTCCTGGAACTGCCACACGCCGATGAAGGTGTAGGCGCCGAAGACGAGGACCGAGGCGCCGGTGGCCAGGCCGTCCAGACCGTCGGTCAGGTTCACGCCGTTGGACATCGCCAGGATCATGAACAGTGCCCAGACGACGAACAGCACCGGGCCGATGGACCAGCCGAAGTCGGTGATGAACGACAGCTTCGTGGACGCCGGGGTGTTGCCGCGCGAGTCGGCGAACATCAGCGACAGCACCGCGAAGGCGATGCCGACGATCAGCTGGCCGGCCATCTTCGCCTTGGCCCGCAGACCCAGCGAACGCCGCTTGACGATCTTGATGTAGTCGTCGAGGAAGCCGACCAGTCCCATGCCGAACATCAGCCCCAGGACCAGCAGTCCGGAGTAGGTCGGGGGGTAGCCGGTGATGACCTTGCTCAGGAAGTACGCGGCGATCGTCGCCAGGATGAAGGCGATGCCGCCCATCGTCGGCGTACCGCGCTTGCTGGCGTGCTCGCGCGGGCCGTCGTCGCGGATGTACTGGCCGTAGCCCTTGCGGGCCAGCAGCTTGATCAGCAGCGGGGTGCCGATCAGGGTGAGGAAGAGACCGATGACACCCGCGAACAGGATCTGCTTCATCATCGGGCCGCGACCTCACCCTCGGTACCGGTCGCGAGCAGCGCCTGGGCGACGCTCTCCAGACCGACCGAACGGGACGCCTTCACGAGTACGACGTCCCCCGGGCGCAACTCGCTGCGCAACAGGTCGACCGCCGCCTGTGCGTCGGACACGTGCACCGACTCCTCACCCCACGAACCCTCGTTATATGCGCCCAGTTGCAGCCAGGACGCTTCCCTGCCCCCGACCGCGACGAGCTTGCTGACGTTGAGCCGGACGGCGAGCCGCCCGACCGCGTCGTGCTCGGCGAGCGCCTCGTCCCCGAGCTCGGCCATCTTGCCGAGCACCGCCCAGGTCCGCCGTCCCCGGCCCATGGCGGCCAGCGCGCGCAGCGCGGCCCGCATGGACTCCGGGTTGGCGTTGTAGGCGTCGTTGACGACGGTCACGCCGTCCGGGCGCTCGGTGACCTCCATCCGCCAGCGGGAGAGGGAGTCCGCCTCGGAGAGCGCGGTGGCGATCTCTTCCGCGGACATGCCCAGCTCATGGGCGACGGCGGCCGCGGCGAGCGCGTTCGACACGTGGTGCTCACCGTACAGGCGCATGGTCACATCGCTTGCACCGGAGGGTGTGCGAAGCCTGAAGGCGGGCTGTCCGCTGTCCGTGAGTCGCACGTTCTCGGCACGTACGTCCGCTTCATCGGATTCTCCGAAAAAGAGCACCTTCGCCTTGGTTCGGGACGCCATGGCGCGCACGAGGGGGTCGTCGGCGTTGAGGATCGCGGTGCCGCCCTCGTCCGCCGGGGGCAGGCTCTCGACGAGTTCGCCCTTGGCCTGGGCGATCTGCTCGCGGCCGCCGAACTCGCCGATGTGGGCGGTGCCGACGTTGAGCACCAGGCCGACCCTGGGGGGCGTCAGGCCGGTGAGGTACCGGATGTGGCCGATGCCGCGGGCGCCCATCTCCAGCACCAGGAACTTCGTCTCCTCGGTGGCGCTGAGGGCGGTGAGCGGCAGCCCGATCTCGTTGTTGAGCGAGCCCGGGGTGAACACCGTCGGCGCCTTGCGCCGCAGCACCTGGGCGATCAGGTCCTTGGTGCTGGTCTTGCCGGCCGAGCCGGTGAGGGCCACGAGGGTCGCGCCGAGGCGTCGTACGACGTGCCGCGCGAGGGCGCCGAGGGCCGCCTGGACGTCGTCGACGACGATCGCGGGGACGCCGACGGGGCGCGAGCCCAGCACGGCCACCGCGCCCGCCTCGACCACCTGCCGGGCGAAGTCGTGGCCGTCCGCGCGCTCGCCGACGAAGGCGACGAACAGGCTCCCGGGCTGCACCTCCCGGGAGTCCCGGACGACCGAGGCGGTCACCAGGACGGACGGGTCCGGTATGTCGTGTGTCTGCCCGCCGACGACTTCTGCGATCTCGGCGAGGGAGAGGGCGATCACAAGTTCATCCCTGGGTCTTCTGGATAGCTTCGCGAAGCACCTGGCGGTCGTCGAAGGGACGGACCACCCCGGCGATGTCCTGGCCCTGCTCGTGGCCCTTCCCGGCGACCAGCACCGTGTCGCCCGGCCGGGCGCGGGCGACGGCCGCGGCGATCGCGGCGGCCCGGTCCTCGAAGACCTGGACCTCGCCGCGTTCGTGCGCCGGCACGGACGCCGCGCCCTCGAGCATGGTCGCGAGGATCGCGAGGGGGTCTTCGGAGCGGGGGTTGTCGGAGGTCAGTACGGCGGTGTCGGCGAGCCGGGCCGCCGCGGCGCCCATCGGGGCCCGCTTCGTCCGGTCCCGGTCGCCGCCGCAGCCGAGCACGACGTGCAGCCGGCCCTCGGTGACCTTGCGCAGCGCGCGCAGCACCGATTCGACGGCGTCCGTCTTGTGGGCGTAGTCGACCACCGCGAGGTAGGGCTGCCCGGCGTCCACCCGCTCCAGGCGGCCCGGCACGCCGGGCACGGCGGCGATGCCGTCGGCGGCGGCCTGCGGGTCGAGTCCCGCCGCGGCGAGGGCGACGATCGCGGCGAGGGTGTTGGCCACGTTGAAGGGGCCCGGCAGCGGCGACTTGGCGGCGATGCGCTCGCCCCGGGGGCCGACCACGGTGAACGTCGAGTCCAGCTGCCCGATCTCGACGTCCTCGGCGCGCCAGTCGGCGTCGGGGTGGCCCTCGGCGGAGTAGGTGACGACCGGCACGCCGGCCTCCTTCACCAGCCGGCGGCCGTACTCGTCGTCGGCGTTGACGACGCCGAGGCGGCTGCGTTCGGGGGTGAACAGCCGTGCCTTGGCCCGGAAGTAGTCCTCCATGTCGGAGTGGAACTCCATGTGTTCCGGGCTGAGGTTGGTGAACACGCCGATGTCGAAGACGCAGCCGTCGACCCGGCCGAGGACCAGCGCGTGGCTGGAGACCTCCATGGCGACGGCCTCCACGCCGCGTTCGCGCATGACCGCGAACAGCGCCTGCAGGTCGGTCGCTTCGGGCGTGGTGCGCTCGGACTTGATGCGCTCGTCGCCGACGCGCATCTCGACCGTGCCGATCAGGCCGGTCTTCCGCGCGGTCCGCAGGCCGCCTTCGACGAGGTAGGCGGTGGTGGTCTTGCCGGAGGTGCCGGTGATGCCGATCTGGAGCAGGTCGCGGCCCGGGTGGCCGTAGATGGTGGCCGCCAGTTCGCCCATCCGCCCCCGCGGGTCGTCGACCACCAGGACCGGCAGGCCGGTCGCGGCGGCGCGGTCGGCGCCGGCCGGGTCGGTGAGCACGGCGACGGCTCCGAGGCCGGCCGCCTGAGTCACGAAGTCGGCGCCGTGCAGCCGGGCTCCGGGCAGCGCCGCGTAGAGGTCGCCCGGGCGCACGGCTCGTGAGTCGTGGGTGATGCCCGTGACCTCCGCGGTCGTCTCCGGCACGGCGGTACCCAGCTGACCGGCGAGTTCCGCGAGGGGTGTCGCGGGGACCCGCACCGGTCTGGGCGGACCCGGGTATGTCACGGATGCGCCCTTCTGGGTGGTTTGGGACTGATCAGCGTGTGGCACGGCGGTGAGCGTACCGGGCGCACCCGCCTGCGGGCGAAGCGAGGGCGTGGGCGGCGTCTGGTTCCCGGGGTCGGGAGTGATCATGGTCACGGAGGGTCCTGGCTGGTCGGCGCTGATCAGGGTGTGAAGCTGACGGGCAGGTTGGCGGGCTCGGCCCCGGTGGGCGGCACCTGGAGGGTCTTCAGCGCGAACTCCATCACCTGTTTGTAGATGGGTCCGCAGATCTGGCCGCCGAAGTAGCTTCCCTCGGTGGCGTTCTGGATGGCGCAGTAGACGGTGACGCGCGGCTTGTCGGCGGGGGCGAATCCGGCGAACGAGGAGGTGTAGCCGCGGTACTCGCCGGTGGCCGGATCCACCCGGTTCGCGGTGCCCGTCTTGCCCGCGACGCGGTAGCCGGGGATGCGTGCCCTGGTGCCGGTGCCCTCCCGGTCACTCACCACCGACTCCAGCATCTCGGCGAGGGTCTTGGCCGTCTTCGCGCTGATGACCCGTGTCTTCTCGGGTTTCGGCGTGGCCTCGAAGCGTCCGTCGGCTCCCTTCGTGCCGCGCACGAGGGTGGGTTCCACGCGTACGCCGCCGTTGGCGATGGTCGAGTAGACGGACGCCGCCTGCATCGCGTTGATCGACACGCCCTGGCCGAAAGGAATCGTGTACTGCTGCGAGGTGGACCACTGGTCCGGCGGCGCGAGGATGCCCTTCGTCTCGCCGGGGAAGCCCAGCCCGGTGTAGCTGCCGAGGCCGAACTTGCGCAGGTACGAGTAGAGGACCTTGTTGGCCTGCCGCTGGGTCCTGCCGAGCTGCCCGGTGGCCAGGATGGTGCCGATGTTGCTGGACTTGGCGAGCACGCCGTTGAGCGTCAGGTTCCACGTCCCGTGGTTGACGTCGTCCTTGAAGAGGCGGTCACCGCGGTGCAGCCGGTTGGGCACCACGACGTGCGTCAGCGGGGTGGCCACGTTCTCCTCCAGCACGGCGGCCATCGACATCACCTTGGCGGTGGAGCCCGGTTCGTAGGCGTCCTGCAGGGCCGCGTTGCCCATGGCGGAGGAGTCCGCCTTCGTCAGGTCGTTGGGGTCGAACCCCGGCGAGTCGGCCATGGCGAGGATCTCGCCGGTGCGGGTGTCCTGGACGATGACGTAGCCGCGGTCGGCCCCGGACTTCTTCACCTGCTCGGTGATGGCGTGCTGCGCGGCCCACTGGATGTCGCGGTCGATGGTCAGCTCGACGTCGGCCCCGGGCACGGCGGGCGTCTCGGTGGAGCCCGCGGTGGGCACCTGCCGGCCGCCGGACTGGGCGTAGCGGATCTTGCCGTCCTTGCCGGTGAGCTGCTTGTCGAGCTGCTGCTCGATGCCGCCGCCGCCCTTGCCCTCGGCGTTGACCCAGCCCAGGATCCCGGCGGCGAGGTCGCCGTTGGGGTACACCCGCTTGCTGCTGGGGTCGGAGAAGACGCCGGCCAGGACGTTGGCGGTGGAGGCGTCCGTCTCCGACTTCGCGGCGAGCGCCGACTTCAGGTCCTTGATCTGGGTCCACACCTGCGGGGTCTGCCGGCTCGCCAGCAGGACGTACTGCAGCTTCTTGTTCTTCGGGCGCAGCTTCCTGACGAGCGTCTCCTGGTCCTGTCCGAGGATCGGCGCGAGGAGCGCGGCAGCCTGCTCGGGGCCGTCGCCGACCTTCAGCTGCTTGCGGGTGAACATCGTGGGATCGGCGGTGATGTCGTACGCGTCCACGCTGGTGGCGAGGGCCACGCCGTTGCGGTCGGTGATGCCGCCGCGGGCGGCGGCCAGGACGTGGCCCACGTATCGGTTCTGCTCGGCCTTGGCGGCGTACGTGCTCGCGTCGACGGCCTGCACCTGCAACAGCCGGACGGTGAACGCGGTCAGCACCAGGGCCAGGCCGACGCCGACCATGCGCAGGCGGGGGCGGGGATTGCCCAGCTTCAGCGGGCGCGGGGCGGTGGCCCGGCCGGGCGCCGGGCGGCGGGCGGGGCGGGCGCCGGGGCCCGGACGGCGCTGGCCGACCACGGCTCGGGGGGAGCGCTCGGGCCGGGCGGGGCCGGGGACCCGGCGGCGCGGCGGTTGCCTGTCGGACACTTCCGTCACCTGCCGGGGCTCGGGGTCGGGGCGGGGGCGGCCGCCGGGACGGAGGTCGCGGCGAGGGCCTCGGGCGGCAGTACGACGCCGGGCGCGCGGGCCGCGGACTGCCGGGCGGCGGCGGAGGGGACGCCCTTCACGGTGCCGTCGGGGCCGAGGAAGACGGGGTCGCCGCCGGGGACCATGCCGAGCTCGCGGGCACGGCGCTGGAGGGCGTCGGGAGCGGAGTAGGAGTCGATGTCCCGCTGGAGCGCCTGCTGCTCGTCGGTGAGGTTCTTGGTGTCCCGCTGCAGGTCGTCCAGTTTGAACGAGCCTTCGCTGATCGCGGAGTTCAGCATCAGCAGCCCGAGCAGGCCGCCGCTGAGGAGGACGACGACGAGCAGGACGAAGGGGGTGCGGGCGGCGTGCCCCTGCGCTCTCGCGCCGGGGATGAGCCGTGCGAGCCGGGCCGCCCGGCCGCGCAGCTCGGGCTTCTTCGCCGTTCCGCCGGGCTCGCGCCTCCCGGCCCCCGGCTCGTCCGGTTCGCGTTTCCCGGGTTCACGTTTCCGCGGTTCGCGTTTTCCCGGTTCACGCTCGTTCGCTTCGGGTTTCCGGCGTTCCGGTTTCCGGCGTTCCGGTTTCGCGCGGTCCGGGGTCCTGCGTTCCGGTTTCCTGGGTTCCGGTTTCCTGGGTTCGGGTTTCGTGCTCACGCGCCCTCCAGTGAGTCCGGTTCCCCGCCGTACTCACTCCTCGGGTGTCCCGTGCCCCGGCTCATTCGGCGTCCTCCCGGACGCGCACGGCTCCGCGCAGTCGTGCCGGCGCCGCCCTGCGGTTCTCGGCGACCTCCTCCTCGGTGGGGAGTTCGGCGCCGCGCGTGAGCAGTTCGAGACGGGGCTGGTAGCGCTCCGGGACGACGGGCAGCCCGGGCGGCGCGGTGGAGGCGGCTCCGGCCGCGAACACCTGCTTGACGAGCCGGTCCTCGAGCGAGTGGTACGACAGCACGGCGATCCGTCCGCCGACGTCCAGCGCCCGCACGGCGGCCGGGATCGCCCGCTCCAGGACGGCGAGTTCGCCGTTGACCTCGATGCGCAGGGCCTGGAAGGTGCGCTTGGCCGGGTTGCCGCCGGTGCGCTTGGCGGCCTGTGGCAGCGCGTCCCGGATGACCTCCACCAGCCGCGCGCTGGTGGTGAACGGCTCCTTCTCCCGCTCGCGCACGACGGCGGACACGATCCGCTTGGCCTGCTTCTCCTCGCCGTAGGCCCGCAGGATCCGGACGAGTTCGCCCGGCGGGTAGGTGTTCAGGACCTCGGCGGCGCTGATGCCGGTCGTCTGGTCCATGCGCATGTCGAGCGGGGCGTCCTGGGCGTAGGCGAAGCCGCGGTCGGCCTCGTCCAGTTGCATGGAGGAGACGCCGAGGTCGAACAGGACGCCCTGCACGCGCGGGATGCCGAGCCGGCGCAGCACCTCGGGCAGTTCGTCGTACACGGCGTGCACGAGGGTGGCCCGCTCGCCGAACGGGGCCAGCCGCTCGCCGGACAGCCGCAGCGCCTCCTTGTCGCGGTCGAGGCCGACGAGCGCTGCGTGAGGAAACCGGGTCAGCAGCGCCTCGCTGTGGCCGCCGAGGCCCAGCGTGCAGTCGACGACCACCGCTCCCGGCCGCTGCAGGGCGGGGGCCAACAGGTCCAGGCACCGCTGGAGCATCACCGGGACGTGTCGACTTTGGCTGCTCAAGGGGCCCTCTCAGGTCCGGCGGGGCCGCACGCACCGCCGGGTCCACGCCCTCCCCGGCCGACGCCGGGGACCCCCGCACGAAGGGGAGGCCCGCCGCCGCCGGAAGCGTCAGCCGACCGGAGAGCGGGAGGAGGCCGAGCCGTACGTACGCGCCGCGCACGTGGGGAGATCTCCGGGTGGTGGCCGGGGTCTCCGGGGGTTTCCAGTCCAGCAGGGAGAGCCTCGTCTCCCGCTTTCGCGCCACTTTAGTCCACCTGGTCCCACGGTCAATCAACCGGCCTGCGCGTCGCGGTCCGGCAGGCACGCGAAGCGGCGAATCAGGGAAATTCACCCGCACGGCCGCGCCTGCGCCACCCCTGTGGGGTACCTCACAAGAAGACCGTGACGACGCTCTTTTCTCACCCTCACACCGCGACCGGACAGCAGGTGACCAGTACCGTCATGGGTATGACGACTTCTGCATCGGTTCCCGCAAACCCCCAGAGCGCCATAACGGGCGAAACCGTCACCAACCGCCTCGTCGAGGCGAACGGGCGGTACGCCGCCGCCTTCATCGACCCCGGGATGGACGCCCGTCCGGTCCTCCAGGTCGCGGTCGTGGCCTGCATGGACGCCCGTCTCGACCTGCACGCCGCGCTCGGCCTGGAACTGGGCGACTGCCACACGATCCGCAACGCCGGCGGCGTCGTCACCGACGACGTGATCCGCTCCCTCACCATCAGCCAGCGCGCGCTCGGCACGCGCAGCGTGGTCCTCATCCACCACACCGGCTGCGGCCTGGAGTCCCTCACCGAGGAGTTCCGGCACGAGCTGGAGATGGAGGTCGGCCAGCGTCCGGCCTGGGCCGTCGAGGCCTTCCGGGACGTCGACCAGGACGTGCGGCAGTCGATGCAGCGCGTGCGCACCTCGCCGTTCCTGCTGCACACCGGCGACGTGCGCGGCTTCGTCTTCGACGTGAAGACGGGCCTGCTGCGCGAGATCGACCCGTCCTGAGCGTCCCGGTCCCACCCCCCGTCACCGTCCGCGCCTCCGTCGTCGTTCCGTTGCCGATCCCGGCCGCGGGCTGCCCAAAAGGTCGTAAGAACCGACATATCGAAAGCACTTGTCCACAGGCGAGTGACACGAATCAGTAACGGCAGCAAGAATGCGTGGTGGGGTGTCACACGGAACCATTCACGTGTGGTGTCCGTGTTCCAGGGGTGGGCCGGTCCGCAGTCGCGGCGCGTCGGCCCGGAGAAAGAACGGGCCGAGGAGGGCCGGGTGACGACCTATGACGATCGAGCGAGCCTTGGTGATCTGACTTCCACTGTGGAGCGGGTCCGCAGTTCCGTGGAAGGAGTGATCGAGGGCAAGCCCGAGGTCGTACGGCTTTCGCTGACCGTGCTGCTGGCCGAGGGCCATCTGCTCATCGAGGACGTCCCCGGCGTGGGCAAGACGATGCTGGCCAAGGCGCTCGCCCGGTCCATCGACTGTTCGGTGCGGCGTATCCAGTTCACGCCCGACCTGCTGCCCTCGGACATCACCGGTGTGTCCATCTGGGACCAGCAGCGCCGTGACTTCGAGTTCAAGCCGGGCGCCATCTTCGCGCAGATCGTGATCGGCGACGAGATCAACCGCGCCTCGCCGAAGACGCAGTCGGCGCTCCTGGAGTCGATGGAGGAGCGCCAGGTCACCATCGACGGGCAGAGCTACGAGCTGCCCAGCCCCTTCATGGTGGTGGCCACGCAGAACCCGGTCGAGATGGAGGGCACCTACCCGCTGCCCGAGGCGCAGCGCGACCGCTTCATGGCCCGGGTGTCGGTGGGTTACCCCAGCGTGGAGGCCGAGCTGCAGATGCTCGACGTGCACGGCGGGGTGTCCCCCCTGGAGGACCTGCAGCCGGTGGCGCACGCGCACGACGTCGCGAAGCTGATCGAGGCCGTCCGCGGCGTGCACGTCGCCGAAACGGTCCGGCGGTACGCGGTGGACCTGGTCTCCGCCACCCGTACCCACCCCGACCTCAGACTCGGCGCCTCCCCGCGCGCGACGCTGCACCTGCTGCGCGCGGCCAAGGCGTCCGCCGCCCTCGGCGGGCGGGAGTACGCGCTGCCGGACGACGTGCAGGCGCTCGCCGTCGCCGTACTGGCCCACCGTCTGCTGCCCACCGCCCAGGCCCAGCTCAACCGCCGCACCGCGGAGCAGGTCGTCCAGGAGATCCTGCAGCGCACGCCCGTGCCCGCGGCGCCCCAGCAGCAAGGCTTCGGCGGCCACGGCCCGGCGTACGGCCGGCAGCCGCGGGGGCTGTGATGACCACCGGCCAGGCCGGGGACCCGGAGGCCGACCGCGGCGAGAAGGGCGGTGTCCGGGCCGCCCTGGCGGGCCTGACCACCCGCGGGCGCTCGTTCCTGGCGGCCGGTGTCGCGGCCGCGGTCTGCGCCTACGTGCTCGGGCAGAGCGACCTGCTGCGGGTCGGCCTGCTGCTCGCCACGCTGCCCCTGGTCTGCACGCTGGTCCTCTACCGCACCCGCTACCGGGTGGCCGGCAGTCGGCGCCTGTCCCCCGCGCGCGTGCCCGCCGGCAGCGAGGCCCGCGTCCACCTGCGCATGGACAACGTCTCGCGGCTGCCGACGGGGCTGCTGATGCTCCAGGACCGGGTGCCGTACGTGCTCGGCCCGCGGCCCCGCTTCGTGCTCGACCGGGTCGAGCCGGGCGGCCGCCGGGAGGTCTCCTACCGCGTCCGTTCCGACCTGCGCGGCCGTTACCCGCTGGGCCCGCTGCAGCTGCGCCTGACCGACCCGTTCGGCATGTGCGAGCTGACCCGGTCGTTCTCGACGTACGACACCCTGACGGTGATACCGCGGGTGGAGGCGCTGTCGCCGGTGCGGCTGAGCGGCGAGTCCAAGGGGTACGGCGACGGGCGGCAGCGCTCGCTGGCCCTGGCGGGCGAGGACGACGTCATCCCGCGCGGCTACCGGTACGGCGACGACCTGCGCCGCGTCCACTGGCGCTCGACCGCCCGCTACGGGGAGCTGATGGTGCGCCGCGAGGAGCAGCCCCAGCGCGCCCGCTGCACGGTCCTCCTCGACACCCGGGGCCTGGCCTTCCGGGGGGCGGGCCCCGACTCCGCCTTCGAGTGGGCCGTCTCGGGCACGGCGTCCGTCCTGGTGCACATGCTGGAGCGGGGGTTCTCGGTGCGGATGCTGACCGACACCGGCAACTCGGTGCCCGGCGAGGGCGCCGACGGGTTCGCCGGCGCGAGCCAGGAGACGGCCGACGCGGCCGGGCTGATGATGGACACCCTCGCGGTGATCGACCACTCGGACGGCACGGGCCTGTCGCGGGCGTACGACGTGCTGCGCGGCGGGAACGAGGGCCTGCTGGTGGCTTTCTTCGGCGACCTCGACGAGGAGCAGGCCGCGGTGGCGGCCAAGATGCGCCAGCGCAGCGGGGGCGCCCTCGCGTTCGTGCTGGACAGCGGCTCGTGGGTGCGGGAACCGACCGACGTGCCCGGGCCGTCGGACCGGAGCGGGGAGCGGCTGCGGATGCTGCGGGATGCGGGCTGGACGGCGCTGGGCGTGCCGCGCGGCGCCTCGCTGGACGCGCTGTGGCGGCAGGCGGACCGGGAGCGCACGGGCCTGGCCGCTGCGGGCGGGACGGGCTCGGAGTGGGCGGGCGGGACGAGCGTGGCGGGGGCGGGCGGGACGAACACGGCGGGGGCGGGCCGGACGAGCACGGCGGGGGCGGGCCGGACGGGCATCAAGGGGGCGGGTTCATGAGCGGGCGGGCACGACTGGCGCTGTGCGCCTGGGCGGCCACGCTGATGGCGTCGTGCGCCCTGCTGCCCCTGGTCGACCCGGCCACCTGGATCCTGCAGGCGGCCGTCCTGCTGGCGGTGCAGACGGGCGTGGGCGCGGCGACCCGGCGGGTGCCGCTGGCCCGGCCGCTGACCGTCGCGGCGCAGGCGCTGGTGACGCTGATGCTGCTGACCCTGGTCTTCGCGCGGGCGCAGGCCGTGGCCGGGTTCGTCCCGGGTCCGGAGGCCTTCCGCCACTTCGCCGACCTGCTGCGGCAGGGCGCCGACGACATCGCGCGGTACGCCGTCCCGGCGCCGCTGACGTCCGCCGGCATACGGCTGATGCTGATCGGCGGGGTCCTGGTGATCGGCCTCGCGGTGGACACCGTCGCCGTGACGTTCCGCAGCGCGGCCCCGGCCGGACTGCCGCTGCTGGCGCTGTACTCGGTCGCCGCGGGTCTGTCCGACGGCGGCGCCGACTGGCTGTGGTTCCTGGTCGCCGCCGCGGGCTACCTGATGCTGCTGCTGGCCGAGGGCCGGGACCGGCTCTCTCAGTGGGGCCGCGTCTTCGCCACCGTGCAGCGCACGCCCGGCCGGGACAGCGGCGCGGTGGCGCCGGTCCGCACCGGACGGCGCATCGGCGCGGTCGCGCTGGGCATCGCCCTCGCGGTGCCGCTGGCCCTGCCCGCGATGAACGGCGGTCTGCTGGACGGCGCCGGCACGGGTGTGGGCTCCGGCAGCGGGAGCGGCGGCACGATCTCCGCGGTGAACCCGCTGGTGTCGCTGCGCGACAGCCTGAACGTGGACTCGGACCGTCAGGTCCTGTCCCTGAGGACCAACAGCGACGACATCTCGAACCTGTACCTGCGGATCGTCTCCCTCGACGACTTCGACGGCAGCACGTGGAAGCCGGCCAAGCGGCACATCGAGGGTGTGCCGGACGAGTTCCCGACGCCGGCCGGCCTCGGCGCGGACGTGCGGCGCACGCAGATCCTGACCCGTATCACGGCGGCCGACTGGTACGCCCAGGACTGGCTGCCGATGCCCTACCCGCCCAGCGGTGTGGAGATCGACGGCAAGTGGCGCTACGAACCGGTCGGCATGACACTGGTCGGCGATCACGGCCAGACCACCCGGGGCAGGACCTACCTGGTCAAGAGCCTGGGCGTGGAGCCGACGGCGCAGCAGCTCGCCGAGGCGCCCGAGCCGTCCGCGGAGCTGAAGCGCGAGTACACCAAGCTGCCGGACTCCGTGCCCGCGGTGGTCGCCCGGACCGCCCGCGAGGTCACCGACGGTGCGA
This sequence comes from Streptomyces sp. H51, assembly GCF_035656535.1. Taxonomy (NCBI): domain Bacteria; kingdom Bacillati; phylum Actinomycetota; class Actinomycetes; order Kitasatosporales; family Streptomycetaceae; genus Streptomyces; species Streptomyces sp. H51. The sequence continues at coordinate 174,990 of NZ_JAYMHD010000015.1, forward strand.
CGAGCCACTACGAGCAGGCGGTCAGGCTCCAGGACTACTTCGCCGTGACCGGCGGTTTCGACTACGACACCCGGGTGCAGGTCGGCACCGGGCCGCAGGCGATAGCCCGTTTCCTGAAGGACAGGCAGGGCTTCTGCGTCCATTTCTCCTTCGCGATGGCGGCGATGGCCCGCAGCCTCGGCATACCGGCCCGGGTCGCGGTGGGCTTCGCGCCGGGGACACCGCAGGCGGACGGCTCGGTGTCGGTGGGGCTGAAGGACGCCCATGCCTGGCCCGAGCTGTACTTCGAGGGCGTGGGCTGGACCCGCTTCGAGCCGACCCCGAACCGGGGGTCGACTCCCTCGTACACGCAGACGGACACGCCGGGCAACAGTCTCCCCGACGTGGCGCGGCCCTCGCAGTCGGCGGGCGCGTCCGCGTCGGCGGAGCCCTCGGCGAGTGCCGGCTGCGGGGCGGAGGAGAAGAAGCTGGAGGCGTGCGGCAACGCGCTGCCGACGGGGCCGACGCAGAAGGACGACGCCGGCCCGCCCTGGTACCGGATCGGCGGCTGGGCGCTGCTCGGCCTGCTGGTGGTCGCCGTGCCGCTGCTGCCCATGGTCTGGCGGCTGCGACGGCGCTCGGTGCGGCTGGCGTCCGCCCAGCACGCCGCGTCGGGCGGAATCGAGCCGGATGCCGGGGACGCGGCGGAGGCGGCCGCGCGCCATGTCCTGGCCGTCTGGCGCGAGCTCGTCGACACCGCCTGGGACTACGGCATCGTGCCGGACGACGCGCTCACCCCGCGCAAGGCCGCCGCGCGGATCGTACGGCTCGGGCAGCTGGACCCGACGGCGGCGGAATCGGTGCACCAGGTCGCGGGCGCCGTGGAGCAGGTCCTGTTCGCTCCCCGCCCGCAGGCCGTGCCGGGCCTTCCCGACGCCGTCCACCGCATGCGCGCGGCTCTGCGCTCCCGGGTCGGCCGCACCACGCGGGTACGGGCGGTGATCGCGCCCCGCTCGGCCGTCCGCGCCGTGTGGGAACTCACCGACCGATGGACAGCCCTGAAGACCCGCACCGCCGACCGCTGGTCCACTGTGTCCCGCCGCCCCTCAGGCCAACACACCAACTGACCACCGACGCCCCGCGCACCGCCCCGGCAGACCGCGAACCGGCAGCCGCCGACTCGCCGACGCCGGGCGACAGGCGCTGGACCACGCCGCCCGGCCACGGGCCACGGGCGCCGGACCACGGATCCCGGGCCACGGGCGCCGTGATGCCGCGCCTGCGTGTGCGGGCGGGCTTCCGTGCCCTCGGTGGGGTGGCGGGGCCGGGGTATGGCTGAGGGGGTGACCACCGTGGTGGTCACCCCCTCAGGGATGTCTGCGGAGGCGTCGGCCGGGAGCGGGCTAGTGGCCCTGCTCGTCGCGACGCCGCTGCCAGCGCTCTTCTATGCGGTCCATCATGGAGCGCTTCGGCCGGCCCTGACGGCGCCCGTGCGGCGCGCCGGCGGGGTGCTCGCCCGGTTTGGGGGCCTTGCGCCAGCCGGTCACGGCGAGCACCGCACAGCCCAGCATGACGAGGAACCCCACCACACTGAGCCAGACCTGCTTCGCGACCATTCCAGCCATGAGGAGCGCGATACCTACGAGGAAGCCCGCGACCGCCTGGTAGACCCGCCGCCGGGTGTACGTACGCAGCCCGCTTCCCTCGAGCGCCGACGCGAACTTGGGATCTTCGGCGTACAGCGCTCGCTCCATCTGCTCGAGCATGCGCTGCTCGTGCTCCGAGAGCGGCACGGAGTCCTCCTCATCGTGCAGTCGCCGGGGCGACCCGGGGGTCCCTTCAGGATAGGCAGGGAATCGCCCCCGTGAAACCCGCCCCTCTGCGCCAATTGGCCAACCGGAACCCGCCATGGACGTCCCGGCTCGCTGAGTCTTCCATTCCCCAGCGGCCGACCCGTCATGCCGGGTGGTCTCCTCCGATCATACGGCGCCGACCGCCCGATCGGGTGGCCTGTGGCGTACACCATCCGCACACAAGTCCCTGATCAGCGGCGCGGCACCGCAGGTACTCAGGCCTCTCCGGTCCCCCGCGTCTCACCCAGCACGTGCAGCTGCGTGGCCACGGAGTGGAAGGCGGGCAGTTCGGCCGCCGCCTCCTCCAGCTTCAGCAGGGCTTCCAGGGCGCCCGGCTCGGTGTCCACGAGCACTCCGGGCACGAGGTCGGCGAAGACCCGCACGCCGTGCACCGCGCCCACCCGCAGGCCCGCGCCCTCGACCAGCTCGGTGAGCTGCCCGGCGGTGAAGCGGCGCGGCATCGGGTCGCCCTGGCCCCAGCGGCCGGCCGGATCCTCCAGGGCCTGCTTGGCCTCCTTGAAGTGGCCCGCGAGGGCGCGGGCGAGGACGGCGCCGCCCAGACCGGCGGCGAGCAGGCTCAGGACGCCCTCGGACCGCAGGGCGGCGACCGCGTTGCGCAGGCCCTCGGCCGGGTCGTCGACGTACTCCAGGACGCCGTGGCACAGCACCACGTCGTAGCCGCCGCGCTCGACCACGTCGAACAGGCCGTGGGCGTCGCCCTGGACGCCCCGGACGCGGTCGGCGACGCCGGCCTCGGCGGCCCGGCGCTCCAGTGCGAACAGGGCGTTGGGGCTGGGGTCCACGACGGTGACCTGATGGCCGAGGCCGGCGACGGGCACCGCGAACCTGCCGCTGCCGCCTCCGGTGTCGAGGACGTCCAGCGTCTGCCGTCCCGTGGTCTTGACCAGGCGGTCCAGGGCGTCCTGGAGGACCTCCCAGACCACGGCGGTACGCAGCGAGGCACGCGGCCGAGGGGGATCGGAGCGCAGCGACGCGGTGTGGGCGTGCTGGTGGGAGACGGGCGGGCGCATCGGGTCCGACACGGCAGTTGACTCCTCGGCGCGGCACCGCCTGTGCGGGGCGGAGCGAACGGGCTGCCTTCCCGGCCCGGGGTGGCGGGACGGTAAGGCCTCAGGCGTCTTCCACCCTATTGCCTGTCCGCCGTCCCTGGTCACCGCGGTGGCGTGCCCGGCCGCGCCGCGCACCGGCGGACGCCGCTCATCCCGCGTCGGGCATGTCGCGGGGGCCGTCCGGGCCGTTGTCCGGGCGGTCGGCGTCCTGGCGCGGCTGCGGCAGGACGGGCTGCAGGACGAGCATGCGCTCGACGAGGCGCAGGAACATCGCCACGTCGCGTATCAGGTCGTCGGCGTCCCGGCGGCTGGCCGCGCCCTGGATGCCGGCCTCGGCCAGCGCGCGGCGCCGGGCGCCGGAGGCGAACAGCGCGCTCCACTCGGCGAGTTCGGGCGCGATCTCGGGGAGCACTTCCCAGGCGCTCCGGATGCGGGCCCGGCGCCGGGCGCTGCTCTCCGGGCGTCCGCGGGCGGCGAGCACCGCGGCGGCGGTGCGCAGGGCGGCGAGATGCGCCGTCGCGTAGCGCTCGTTCGGCGTCTCCAGGACGGCGGCCTCGTCGAGTCCGGCGCGGGCCTGGGCGAGCAGGTCCAGGGCCGCGGGCGGGGCGGTGGCCCGGCGCAGCACGGGGTGAACGTCGCTCGCCGGTCCGGTCAGTGAGGGGGCAGGGCCGGTGGCGCGGCGCCGACGGGCGGCGGCTGCGTGGTAGCTGGCCATGACGAACCTCCTGTCGTCTACGGACGGCATGCCCTGTTACGGGATGCCGTATGTGCCCATCGTGCGGTATGCCACTGACAATCCGTTGCGACCTGGGCTTTTGCATCGATCTGAAGTTCGGACTAGTTTTTGCACTGACCAGTCAGTTCAAATAATGGGGAGGGGGGAGGACCATGCCCGGAACCGGAGCCACGGCGACCGGAATCACGGCCACGGGAGCCACCGGAATCACGGCCACCGGGGCCACGGATGGCGGCCTGGGAGTCACGGCACACGGCCTCGGGGTCAGGGGCCCGCGCGGCTGGGCCTTCCGCGACGTCACGTTCGAGGCGGAGCCCGGCTCACTGATCGCGGTCGAGGGACCGTCGGGCTCCGGCCGCACATGCCTGCTGCTCACGCTCACCGGCCGGATGAAGCCGACGGAGGGGTCGGCCCTGGTGGGTGAGTGGCGGCTGCCGAAGCAGATGGCGGCCGTGCGGCAGGCCGGCGGGCTCGCGCACGTCGCCGGGGTCACCGACCTCGACCCGGCGCTGACCGTCGGCGAGCACCTGGGCGAACGGGCGCTGCTGCAGCGGCGGTTCGGCGACTCGCTGCGCGGGCTGCTGCAACCGCGCGGCGAACGGGCCCTGCGGGCCGGACTGCGGATCGACGCCGCGCTGGACGCGGCCGGTCTCGACCCCCGCACCCTGCCCAAGGGCACGCGTACCACCGTACGGGACCTGGAGCGTCTGGAGGCGCTGCGGCTGTCCGTCGCCCTCGCGCTGATCGGCCGGCCGGGCCTGCTCGGCGTCGACGACACCGACCTGAAGCTCTCGGACGCCGAGCGGGTCCAGGTGTGGGCGCTGCTGAGGTCGATCGCCGAGGCCGGCACCACGGTCGTGGCGGTGTGCAGCGAGGCGCCCGGGGACGCCGGGGACACGGTCAAGGTGGCCACCGGGGGATCCGCCGCCGCCCGCGGGAAGGAGGAGGCCGATGCGCTCGCCGCGACTGGCCGCGCTTGAGCTGCGCCGCTTCGGCCGCGGCAGGCTGCCGCGGGCCGCCCTGGTGGCGCTGCTGGTGCTGCCCCTGCTGTACGGCGCCCTGTACCTGTGGTCCTTCTGGGACCCCTACGGGCGCCTGGACCGCATCCCCGTGGCGCTCGTCGACGCCGACGAGGGCGCCACCGCGGACGGCAGGCGGATCACGGCCGGCGACGACATCGCCGAGGGCCTGCGCGAGAGCAGGACGTTCGACTGGCACGAGGTGAGCGCGGCCCAGGCACGCGCGGGCGTGGAGGACGGCACGTACTACCTGTCGCTGACGTTGCCGGCCGACTTCAGCCGGCGCGTCGCCTCCAGCGCCGGCGACTCCCCCGAGACGGGCGCGCTCCAGGTACGGACCAACGACGCGAACAACTACATCGTCGGACAGATCTCGCGGACGGTCTTCAGCGAGGTCCGCCGGGCCGCGTCCACCAGGACGTCACGGTCGTACCTGGACCGGATCTTCATCTCCTTCTCCGACATCCACGGCGCGACCGTGAGGGCCGCCGGCGGCGCCGACAAGCTCAAGAGCGGCATCGACAAGGCGGAGAAGGGCTCCAAGGCCCTGGCCGACGGGCTGAAGGACGCCAAGGACGGCAGCGGCAGGCTGGCGAAGGGCCTGAAGAAGCTCGACAAGGGCGCGGGCGACCTCCAGGACGGCTCCCGGCAGGTCGCGGACGGCACGCAGACGCTCGCGGACAAGGTCGACGCGGTCGACGCGAAGGTGGGGCCCTTCCTGAAGGACAACGAGAAGAGCATCGGGGACACCGCCCAGCTCGTCGCCGACTCCGCGAAGATCGTCCGCGAGCACCTCTCCACTCTGGTGAAGACGGCGCCGGCCGCCGCGGAGGGCGCCCGCACGGCCTCCCGCACGCTGGACCGCGTCTACACGGCGCGCTGCGAGGACGCCGCACCGCCGGACGCCGCCTGCCCGGACCTGAAGAAGGCAAGGGACGCGGCCGCGGACGTGGCGACGGTCGCCGACGACGTGAACACGCTGGTCGGCGACCAGGACGGCGACCTGAAGAAGCTCGACGCCCGGCTGGCCGTCCTCCAGGAGCAGGCCCAGGCACTCGCCGACCGCGCCCCGCACCTGTCCGAGGACCTCGACGACGCGGTCAAGAAGATCGACAAGCTGAACGAGGGCGCCGGACAGGTCGCCGCGGGCGCGAAGCAGCTGCACAAGGGGCTCGGCACGGCCGACAGCGGCGCGGCGGACCTCGACAAGGGCGTCGGCAGGCTGAAGTCGGGCGCCGAGACCCTGAACGGCGGCCTGTACAAGCTCGTCGACGGCTCCGGCAAACTCGCCGGCGGACTGCACGACGGCGCCGCGAAGATCCCGGACTACGACGAGAAGGACCGCGACCGGCGCACCGAGGTCATGGCCGATCCCGTGCGGCTCGCCTCCCGGGACCTGCACAAGGCGCCCAACTACGGCACCGGCTTCGCCCCGTACTTCATCCCGCTGTCGCTGTGGGTGGGCTCGATGGTGGCGTACATGCTGATCCCGCCGATGAACCGGCGCGCGCTCGCCGCCGGCGCCTCGGCCTGGCGGATCGCGTTCGCGGGCTGGCTGCCGGTGGTGGCGATCGGGGTGCTGCAGACCGCGGCCCTGATGTCGGTGCTGCACTGGGCGATCGGCCTGCAGATGGCGCGGGCGGCCGGCACGGTGGGCTTCCTGTTCCTGGTGACGGCGTGCTTCGCGGCGATCGTGCAATGGCTGAACGCGCGCTTCGACGCGGCGGGCCGCATCCTGGTGCTCGCCCTGCTGATGCTGCAGCTGACGTCCGCGGGCGGCACCTACCCCGTACAGACCAGTCCCGGCTTCTTCAACGCCGTCCACCCCTTCCTGCCGATGAGCTACATCGTCGAGGCGCTCAGGAGGCTCGTCACCGGCGGCGGCCTGGCGCCGGTGTGGACGGCGTGCGCCGTGCTGGTGGTCTTCACCGCGGGCTCCCTCGCCCTCACCGCGCTGGCGGCGCGCCGCCGGCAGGTGTGGACGCCCGCCCGGCTGCACCCGGAGCTGAGCCTGTGATCCGCAAGAGGAGTGCCGCGCGCCCGGTTCCTGTGAGAATCGGGACCATGGAAAGCAGCAGCGCCACGACGGGCGGCAGCACGCGCCGCGAGGCCACCCGCCAGAAGCTCTACGAGGCGGCCGTCACGCTCATAGCCGAGCAGGGCTTCTCCGCCACCACGGTGGACGAGATCGCCGAGCGAGCCGGGGTCGCGAAGGGCACGGTCTACTACAACTTCGCGAGCAAGTCCGTCCTGTTCGAGGAGCTGCTGCGGCACGGCGTGGGGCTGCTGACCGCGTCCCTGAAGGAGGCGGCCGAGCAGACGGCGCGCGACGGCGGCAGCAGGGTCGACGCCCTGGACGCGATGATCCGCGCCGGGCTGGCCTTCATCGCCCGCTACCCGTCCTTCACCCAGCTGTACGTGGCCGAGCTGTGGCGCACCAACCGCGCCTGGCAGTCCACCCTCATGGTGGTGCGGCAGCAGGTGATCGCCGTCATCGAGGACGTGCTGCGCGAGGGCGTGGCGGGCGGCGAGTTCAGCGACGAGATCGACGTCCCGCTGACCGCGGCCGCACTGGTCGGCATGGTCCTGGTGGCCGCGCTGGACTGGCAGTCGTTCCAGCCGGAGCGCTCCCTGGACGACGTCCACGCGTCGCTGTCCAGGCTGCTGCAGGGCAGGGTGAGCGGCCACTGGACGTGACCGCCCGGAGACGACACGCCGGAGATGACACGCCGGGCATGACACGTCAGAGATGACACGCCGGAGATGACATGGGAAGGCGCCGGTCCGCTGTGGCCGCGTCCCCCGCGGGCCGCCTCGGACCGGCGCCTTCCCGTGTTCCCCCGTGTTCCCCGTGTTCCCCCGTTGCGGTCGTTCCCCCGGGTCCCCCGTGCCTCGCTCCCGCCGGCACCGGCCGACGGAAGGAGCGGATCGCGGGCCGCCGCGTTCCGGCGCCCCGTGTCGCCGGTGCCGCGGCCGTGCCCGTCTCCGTGCCCCCACTCTCTCGTCCCGGCGGGCCGGGCCCCATCCGCGCGCGTACTCATCTCCTCTCCTAGGTACGCGTACTCAGCTCCCCGCGCGGACCCCGGGACCGGTGCCCGGCGGGCCGGTCGCCGCGCCGACCTCGGCGGCCGGGGTGTCGGGGGTGGTCGATAAAGTCGCGGGCATGGGACGGATTGCGGTGATCGGCGCCGGGATGGGCGCGATGGCGGCCGCCGCCCGGCTGGCCGTCGCGGGCCACCGGGTGACGGTGTACGAGCGGGCGGGGACCTACGGCGGCGGGGTCGGCCGCTTCGAGCGGGACGGCTTCGCCTTCGACACCGGTCCCGGACTGCTGCCGCTGCCCGCGGTGTGGCGGGACCTGTTCGTCAAGACGGGCAAGGAGCCGCTGGAGGCGTGCGTCGAGCTGGTCCAGGTCGACCCGTCCTCGCGGCACGTCTTCGCCGACGGCACCGAGGTCGCACTGCCGAACGCCTCGCGGGCGGGTGTGGTCGCCGCCCTGGACGAGGCGCTCGGCGCGGGTACCGGCGGACGCTGGGGCGACTTCCTGGTGCGCGCCCGCGAGGCCTGGGACCGCACGCGCCGGCCGCTGCTGGAGGAACCGCTGTGGCCGAACTGGGCGGTGCTGGCCGGGCGGGAACCGTATCCCGCCGTCCCGCACAAGCGGCTGCTGCGCACCCGCCGGGCCGGCACGCTCGCCGAGGTCGGCGCCTGGGAGCTGCGTGACCCGCGGCTGGCCGCGCTGCTGGAGAGCCACGCCCTGGCCTTCGGGCTCGACCCGCGCGTCACCCCGGCGAGCGCGGCCGTACTGCCGTACCTGGAGCACGCCTTCGGCACCTGGTACGTGCGCGGCGGTCTGCGGGAGCTGGCGCGCGCGGTGTACGAGCGCTGCACGGCCCGGAGGGTCGAGTTCGTCTTCGGCGCCGAGGTCACGCGGATCGTGGAGAAGGACGGCCGGGCGGCGGGCGTGGAACTCGCCGAGGGTACGGTCGCGGAGGCGGACTTCGTGGTCGCCGGTCTGCACCCCGCCCGGCTGCACGCGCTGACGGAGCGTCAACTGGACGCCGCGGGCGACGTGTCCGCGGACCGCGGCGCGCCGCGCGCCGGGCGGTTCGGGGTGCTGCTGGCCCTGCGCGGGCCGCGCGAGGCAGGCGGGGCGCACCGCACGGTCGTGCACACCCCCGACCGGGAGGCCGAACTGGACCGGCTGTACGGGTCGGACGAGCCCCTGCCGCTCACGGAGACGGTACGGCCCACGGTGACGGTGCTGCGGCCGGACGACCCGGGCCTGCGTCCCGACGCGGACCACGAGTCGGCGGTCGTGTCGGCGATGGTGCCGGCGCAGGCCGACTGGAGCCGCCCCGAGACCCGCGAACGCGTCGCGGACCTGGTGCTCGCCGGGGCCGAGGCGGCGATTCCGGGGCTGCGCGAGCGTCTGGTCTGGCGTGAGGTGCGCACTCCGCTCGACGGCGAGGAGGCCACCGGCGCCCCCGGAGGAGCCGTGTCCGCTCCGGCGCTCGCCGCGGGCGAGGGCCGCTTCCTGCACCCGGCCAACACCACCCGGCTGCCGGGGCTTTACCGGGTCGGCGGCTGGTCTCATCCCGGTGGGGGGCTGCCGCACGCCGGCATGTCGGGCGCGCTGGTGGCCGGACTGATCGTGGAGGGACCGGAGTTCCGCGGCTCGCAGTGAACGACGGCGGACGCCCCGCGGTGCGGGCCGCCCGCCGCCGGGACGTCCTCAGCGGTCAGTAGCGGTACTGCTCGTCGTAGCCGTTGCCCTGCCCCTGCCCCTGGCCCTGTCCCTGGTCGTCGCCCTGGTAGGGGTAGGGCTGCTCCGGCGGGAGGCCGTCGCCGTAGGACTCGTCGGTGCGCTGCTGCGGGACCCACACGCCGCCGGGCGGGGTCTCGCCGCCGTAGCCGCCGCCTGCGTACTGGTCCTGGCCGTAGCCCTGCTGCCCGTACTGGTCGTAACCCGCGTCGTAGCCGGCGCCGTAGGACTGGGTGCCGATGTAGGGGTCGGAGTAGGCGGCGTACTGCTGCTGGCCGCCGGCGTCGTAGCCGTACTGCTGCTGGTCGTAGCCCGTGTAGCCGTCGTAGCCGTAGCCCTGGTCGGCCGTCGCGTACTGGTCCTGGGCCTGGCCGGCGGCGGCGTACGAACCGTTGTCGCCGTAGACGCCGTACGAGCCGGTGTCGTCGGGCAGGGGCTGCGGCTCGTACACCGCGGTGGTCTCGGCGGCGGTGGGCTCGGCCTGGCGGACGGGGGTGAAGACGTCGTCGCGGTCGTAGTCGTCGCCCTGGCCGTAGGCGGGTTCACTCCCGGCAGGCGAGCCGTACCCGCCGTCGGCCGCGTCCGGGTCGGAGACCTCCGGCGTCGGGTCCTGACGGTCCACCCGGCCGCGGCGGCGCTTGCTGCCGCCGCCTTCGGCGTCCGCGTCGGGGCGCTTGACCGCCCAGCCGGACGAGAAGCCGCGGCGGAACGACAGCGTGACGTAGGTCTGTCCGACCGCGAAGGCGGCCGCGCCCAGGCCGATGACGACGACGGACGGGATCATCACCCCGAGCACGACGCCGAGGAAGCCGACGAACGCGATCAGCCTCCAGCGCAGGCGCGCCTTGTACTGCAGCAGCACCTCACCGAGCAGCCACAGCGCGACGATGCCGAACGCGATGTAGAGGACCGTATAGCCCATGTACGCCCCTCTCCCAGTCGCCGCTACGAGTGTGTCGTACACCCGTGCGGCCGGTCTAGGCCCGCGGGGGGTGGTGCAGGCCCAGGTTCTCGTAGATTTCCAGCGTCGCCGTGGAGTTGTTGAGCGTGATGAAGTGCAGTCCGGGCACTCCCTCGGCCAGCAGCCGTGCGCAGAACTCCGTGGCGAATTCGATCCCCATGGAGCGTACAGCGGCGGGATCGTCCTTCGCTGCGAGGATCCGCTCTTTCAGGGCGCCCGGGAAGGCGGCGTTGGTCAGTGACGGGATGCGCTCCAGCGTCCTGACGCTGCCGATCGGCATGACCTCGGGGATGATCGGGGTCTCGCAGCCGGCGGCGGCGACCTTGTCGCGCAGCCGGAGGTAGTCCTCCGGATCGAAGAACATCTGCGTGATCGCGTAGTCCGCGCCCGCGCGGCACTTGTCGACGAAGTGGCGGACGTCGGTGTCCCAGTCGGTGGAGCGCGGGTGCATCGCCGGGAAGGCGGCGACACCCACGCAGAAGTCGCCGGACGCCTTGATGAGTTCGACGAGTTCGGCGGCGTAGGTCAGGCCCCGCGGGTGCGGCACCCACTCGCCCATCGGGTCGCCGGGCGGGTCACCGCGCAGCGCCAGCATGTTCCGGATCCCGGCGTCGGCGTACTGCCCGATGATGTTGCGCAGGTCGGCGACCGAGTGGTCGACGGCGGTGAGGTGGGCGATCGGCGTCAGCGTGGTGTCGGAGGCGATCGCCTCGGTCGCCTTGACCGTGCCCGCGCGGGTCGAGCCGCCCGCCCCGTAGGTGACGGAGACGAAGTCGGGGGCCACCGCCTCGACTCGGCGCAGCGCGGTCCACAGGTTGCGCTCGCCCTTCGGGGTCTTCGGGGCGTAGAACTCGAAGGAGTACGTCGTCTTGCCCGTGGCGAGCATGTCGCGCACGGTGCGAGCGTGGTCCGACCTGGTGGATGCGGTGCCGAGGGCCATACTCGCAGGTTAACCAGGGGCTGCGGACCACCCAACCAAACCTGGACCTTTTGCCCGATTTGCCGACTTGTTGTCCACTCCTTGGACAGATTCGCCCTCGTCAGGGGCCCGGCGGCCGCCGACCGGTTCCGCCGCAGCTGCGACCGGTGCCGCTACAGCTGCCGCAGCCGCTTGGCGAGCTCCGCCGCCGCCGCGCCCGGGTCGTCGGCCTGCGTGATCGCGCGGACGACCACCACGCGGCGGGCGCCCGCGTCGAGCACCTCGTCGAGGTTGCCGAGGTCGATGCCGCCGATGGCGAACCAGGGGCGGTCGGTGCCGAGGGCCGCCGTGTGACGCACCAGACCGAGGCCGGGCGCGTGACGGCCGGGCTTGGTCGGGGTGGGCCAGCACGGGCCGGTGCAGAAGTAGTCCACGCCCTCCTGGACGGCGGCGGCCTCCGCCTCGGCCTCCGCGTGCGTGGAGCGGCCGATGAGGACGTCGTCGCCGAGGATCGCGCGGGCCGCGGGGACCGGGAGGTCGCCCTGGCCGAGGTGGAGCACCGAGGGGCCCGCGGGATGCGCGGCGCGGGCTGCGTGGGCCACGTCGGCGCGGTCGTTGACCGCGAGGAGCTTGCCGTGTTCGCGGCACTTGTCGGCGAACACCTCCAGCCACCGCAGCTCCTCCGCCGCCTCCATGCCCTTGTCCCGCAGCTGGACGATGTCGACGCCGCCGGCCAGGACCGCGTCCAGGAACTCGGGCAGGTCGCCCTGGCGCCTGCGGGCGTCCGTGCAGAGGTAGACGCGGGCGTCGGCGAGCCGCGCGCGGGCGTCGTCGGTGGCGGCGGTGTCGGGCATGGTGGTGTCCCCCCGTTGTCGGCGGCGTGCGGGCCGGGACGGTCCCGGCGGGCCGCTTCCGGCCGCGCCGGGACCGCGCCGGGGCCGGTTCGGCCCCGGCCCGGACACCGGACGGTGTTCAGCCTGCTGTTCGTCCTCCGGCAGGTCTGCCGGTCGGCCTGTTCGTCGGCCTGCTCGTCGTCTCGCTCGTCGTCTTGCTGGTGGCCTGCTGGTGGCCCGTACTGATCAGACGGCGAGCGCCTGGGCGCGACGCTTCACCTCCGTGCCGCGATTCTCGCTCAGAGCCTGCGCGGGGGTGCCGGGCAGGGTCGGGTCGGGGGTGAAGAGCCACTCGATCATCTCTTCGTCCGTGAAGCCGTCGTCCCGCAGGAGCGTCAGGGTGCCGGTCAGGCCCTTGACGACCTTGTCCCCGTCGATGAAGGCGGCGGGGACGTGCAGCGCGCGGTTCTCACCACGGCGTACGGCGATGAGCTGGCCCTCCTTGACCAGCTGCCGCACACGTGTCACCTCGACGCCGAGCATTTCGGCGATGTCGGGGAGGGTGAGCCAGGCGGGGACGAGAGCATCGATCTTTGCGTCAATCTCGGTCACGGGAACAAGCCTGCCATCCCGCACCGACAGTCGGAAGCCAGGCCCGTCCGACCAGGTGGTCCCGGCTCCCGTCCGACCGGGTGGTCCCGGCTGCGGTCCACCGTCCCGGCTAAGCGGTGGCGGCCTTCAGCGGCTTGCTCGCGTCCGCCAGCAGGTCCGGGTTCATCGGCGTGCCCGCCTCGATCAGGCGCCTGCCCTGCGCCAGGTCCCTGGGCCGGCCCACCGCCAGCAGCGCCACCAGGCGGCCGTCGCGCAGCCAGCACACGGACCAGCTCGGGCCGGACGGGTCGCCCCGCCACAGGGTCGTGTCGGCGCCCGCGTGGTGACCGGCGTACTGCACGAACCGGCCGAACTGCTCGGACCAGAAGTACGGCACCGGGTCGTAGACGGCGGGCTCCTCGCCGATGATGTTCGCGGCCACCGTGCGCGGGCCCTGCAGGGCGTTGTCCCAGTGGTGCACCAGCAGGCGCTCCCCGTACCTGCGGGAGGGGAAGGACGCGCAGTCGCCGACCGCGTAGACGTCCGGCGCCGAGGTGCGCAGGCCGTCGTCGGCGACGACCTCGCCGTGCGCCCCGAGCACGATCCCCGAGCCGCCGAGCCAGCCGGTGGCGGGGCGCGCGCCGATGCCGACCACGACGGCGCCCGCGGTCAGCCGGGTGCCGTCGTCGAGGACGACCTCGCCGGGCTCGACCCGCGACACGCGCGCGTGGGTGCGCAGCACGGCGCCCGCGTCGGCGTACCAGGAGGCCATCCGGGCGGCCACCTCGGCGGGCAGCGCGCCCGCGAGCGGCCGGTCGGCGGCCTCCACGACGGTCACCGCGCAGCCCGCCTCGCGCGCCGCCGTGGCGAACTCCGCGCCGATCCAGCCCGCGCCGACGACCACCACGTCGTGCTGCCGGGCGAGCACCGGCCGCAGCCGCTCGGCGTCGTCCAGGGTGCGCAGCAGATGGACGCCGGGCACCCCCTGGGCCTGCGGCAGCCGCACCGGCTCGGCACCGGTCGCGAGGACCAGGACGTCGTACGGCACCGGCCCCTCGGCGGTGTCGAGTTCGTGGTCGCCGACCCGGACGCCCAGCACCTCGCGCCCGAGCCGCAGTTCGATGCCGAGCGCCTCGAAGTCGACGTCGAAGGCGGACCCCTCGGCCTTGCCGAGCAGGACGGCCTTGGACAACGGCGGCCGGTCGTAAGGCTGGTGGGGCTCGGCGCCGATGAGGGTCACCGGCCCGGCGAAGCCCTGTTCGCGCAGGGCCACCGCGGTCTGCACGCCGGCCATGCCCGCGCCGGCCACGACGACTCGCCGCTGCGGGGGTGCCTGCCGTTCCTGCGTCTGCTCGCTCACCTGATCACCATAGACACCTGACGTCACGTCAGTCGCGGTTCCCGTCAGTGACCTGCTCCACAACGCTGGTGCCGCTGCCCGGCCGGGACTCCCACTCCCACGTCTCCTCCAGGCGCACCCGGCCGTCCGGCAGCTCCACGACCGCCGACACGCAGTGCCCGCAGGCCGTCGTGCCGTCGTTCGTCAGCTGCACGTAGCGGAAGTCGAGCCGGTCACCTTCCCGGGTACCCACCAGACGGCCGCGTACGACGTCGCCGCCCGCGTACTCGGCCCAGACGGCGCCGTCGGCCTCGTGGTAGGTGAAACGGGTCCGGGTGCCCACCTGGCCGGCGGCCTGGTCGGCGACCGGTGCGAGGACGAGGCCGTCCAGCGAGCGCGGCATGGGGAAGGCTCCCTTACGAGGGCGACGGGGCGCGGGCTAGGGTGGCCACCGTACAAGCACTCGCGGGAGCCCGGACGCACCGGGCTGAGAGGGAGGCTGGCGGCCTCCGACCGTACGAACCTGATCCGGGTCATGCCGGCGAAGGGAGGGGCTGGACGCCCATGCCGTCACGTACGTCAGACGTCCTCGTCGTCGGGGGCGGGATCATCGGCCTGGTCACGGCCTGGCGCGCCGCGCAGCGCGGTTTCGCCACCGCCGTGGTGGACCCGGAACCGGGCGGCGGGGCCGCCCAGGTGGCGGCCGGCATGCTGGCAGCGGTCACCGAACTGCACCACGGCGAGCAGACCCTGCTCGGCCTCAACCTCGCCTCGGCCCGCCGCTACCCGGACTTCGCGGCCGAGCTCGCCGACCTCACGGGCCACGACCTCGGCTACCGCCGGTGCGGCACGCTCGCCGTCGCGCTGGACGCCGACGACCGCGCCCACCTGCGCGAACTGCACGCCCTGCAGCAGCAGTCCGGTCTGCGGTCGGAATGGCTGTCGGGGCGCGAGTGCCGGCGTCTGGAGCCGATGCTCGCGCCGGGCGTGCGCGGCGGCCTCCGGGTCGACGGCGACCACCAGATCGACCCGCGGCGGCTGACCCGCGCGCTGGTGGCCGCCTGCGAGCGGGCGGGCGTGGTCTTCCACCGGGTGTGGGCCGAGCGCCTCGACCGCGCCGGGGACCGGGCCGTCGGCGTCACCGCGGCGGACGGCACCGCGCTGGCGGCGGACCGGGTGGTACTGGCAGCCGGCAGCCTCAGCGGACGGCTCGCGGGCGTCCCGGACGACGTGCTGCCGCCGGTGCGGCCGGTCAAGGGGCAGGTGCTCCGGCTGAGCGTGCCGCGACGGTACGCGCCGTTCCTCAGCCGTACCGTCCGGGCCATGGTGCGCGGCAGCCACGTCTACCTGGTGCCGCGCGAGGACGGCGAGCTGGTGGTCGGTGCGACCAGCGAGGAGCTGGGCTGGGACACCACGGTCACCGCGGGCGGGGTGTACGAGCTGCTGCGCGACGCCCACGAGCTGGTCCCCGGCATCACCGAGCTGCCGCTGACCGAGACCCGGGCCGGGCTGCGCCCCGGCTCCCCCGACAACGCGCCGCTGCTCGGCCCGAGCGGGCTGCCCGGGCTGCTGCTGGCCACCGGGCACCACCGCAACGGCGTGCTGCTCGCCCCGGTCACCGGCGACGCCCTGGCGCACGTCCTGACCACCGGCGAACTCCCCGAGGAGGCACGCCCCTTCACCCCGCGGCGGTTCGCCCGCACGGAGCAGCCCGCATGAACATCTCGGTCAACGGCGAACTCCGCGAGGTCCCTCCCGGAACGGCTCTCGACACCGTGGTGAGGGCACTCGCCCCGGCGTCCTCCGGGGTGGCCGCCGCCCTCAACGAAACCGTCGTCCCGCGCGCGCAGTGGCCGTCGACCCCCCTCGCCGAGGGGGACCGCGTCGAGGTCCTCACCGCCGTCCAAGGAGGCTGACCCATGGCCGACGACCCCTTCGTCCTCGGCGGCACGTCCTTCACGTCCCGCCTGATCATGGGCACCGGCGGTGCCCCCAGCCTGGAAGTGCTGGAGAGCGCCCTGGTGGCGTCCGGCACGGAGCTGACCACGGTCGCCATGCGGCGCGTGGACCCCTCGGTGCACGGCTCGGTGCTGGACGTGCTCACCCGGCTGGGCATCCGGGTGCTGCCGAACACGGCGGGTTGCTTCACCGCCCGGGAGGCCGTCCTCACCGCCCGCCTCGCGCGCGAGGCACTCGGCACCGACCTGGTCAAGCTGGAGGTCATCGCCGACGAGCGCACCCTGCTGCCCGACCCGATCGAGCTGCTGGAGGCGGCCGAGACGCTGGTCGACGACGGGTTCACCGTGCTGCCGTACACCAACGACGACCCGGTCCTCGCCCGGAAGCTGGAGGACGCCGGCTGCGCGGCGATCATGCCGCTGGGCTCACCGATCGGCTCCGGGCTCGGCATCCGCAACCCGCACAACTTCCAGCTGATCACCGAGCACGCGCGGGTGCCGGTGATCCTGGACGCGGGCGCCGGCACCGCCTCGGACGCGGCGCTGGCGATGGAGCTGGGGTGCGCGGGCGTGATGCTCGCCTCGGCGGTGACCCGGGCGCACCGGCCGCGGCTGATGGCGCAGGCGATGCGGCACGCGGTGGAGGCGGGACGCCTGGCGTACCGGGCCGGACGCATCCCGCGACGCCACTTCGCCGAGGCCTCCTCACCCACCGGGGGACGAGCCCGGCTGGATCCCGAACGCCCCGCGTTCTGAGCACCACCGCGTTCTCGTCGCACAACAGTCACAGGTCTGCTGCATTCCGTACCCGGATCGGGTGAACCGGCGGCCGTGTCGATTGCGGCTCGTACACTCACCTGCGTGGATACGACCCTTCAGGACCCATTGGTCGGGCAGGTGCTCGACGGGCGCTACCGCGTGGACGCGCGGATCGCGGTCGGCGGGATGGCCACGGTCTACCGGGCCCTGGACACCCGCCTCGACCGCGTGCTCGCGCTCAAGGTGATGCACCCGACACTCGCGGCCGACGGCTCCTTCGTCGAGCGGTTCATCCGGGAGGCGAAGTCGGTCGCACGGCTCGCGCACCCCAACGTCGTGCAGGTCTTCGACCAGGGCGCCGACGGGTCGTACGTCTACCTCGCCATGGAGTACGTGCCCGGCTGCACCCTGCGCGACGTGCTGCGCGAGCGCGGGGCGCTGCAGCCGCGCGCCGCGCTGGACATCCTGGAGCCGGTGCTGGCCGCGCTCGGCGCCGCGCACCGCGCCGGGTTCGTGCACCGGGACATGAAGCCGGAGAACGTACTGATCGCGGACGACGGCCGGGTCAAGGTCGCCGACTTCGGCCTGGTGCGCGCCGTGGACACGGTCACCAGCACGAACGGCACCGTGCTCGGCACCGCCTCCTATCTCGCGCCGGAGCAGATCGAGCACGGCACCGCCGACACCCGGGTCGACGTGTACGCGTGCGGTGTCGTCCTGTACGAGATGCTGACCGGTGACCGTCCGCACGCCGGCGACTCGACTGCCACCGTGCTGTTCAAGCACCTCCACGAGGACGTGCCGCCGCCGTCCGCCGCCGTGCCGGGGCTGCCGTACGCGCTGGACCAGCTGGTCGCGTCGGCCACCGCCCGCACCCCCGACGTCCGGCCGCACGACGCGGTGGCGCTGCTCGCGCTGGCCCGTCAGGCGCGCGGCGCGCTGAGCGCGGACCAGCTGGACGCCGTCCCGCCGGGGGCCCTCGGCCCGGAGGACCGCGACATCTCCGACGACCGTACGAGCGTCATCCCGCGCCCGCTGACCTCCCCCGCACCCGGCCTCGCCCCCGCGGGAGGAACCCCGCCGTGGCCGCTCCCGGCCGGCGGGGACGGCGCGGGTCCCGCCGGGCCCGTGCAGCACACCAGCCGGCTGCAGTCGCCGCCGCCCCTGCCGCCGCGGCGCCGCCCGGGGCTGCTGGGGCGCGGCCCGCTCATGGTCGTCGCGGCCGTGCTGCTGGTCCTCGGCGTCACCGCGGGCGTCTGGTACATCAACTCCGGCCAGTTCACCAGGGTCCCGGCGGTGCTGGCGAAGACCCAGACGCAGGCCACCCAGCAGTTGCAGCGGGCCGGCCTCGACCTCGGGAAGGTCAGACACGCCTACAGCGACACCGTGAAGCGGGGCACGGTGATCAGTTCGGACCCGGCGCCCGGCGCCCGCGTCCGGGACAACGCCTCGGTGTCGCTCACCATCTCCGACGGCCCGGAGATGGTGCGGGTGCCCGACCTGCAGGGCGACCGGCTCGACCGGGCGAAGGCCCGGCTGAAGGCCGGGGGGCTGGAACCGGGCATGGTCACCGGCGCGTTCAGCGACACCCTTCCCAAGGGCTTCGTGATCTCCACGGACCCGGAGGCGGGCAGCAGCCGGCACGCGGGTTCGGCGATCGCGCTGACCGTCAGCAAGGGCAGCCCGGTCGACGTCCCCGACGTCACCGGCGAGGACCTGGCGAAGGCGAAGGCGGACCTGGCGGCCGCGGGCCTGAAGGTCAAGGTCGCGGCCGTGCAGATCAACTCCGAGTACGACAAGGGCCAGGTCGCCGCGCAGACCCCCGCGAGCGGCAAGCAGCTCGCCGAGGGCGACACGGTGACGCTCACCGTGTCCAAGGGCCCGGAGATGGTCGAGGTCCCGGACGTGACCGGCGACAGCGTCGACGACGCGACGAAGGCGCTGGAGGCGGCCGGCTTCAAGGTCGACGAGGACCGCGGGCTGCTGGGCCTGTTCGGCGACACGGTCCAGGGCCAGTCCGTGGCGGGCGGCGAGACGGCGCCCAAGGGATCGACGATCACCATCCGGATCCGCTGACGGCGCGGGACCGGCGGCGTGGCACCCTGAACGGGTGAACAGCCAGCGCCCCGGTCCCGCCCGCAACCCCGTCGGCAGCCACGTCCCCGTGGCCGGCGGTCTGAACACCGTCGGGCTCGCCTACGCCCGCGACCTCGGGGCCGAGGCCGTGCAGGTCTTCGTCGCCAACCCGCGCGGCTGGGCCACGCCCGCCGGCAACCCGCGACAGGACGAGGAGTTCCGTGCGGCGTGCGCGGCGCGGTCGATCCCGGCGTACGTCCACGCCCCGTACCTGATCAATTTCGGCTCGCACACCGAGGCGACGGTGGAGAACTCGGTGCGGTCGCTGCGGCACTCCCTGCGGCGCGGGCGGGAGATCGGCGCGCTCGGCGTGGTGGTGCACACCGGCAGCGCGACCGGCGGCCGGGAGCGGGCCGTGGCCCTGGCCCAGGTGCGCGAGCGCCTGCTGCCGCTGCTCGACGAACTGACCCACGACGACGATCCGTACCTGCTGCTGGAGTCGACCGCGGGACAGGGCGCCTCCCTGTGCTCGCGGACCGCGGACTTCGCGCCGTACTTCGAGGCGCTGGACTCCCATCCGAAGCTGGGCGTCTGCCTGGACACCTGTCACGTGTTCGCGGCGGGCCACGACCTGACCGGTCCCGACGGCATGCACCGGACGCTGGACCTGCTGGTGGAGACGGTCGGTGAGGGCCGGCTGAAGCTGATCCACGCCAACGACTCCAAGGACGTGGTGGGCGCCCACAAGGACCGGCACGCGAACATCGGCGCCGGCCACATCGGCGAGGATCCGTTCCGCGCGCTGACGACCCACCCCGCGACCGCGGGCGTACCGCTGGTCATCGAGACGCCCGGCGGCAAGGAGGGGCACGCGGCGGACGTGGAGCGGCTGAAGAAACTCCGCGACTCCTGACGCGTGGGAATACCCCCTAGGGGTATCTGGTTCCTGTCCGGTACAGAAACCGTCACCCGGCATTGGGGGCAAGCCATGGACCACGACGCGCACGAGGCGCACCAGGCGCACGCGACGGCGGCGCATCAGCACACGGCACATCGGGACACCGCGCATCAGGACGCCGCGCATCAGCACACGGCGCACGGGAGCACGGCACACCACCCCGCGGCGCACGACCCCGCGGCGCACGGCCACGCGGGCCACGGGCGCTCCCCGGCCGGCTGGGCCATGGCCGCGCAGGCCACCCTGCACTGCCTGACCGGGTGCGCCATCGGTGAGGTGCTCGGCATGGTGATCGGCACCGCGCTCGGCTGGGGCAACGCCCCGACGACCGTCCTGGCGATCGTGCTCGCCTTCTTCTTCGGCTACTCGCTCACCCTGCGCGGAGTACTGCGGGCGGGCCTCGGCTTCCGGGCGGCCCTGCGGGTGGCGCTGGCCGCGGACACCGTGTCGATCGCCGTGATGGAACTCATCGACAACGGCGTGATCGCGCTGTGGCCGGACGCGATGGACGCGGAACTCGCCGACGCGCTGTTCTGGACCTCCCTCGCCCTGTCCCTGGTGATCGCCTTCGTGGTCACGACACCCGTCAACAAGTGGATGATCGGCCGCGGCAAGGGCCACGCGGTGGTGCACGCCCACCATCACTGACGGCGGGCGCCGGGAGTCACAGCTCGGGACCCTCCCCGGGCTCCTCCTGGTAGGAGTAGCGCTGCTCCTTCCACGGGTCGCCGATGTTGTGGTAGCCGCGCTCCTCCCAGAAGCCCCGGCGGTCGGTGGTCATGTACTCCACACCGCGCACCCACTTGGGGCCCTTCCAGGCGTACAGGTGGGGGACGATCAGACGCAGCGGGAAGCCGTGCTCGGCGGTCAGCAGCTCGCCGTCCTTGTGGGTGGCGAAGACGGTCCGCTCGGAGGCGAAGTCCGACAGGCGCAGGTTCGCGCTGAAGCCGTACTCGGCCCACACCATCACATGGGTGACGGCCGGCGCCGGAGGGGCGATCTCCAAGATCGTGCGCGCCGGGATGCCGCCCCATTCGGCGCCGAGCATGCTGAACCGCGTGACGCAGTGCAGGTCGGCCACCACGGTGGTGTACGGCAGCGCCGTGAACTCCTCGTGGCTCCAGCAGTGCTTCTCGCCGCCCGCGGTGGCGCCGAAGACCCGGAACTCCCAGCGCTCGGGACGGAACTTCGGGACCGGCCCGTAGTGCGTGACCGGCCAGCCACGCTGGAGGCGCTGTCCGGGCGGCAGCTCGGACTGTGCCACTCCTCCCGAATCACGCTCTCCCGACTCGCGCTCCACCGGCTGACCCATGACTCCATCCTGACAGACCGGGGACGCTGCACCTGACGGGCCCCACTCAAATTCGGGCAACCAACGACAACTGTGCACCTACGTGGTAAGCGGAGACTTACTGGACGATCTTCCCCGCCGGTGCAATCATGCGGCGCATTCCGCCTGACCCCCGGCTTGGAAGGAGCCTTCGCGATGCAGGGCGACCCCGAGGTCATCGAATTCCTCAACGAGCAGCTCACCGGTGAGCTGACCGCGATCAACCAGTACTTCCTGCACTCGAAGATGCAGGAGAACTTCGGCTGGACCAAGCTCGCGAAGTACACCCGGCACGAGTCGTTCGACGAGATGAAGCACGCCGAAATGCTGACCGACCGGATCCTCCTGCTGGAGGGGCTGCCCAACTACCAGCGCCTCTTCCACGTCCGGGTGGGCCAGACCGTCACCGAGATGTTCCAGGCCGACCGGCAGATCGAGGTCGAGGCGATCGACCGTCTCAAGCGCGGCGTCAGGGTGATGCGGGAGAAGGGCGACATCACGTCCGCGAACATCTTCGAATCGATCCTGGAGGACGAGGAACACCACATCGACTACCTGGACACCCAGCTGGAGCTGGTGGAGAAGCTGGGCGAGGCGCTCTACATCGCCCAGGTGATCGAGCAGCCGGATAGCTAGGCGCACCGGCCCGCTGCGTCGGCCCACGGCGTCGGCCCGCGGCGTCGGCGCCGGTCAGGCCGCCTCGTCGAGGCCGGTGAGGAGCGGTCCGCCCTGGCCGGCCGTCTCGCGCCCCGGCAGGGCACCCCGCCCCAGGAGGGCCTGGATGCGCCGTACGCACGAACCGCAGTCGGTGCCCGCCTTGCAGGCCGAAGCGATCCGGCGGGGCGTGCAGGCGCCGTTCTCCGCGTGCTGCTTGACCTGCTGTTCGGTGATGCCGAAGCAACTGCAGACGTACACGCGGTTCACCTCCCGAGGGGATCCAGATGACGCCGTCCCCGTTGATCGGTGAGGCAAACCTAACCTTACTCGCCGGAAGGGGCCCGCGAAAGCGGAGTGGGGCGCGGATCGTTGTGATCCGCGCCCCACCTCATGTCCCGGTGACGGGGTGAGCCGTCACTGGTCCCGGTACATCTCGGCGACCAGGAACGCCAGGTCGAGCGACTGGCTGCGGTTCAGACGCGGGTCGCACGCCGTCTCGTAGCGCTGGTGCAGGTCGTCGACGAAGATCTCGTCGCCGCCGCCCACGCACTCGGTGACGTCGTCGCCGGTGAGCTCCATGTGGATGCCGCCCGGGTGGGTGCCCAGCGCCTTGTGCACCTCGAAGAAGCCCTTGACCTCGTCCAGCACGTCGTCGAAACGGCGCGTCTTGTGGCCGGAGGCCGCCTCGAAGGTGTTGCCGTGCATCGGGTCGGTCACCCAGGCCACCGTCGCACCCGACGCCGTGACCTTCTCGACCAGCTCCGGGAGCTTGTCACGGACCTTGTCGGCGCCCATGCGGACGATGAAGGTCAGCCGGCCCGGCTCACGGTCCGGGTCGAGGCGCTCGATGTACTGCAGCGCCTCCTCGGCCGTCGTGCTCGGGCCGAGCTTGACGCCGACCGGGTTGCGGATCCGCGAGGCGAACTCGATGTGCGCGTGGTCCAGCTGCCGGGTGCGCTCGCCGATCCACACCATGTGCGCGGAGACGTCGTAGAGGTGCCCGGTGCGCGAGTCGACGCGGGTCAGCGCCGACTCGTAGTCCAGCAGCAGCGCCTCGTGCGAGGAGAAGAACTCGACGGTCCTGAACTCCTCCGGGTCCGCACCGCAGGCCTGCATGAAGTTCAGCGCGTTGTCGATCTCGCGGGCCAGCTGCTCGTAGCGCTGGCCGGAGGGGGAGGACTTCACGAAGTCCTGGTTCCAGGCGTGCACCTGGCGCAGGTCGGCGTAGCCGCCGGTGGTGAAGGCGCGCACCAGGTTGAGCGTGGAGGCGGAGGCGTTGTACATCCGCTTCAGGCGCTCGGGGTCGGGGATGCGGGCGGCCTCGGTGAACTCGAAGCCGTTGACGGAGTCGCCCCGGTAGCTGGGGAGCGTCACGCCGTCACGGGTCTCGACCGGCTTGGAGCGCGGCTTGGAGTACTGGCCGGCGATGCGGCCCACCTTCACGACCGGCACGGAGGCCGCGTACGTGAGAACGGCGCCCATCTGGAGCAGCGTCTTGAGCTTGTTGCGGATCTGGTCGGCGGACACCGCGTCGAACGCCTCGGCGCAGTCGCCGCCCTGGAGGAGGAACGCCTCTCCCTTGGCGACGGCCGCCATCCGGGCGCGCAGCTGGTCGCACTC
Source organism: Streptomyces sp. H51 (assembly GCF_035656535.1). Classification (NCBI taxonomy): domain Bacteria; kingdom Bacillati; phylum Actinomycetota; class Actinomycetes; order Kitasatosporales; family Streptomycetaceae; genus Streptomyces; species Streptomyces sp. H51. The sequence goes on from NZ_JAYMHD010000015.1 coordinate 198,413, forward strand.
GCCCGCGAAGACGAGCGGCGGATACGACTCGAGGTCCGCGATCACTGCGCGCAGAGCCTCGGTGTCGGGGTACTCAGGCTGCTGCGCCGCGGGCAGGTCTCGCCAGGTGTTGCCAGCACTCGCGCTGGTCTTAGCGTTCACGGTCACCCTGTAAACATTACGGGGTCGTGTCGCGTGGTTTGTCTCCGGTTCGCCTGGTGAGACAGAGCGATCAATGGCCGGACGCGCCGCCCGCCGGTGCGGTAGGGTGCCTGGCATGTTCGCGCTTTCGACCCAGAACTGGTGGTGGACCGCTCATCCGGCGGCCCACTGACTGCGCGTACGCACAGACTTCGCGAAGGCCGCCCGAGGGGCGGCCTTCCGCGTTTCCCGGGCCGTTCCTCTCCGTCGATCGAGACCGAGAAGGACACGGACCCATGAACCTGCCGGACCTGCTGCACGACCCCCGCCCGTTCGCCCTGCTGCGCCGCCGCACCCCCGGCCACGACCAGGACGTCGTCGAGCTGCTGCTCGGTCCGGTCACGGTGCACGACCGCCTCGCCGACCTCCCCGACGAGGGCCTCGCGCTCGTGCCGTTCCGGCAGATCCGCGAGCGCGGCTTCGACGTGCGCGACGACGGCACCCCGCTGGCGGTGCTCAGGCCCGAGGAGACGCACGTCCTGCCGCTCCAGGCCGCGCTCGCCCAGCTCCCCGCCCACCACGTCGAGGTCCGCGGCGGCGGCTTCGACGTGCCGGACGAGGAGTACGCGCGGATCGTCGGGCGCGTGCTCCGCGAGGAGATCGGGCGCGGCGAGGGCGCGAACTTCGTGATCCGGCGGACGTACCGGGGTGAGATTGCGGGCTTCGGCCGGGCCGACGCCCTCGCCCTGTTCCGGCGCCTGCTGGAGGGGGAGCGCGGCGCGTACTGGACGTTCGTGGTGTGCACCGGGGAGCGGACGCTGGTCGGCGCGAGTCCCGAGGTGCACGTGCGGATGTCCGGCGGGACCGTCGTCATGAACCCGATCAGCGGGACCTACCGGTATCCGGCCGGGGGCCCCACCCCCGAGCACCTGCTCGGCTTCCTCGCCGACGGCAAGGAGATCGAGGAGCTGTCGATGGTCGTCGACGAGGAGCTGAAGATGATGTGCACCGTCGGCGACCGGGGCGGGGTCGTCGTCGGACCGCGGCTGAAGGAGATGGCGCACCTCGCGCACACCGAGTACGAGCTGCGCGGGAGGTCCTCGCTGGACGTCCGCGAGGTGCTGCGGGAGACCATGTTCGCGGCGACGGTCACCGGCTCGCCGGTGCAGAACGCCTGCCGGGTCATCGAGCGGCACGAGGCCGGCGGGCGCGGCTACTACGCGGGCGCGCTGGCCCTGCTCGGCCGGGACTCCGGCGGCGCCCAGACCCTCGACTCCCCCATCCTCATCCGCACCGCCGACATCGACGCCGAGGGGCGGCTGCGGGTGCCGGTCGGCGCCACGCTCGTGCGCGGGTCCGAACCGGCGGGCGAGGTCGCGGAGACGCACGCGAAGGCGGCGGGCGTGCTCGCGGCCCTCGGCGTACGGCCCTCCCGGCCGCGGTCGGAGCACACGCGCCCCCGGCTGGCCGACGACCCCCGGGTGCGGGCGGCGCTGGACGGGCGCCGCGCTTCGCTGGCGCCGTTCTGGCTGCGGATGCAGGAGCGGTCGGACGGGCTGGAGGGCCACGCCCTGGTCGTCGACGGCGAGGACACCTTCACGGCGATGCTCGCCCACGTGCTGCGCTCCGGTGGGCTGGAGGTCACCGTCCGGCGTTTCGACGAGCCCGGCCTGCGGGATGCGGTGCTCGCGCACCCGGGGCCGGTGGTGCTGGGGCCGGGCCCCGGCGACCCGTCCGACCTGGCCGACCCCAAGATGCGGTTCCTGCGGGAGCTGGCCGCGCGGGTGGTGCGCGACCACCGGCACGGCGTGCTCGGCGTCTGTCTCGGGCACGAGCTGATCGCGGCCGAGCTGGGGCTGGAGATCGTGCGCAAGGAGGTGCCGTACCAGGGGGCGCAGACGACGATCGACCTGTTCGGGCGCAGCGAGACCGTCGGCTTCTACAACAGCTTCGTGGCGCGCTGCGACGACGAGGCGGCCGAGGAACTGGCCGCGCACGGCGTGGAGGTGTCCCGGAGCGCGGGCGGGGAGGTGCACGCCCTGCGCGGGCCCGGCTTCGCCGGCGTGCAGTTCCACCCCGAGTCGGTGCTCACCCTGAACGGCGGCGCCGTCGTCGGGGAGCTGATGGGTCAGCTGCGCGGCACGAGCACGTTCTCGGAGCGGCGGCCCTCCGTGTAGTCCTGGACGTTGCGCACCGTGGCGTCGATGATCTGCCGGACGGCGTCCACGGTGTAGTACGCCTGGTGGGAGGTGACCAGGACGTTGGGGAAGGTGACCAGGCGGGCCAGGGTGTCGTCCTCGATGGCCTGGAGAGACTTGTCGAGGAAGAACAGGCCCGCCTCCGCCTCGTACACGTCGAGGCCGACGCCGGTGAAGCGGCCCTCGCGCAGCTCGGCGACGAGCGCGGCGGTGTCTATGAGGCCGCCGCGGCTGGAGTTGACCAGGACCGCGTCGTCCTTCATCGCCTTCAGCGCGTCGGCGTCGATCAGGTGCTGGGTCGCGGGCATCAGCGGCACGTGCAGCGTGATCAGGTCGGACTCGGCGAGGAGCCGCTCCTTGGAGACGTACTCCATGCCGAGTTCCACGCAGGCGGGGTTCTCGGCGACGTCCCAGCCGAGCAGCCGCATGCCGAAACCGTGGGCGATCCGGGCGAACGCCTCGCCGATCTTGCCGGTGCCGAGGACGCCCGCGGTGCGGCCGTGCATGTCGCGGCCCATCAGCCCGTTGAGGCGGAAGTCGAAGTCGCGGGTGCGGATGGAGGCGCGGACGATGCGGCGGTTGACCGCCATGGCGAGCGTCCAGGCGAACTCGGCCACGGAGTACGGCGAGTAGTACGACACCCGGGCGACCGTCATGGCGAGCCGTTCGGCGACCGGGAGGTCGATGTTGTTGAAGCCGGTGGAGCGCTGGGCGATCATCTGCGTTCCGCCGACCGCCAGGGTCTGCAGGACGTGGTTGTCCAGGGCGCAGTTGACGCTGGTGCAGATGATCTCGTAGCCGGACGCGATGGGGGCGGTGTCCTGGTTGAGGAAGACGTCCAGGCAGCGGACCTCGTGGCGGCCCCGGAAGGCCTGCTCGATCAGGGGCTTCTCGTCCGCCTGCACGCCGAAGGCGAGAATCTCCACGACTTCTCCGTTCTGCTGGGGTGCCCCTCCGCCGGGGCACCCCGTCGAATATATGCCGGGCGCATATGCCTGGCTCCGGTTCCGGTGATCAGCCGAAGAACACGCTGACTTCGTCGTACAGCGCCGGGTCGACCGTCTTCGGGCCGGCCGCCGCCTCGGTGATCGGGACGCGGACGATGTCCGTGCCGCGCAGGGCCACCATCGTGCCGAAGGCTCCGTCGTGCACGGCGTCCACGGCGTGCAGGCCGAACCGGGTGGCCAGCCAGCGGTCGAAGGGACTGGGCGATCCGCCGCGCTGGACGTGGCCGAGGACGGTGGTGCGGGCCTCCTTGCCGGTGCGGTGCTCGATCTCCCGGGCCAGCCACTCCCCCACGCCGGAAAGCCGCACGCCGGATGCGGGGCCCGCCACCGGCGTGAGCACCGGCTTGCCGTCCCGGGGGGCGGCCCCGTCGGCGACGACCACGATCGGCGCGTACGACGCGCGGAAGCGGGAGGTGACCCAGGCGCACACCTGGTCCACGTCGAAGGGCCGCTCGGGGATCAGGATGGCGTTGGCGCCGCCGGCCAGGCCGGAGTGCACGGCGATCCAGCCCGTCTCGCCGCCCATCACCTCCACCACGAGCACCCGCTTGTGGGACTCGGCGGTGGTGTGCAGCCGGTCGATGGCCGCGGTCGCTACGCCGACGGCGGTGTCGAAGCCGACCGTGCGGTCGGTGCCGTGCAGGTCGTTGTCGATGGTCTTGGGCACGGCGACGCAGGGCAGCCCGTGGTCCTGGGCGAGGACGGCCGCGGTGCCGAGGGTGTCCCGGCCGCCGATCGTGATGAGCGCCTCCACCTCGAGCTTGGCGAGGTTGTCCCGGATGCGGCGGACGCCGTCCGGGTGCTCCAGGGGGTGGGTGCGTGAGGTGCCGAGGAGGGTGCCACCGCGGGGCAGGGTGCCGCGCACGGCGGGGATGTCGAGGGCGACGGTGTCCCCTTCGAGGGGGCCGCGCCAGCCGTCCACGAAGCCGACGAAGTCGTAGCCGTACTCCTGCACGCCCTTGCGGACGACGGCCCGCACCACGGCGTTCAGGCCCGGACAGTCACGGCCTCCGGTGAGCACTCCGACACGCATGGATCTCCCCGTCCCTTCGCATCAGCTTCCGTTTCCCGTGGTTCCACGCTATCGGCGCGGCCCCGTTCGCGGCGCCCGGTTCACTCGTCGTCCAGCCCCCGCTCGATCGCATAGCGGACGAGTTCCACCCGGTTGTGCAGTTGGAGCTTGCCCAGGGTGTTCTGGACGTGGTTCTGCACGGTGCGGTGGGAGATGACGAGGCGTTCGGCTATCTGCTTGTAGCTCAGGCCCTTGGCGACCAGCCGCAGCACCTCGGTCTCGCGCTCGGTCAGCCGCGGCGCGTCCGGCCGGCCGGGGTCCGCGGCGGGTGCGGGATCGGCGGCCAGGCGCCGGTACTCGCCGAGGACCAGGCCGGCCAGGCCGGGCGTGAACACCGGGTCGCCGACGGCCGTGCGGCGCACCGCGTCCAGCAGTTCCTCGGTGGACGCCGACTTCAGCAGGTAGCCGGTCGCGCCCGACTTCACCGCCTCCAGCACGTCGGCGTGCTCGCCGCTGGCGGACAGCACGAGCACGCGCAGCGCCTGGTCGTGGCCGACGAGTTCCTTGCAGACCTGCACGCCCGGTTTGGCCGGCAGGTTGAGGTCGAGCACGAGGACGTCGGGCGCGGCGGCCTTGGCGCGGCGCACGGCCTGCTCGCCGTCGCCCGCGGTGGCGACCACCTCGAAGCCGGCCTCGGCCAGGTCGCGGGCCACGGCGTCGCGCCACATGGGGTGGTCGTCGACCACCATGACTCTGATCGCGTCCTGCTGTTCACTCATCGCCGCTCCGCCTTCCCCCGTGGGTCCTTCGTGTCGTCCGTGCGCTTCGTGCGCTTCGTGTGCTTCGTGTGCTTCGGCACCGTGAGCTCCACCTCCGTGCCCTGCCCCGGCACCGAGATCACCTCGGCGGTGCCGCCGAGGTCGCGCAGCCGGCCCCGGATCGACAGGGCCACGCCGAGCCGGCCCTCCCCCTCGGCCTGGGCGAGCCGCCCCTCGGGGATGCCGGGCCCGTCGTCCCGTACGGTCACCACGACCTCGCCGGGCTCGTCCTCGACGAGGATCCACGCGCGCGCGTGCTCCCCGGCGTGCCGGCGGACGTTGTCCAGGGCCGCGCCGACGGCCGCGGCCAGTTCCCGCGCGGCCGCAGGCGCCAGCGGCACCGGCGCGCCCGGCTCGGCGAGGCTGACCCTGGCGCCGGCGTACGGTGCGAGCAGCGAGCGCAGGTCGACGGTGCCGTTCCGGTCGGGTCCGTCCGGTCCGTCGGGCTCGTCGACGGTGGTCACGAGCGCCCCCGCGGCGGCGTCCACCGAGACTCGCGGCGCCGGCAGCAGCCCGCCGGAGACCAGCGTGCGCAGCGCCACCTCCTGCTCGCCCGCCATCCGGCCCAGCTCCGCCGCCTCGCCGCCGATGACCGCGCCGCGGCGCTGCACCATGGCCAGCACCTGGAGGACGCTGTCGTGGATGTCCCGGGCGAGGCGCTCCCGTTCCCGGGTCGCGGCCTCGATCTCCAGGGCGCGGGCGAGGGTGCGCTCGGAGGCGCGGGCGACCTCGACGACGTAGCCGATGGCGATGGAGGCGACCCAGACGAGGATCACGTTGTGGACGGTGTCGCGGGCCGGGGTGCCGCGTTCGATCAGGTTGGCGGCGGCGACCGGCGTGGAGGCGAACGCGGCCCAGCGCCAGCCGCCCTTGATGGCGTACGCGAGCACCGAGCCCGCGGTCCATATCGACGGCAGGGTCGGGCCGCCGTCGTCGATGTGCTGCTCGCTGACGGCGAGGGGGGTGAGCACGATGCCGGTGAGCGCGACGGCGAGGTCGACGGCCAGGAAGCGCTTGGTGCAGGCGGCCGCGTTCTGCACGCGCGGCAGGGTGGCGAGCGTCCACACGCACAGGACGGCGTAGAAGGCGACGGCGACGGCGGGGCGGTCGTAGCGGTCGTAGACGGTGGTGAACAGGCCGACCGCGTACAGCATGGTCAGCACCCGGTAGGCGGTCAGCGCGCGCCACAGCGGCTGCTCGACCGACATCCTCACGACCCGCTCGCGCTTCGGCACGTCCCCCACCCCCCGGCCAGGACGGGCCCGGGGCTCACGCCCCGGACTTGTCCTTCCTGGCCTGTTCCCTGGCCTGTTCCTTCCCGGCCTTCGCCGCCTCCGCGAGCTGCCGCTTGGCGGCGGTCGCGTAGATGTCGACGTACTCCTGGCCGGAGAGCTTCATGATCTCGTACATGACCTCGTCCGTCACCGCGCGGAGCACGAAACGGTCGTGCTCCATGCCCTGGTAGCGGCTGAAGTCGAGGGGCTTGCCGATGCGGATGCCGGGCCGCATCAGCTTGGGCATCACCTGGCCCGGCGGCTGGATCTTCTCGGTGTCGATCATGGCGACGGGGATGACGGGCGCGCCGGTCGCCAGCGCCACCCGGGCGAGGCCGCCGGGCTTGCCGCGGTAGAGGCGGCCGTCGGGCGAGCGGGTGCCTTCCGGGTAGATCCCGAACAGTTCACCGCGCTGCAGGACCTCGATGCCGCTCCTGACGGCAGCCTCGCCCGCGCCGCGCGCTCCGGAGCGGTCCACCGGGAGCTGGCCGACGCCCTTGAAGAAGGCGGCGGTCAGCCGGCCCTTCACGCCGGGCGTGGTGAAGTACTCCGCCTTCGCGATGAAGGTCACCTTGCGGTCCAGCACCGCGGGCAGGAAGAACGAGTCGGAGAAGGAGAGGTGGTTGCTCGCCAGGATCGCGGGGCCCTCGGCGGGAATGTTCTCCAGACCCTCCACCCAGGGCCTGAAGGTGACCTTCAGCGGTCCCCCGATGGCGACCTTCATCGCGCCGTACAACAACCGAGTGCCTCCCATGTCCGTGGGTCAGACCTTAACCCGGCCCGTCCGGAAGGCGTCGACGGGCCTGGTCGGTGTCGGTGCCGTCGCGTACGGTGAAGGTCCTGCAGTGCCAAGTGCCAGCCCCATTCCACGAACAGGAGACCGATGGTGCCGGTCCTTCCTGGAGCCGAGCCGTACCGCCACGAGGGCGGCGAGGTCGGAGTCCTCCTCTGCCACGGCTTCACGGGTTCCCCCCAGTCGATGCGCCCCTGGGCGGAGTATCTCGCCGCGCGCGGCCTGACCGTCTCGCTGCCGCTGCTGCCCGGGCACGGCACCCGCTGGGAGGACATGCAGCTCACCGGCTGGCAGGACTGGTACGCGGAGGTGGACCGGGAGCTGCGCGGCCTGCTGGAGCGCTGCTCGGAGGTCTTCCTGGCGGGCCTGTCCATGGGCGGCACGCTGGCCCTGCGGCTGGCGGCGAAGCACGGGGACGCGGTGCGCGGCCTGGTGCTGGTGAACCCGGCGAACCGGATGCACGGCCTGGCCGCCCACGCTCTCCCCGTCGTCCGCCACCTGGTCCGCTCGACGAAGGGGATCGCCAGCGACATCGCCAAGGAGGGCAGTACGGAGCTGGGCTACGACCGGGTGCCGCTGGGCGCCGCCCACTCCCTGCGCGCCTTCTTCCGGCTGGTCGACGGCGAGCTGCCGCAGGTCACCCAGCCGCTGCTGGTGCTGCACAGCCCGCAGGACCACGTGGTGCCACCGGCCGATTCGGCGCGCGTCCTGGGCCGCGTCTCCTCGCTGGACGTGACGGAGATCCTGCTGGAACAGAGCTACCACGTCGCGACGTTGGACCACGACGCGGACCGGATCTTCGCGGAGAGCCTCGCGTTCATCGGCCGGCTCGCGACCGGTGTCGGCAAGGGGACCGGGGTCGGCAACGAAGGGACGGCGGCAGGTGGCTGAGCACGACTCCGACCGGGAGGACCGGGAGCCGGAGGATCAGGGCGTGCCGTTCGACGAGGACGCCGCGTGGGCGGCGATCGTGGCGGGGTACGGCGAGGAGCCCGCGGACCCGCCGGGCGCCAAGCCCTTCAAGGCGGTCGAGGACCTGGCGCTGCTGGAGACCGTCACGAACGACGGCGACGGCGGTGACGACCCGCCGGAGAAGGACGAGCCGGCGAAGCCGCTGGGCGCGTCGGTGGCCTTCGCGCCGGGCGTGGGTCCGCGCGACCACACGGCCCCCGAGGCGTCCGACGACGACTTCGACGAGGACGACGAGGGCCACTTCGTCCCGCCGGAGCCGCCGCCGCTGCCGGCCGCCGACGCGACCGCGAAGTTCGCCTGGCTGGCGGTGATCGGCGGCCCGGTGCTGCTCCTGCTGGCGGTGGTGCTCGGCTGGGACATGACCTGGTGGCTCGCCACGCTGGGCATCGGCGGTTTCCTGGGCGGCTTCGCCACGCTGGTGACGCGGATGAAGACGGACGACGAGGACGACGGCGACCCGGGCCGCGGCGCCGTCGTGTGAGACCCGTCCCCGGCTGGGCTCCGGGCCTCCGGGCGGGCCGGGCGAAGCCCGCGCCGGTGCGCCCCGAAGGGGCGCGGGGATCCGCGCGACCGGGCACGACGGCGCGGCAGCCGACCGACGGCGTGACGCCACGCCTCCCGCACAACGCCGCTCAACCCGCCGCAAGCCTCGGCGACCGCCCCCCAAGGGGCGCGGGGAACCACGCGACCGGCCACCACGGCGCGGCAGCCGACCGACGGCGCGGCCCGGCGGGCCCGGCGCAGCGCCGGTCAGCCCGCCGGGATCCTGAGGGCGGCCAGGACCGGAAGGTGGTCGGTGGCCGCCCTCAGGTCGGTCTCCGTCACGCCGGGGTGGCCGACCGGCACCCCGCAGCCGAGCACCTCGACGTCCTTCGTGGCGAAGACCGCGTCGATGCGGCGGTGCGGCTCGGTGCGCGTCCAGGTGTGCTCGCCGCCCCAGGGGGCCGTGGCCCGGCAGTCCTGGAGGGTGCCGGCGAGACGCCGGAAGGTGCGGCCGGCGGGCGGCTCGTTGAGGTCGCCGCCCGCGACGGCGTGCCGCACGCCCATGGCCGCGAGCCGGTCCAGCAGCATGCCGCCCTGCTCGTACCGCTCGTCCTTCTGGAGGGAGAGGTGGCAGCTCAGCACGCCGAGGCGGGCGCCGCCGAAGCGGACCACCGCCGTGGCGAGGCCGCGCCGGTGCAGGCCCGGGGTGAGGGGCAGCAGCACGTCCTCGGTGCGCTCGACGGTGGCCCGCAGCGAGCACAGGAGCGCCGGTCCGGCGGCGGTCGCGCCCCCGCCGAGGACGACCTGCCCCGAGGCGGCCGCCAGTCGGGCGAGCTTCTTGCGCCAACGGAAGAAACGGGGCGCTTCCTGGAGCAGGACGAGGTCGGGGGCGCAGGCGGTGATGACGCGGGCGAGGGCGTCCGTGTCGTCCCGCATCGAGCGGACGTTGTAGCTCAGGACCCGGACGACGGCCGAACCGTCGGGTTCGGTACGGGAGTTGGGAAGCGGCTCCATGCGGATCAATCTACGCCGCACGCCGGGGCGCGAGGTGTACCCCGCGCCCCTCGGGTCGTCCCGGAGGACGTCACATGATGGGATCGGGCTCGCGGGCCAGGTCCGCCGCGCCGACCAGGCCGGCCTTGTTGCCGAGCTGGGCCGCGATCACGTCGGCGACCGGGCGCCAGTTGCCGCCCACCAGCCAGCGCTTGTAGGACTTGCGGATCGGGTCCAGGACCAGCTCGCCCTCGTCGGAGAGGCCGCCGCCGACGATGAAGGCGGACGGGTCGAAGAGGGAGGCCAGGTCGGCGAGGCCGGCGCCGGCCCAGCGGGCCAGCTCGCGGTAGGAGTCGACGGCGACCGGGTCGCCCTGGCGGGCGGCCATGGAGATGTGTTTGCCCTCGATGCCGTCGGGGGTGCCGTCGCCCAGCGACAGCAGCAGCTCGGCGTTCTCGGGGGTGGCGTTGGCGCGCTGCATGGCGTACCTGACGAGCGCGCGCCCCGAGGCGTACTGCTCCCAGCAGCCCTGCGAGCCGCAGCCGCACAGCAGACCGTCCGGCACCATGCGGATGTGGCCGAACTCGGCGGCCACGCCGAAGTGGCCGCGGCGCAGCTTGTTGCCGATGATGATGCCGCCGCCGAGGCCGGTGCCGAGGGTGATGCAGATGACGTTGCGGTGGCCCTTGCCCGCGCCGAACTTGTACTCGCCCCAGGCCGCCGCGTTCGCGTCGTTCTCCACGACGACCGGCAGGCCCACGCGCGCCTCGACCTTGTCCTTCAGCGGCTCCTGGCGCCAGTCGATGTTCGGCGCGAAGTAGACGGTGGAACGCTGCCGGTTGACGTACCCGGCCGCGCCGATGCCCACGCCGACGATCTCGTGCCCGGCCCGCGCGCCCTCCACCGCCGAGGAGATGGCGTCCACGATGGCCTCGGGCGTGGTGGGGGTCGGCACCTTGAAGGTCGAGAGGATGTTGCCTTCCTCGTCGACCACGCCGGCCGCGATCTTCGTGCCGCCGATGTCGACGCCGATGGTGAGTCCCATGAATCCCTCAGTTCCGGTCGAGCCCCGCTACGGCCAACCGTACCCGAGGCCCTGCCGTCGGTTCCCCGTCGTCCGGCCGCTGGACAGGCCGGAATCAGGCGGTCGGGGCTGCCCGGGGACCCTCAGTCGAGATCGATGCGCTGGCCGGGTCCGGTGCCGTCGTCCCGGCCGGGACGCTCGTCCGGGTCCTTGCCCGTCCGGTCCTCGCGGTCCCCGCGCGGGTCGCCCGCGCCGTGGGTCCAGCGCTGTTCCTGGGCCTGGACCGCGGAGCGGTAGGCGGCGAGCAGTTCGCTGCCGGCCGCGGCCAGGTGGTCGAAGACGTCCGGGTTGCGCTCTATCACGGGTTCGACGGCGGCCTTGGCCTGCTGGACGACCTGCCGCACCGCCTGCTGCGCGGCGGGGCCCGCGACGGCGCCGAGCAGCGGCGACCGGAACCCCGAGAACCCGGAGAGGCGGTCCGCGACGGTGTCGACCAGCCGGCGCAGTTCCTCGGCGGCCGAGCCCGGCGGCGGGCCGTAGCTCGCGCGGCGGCGGGCCTTCTCGGCCGCGAGGTCCTCGGCGCACGCCGTCGCCCAGGCGTCGGCGTCGGTCGCCCGCACCGCGTCGTCGGCCTCGCGGTCACCGGCATCCGACGGGGGGAGCTCTTCGCTCATGACGGACTCCTGACTACGGTTCGTCCTTACGACGTTACCCGAACGGCCGTACGCCGTTCAGGGCCTGCCGGGCCACAGCTCCGGGTCCGGCGCGAACCGGATCAGCAGCCGGCCGTCCCGCAGGGAGGCGCCGTCGACGGTGCACCGGCGCAGGGCGGACGGCAGCGGGACGATGCGGTGGAACGGCCCGGCGCTGACGACGAGTTCGTCGCCGCGCCGGATGAGGTCCAGCTCGTCGCGTATGGCGCCGGGGAGCGGGATGTGCCAGACCAGCACGCCGTCCGCGGCGAGCCGGTCGGTGACGGGCCACTCGACCGTGGAGGTCGTGTCGTTGACGCCGGGCACGGCGAGCGCGGCGAGGTCGTCGGTGCCGCGCGGGTCGCGGCCGAGGTGGGCGACGCGGTGGACGTCGTGGGACTCCCGCCATTCCGCCAGGGCCTTGCGCTGCTGGGCGAGGGGGCCGGCGAGCCAGCTGTCGGCGGCGTGCTCGGGCAGCACCCGGTTGGCCACCAGCGTCTCGGGGCGCAGACCGCGCAGGGCGAGGGCGAGGCAGGCGGCGCGTACGGCGTCGGCGCCGGCCGGGCCGGGTTCGGCGACCAGCCGTACGACGGTGTCCGGGTCGGTGAGGACCGCCTCGACGGCGCCGAGCTCCAGGTCCCAGCGGGCCGCGGTCTCGTACAGCCACTCCGCGGGCATCGGGACGCCGGCCAGGCGGCCGAGGACGGGCCGCAGGGCGCGGGCCGCCTGCCGCTCGGGCGGCAGCAGACGGCGCAGGTAGCGGCGCAGTTCCTCGGGCAGGGCCAGCAGTGAGAGCGCCTGCGGGGTGGGCGGCAGGTCGACGACGAGGAGTTGGTGCGCCTCGTCCCGGTCGGCGAGGGCGGCGTCCCGCAGGGCGCGCAGGAGGGCGAGCTCGGCGGCGCCGGGCAGGGGGGTGACCTCCTCGGCGTCGAGGCGGGAGGCGCCCAGGAGGTCGAGGACGTTCGCGGCGCGCTCCTGGAAGGCGGCGAGGTCGTCCCGGAAGCCGGCCGCGGCGTCGGGGCGCCAGGCGGTGAGGTTCGGCGCGACCTGCCGCGGGGCCGGGCCCGTCGGTGCGCCGAGGGCCGCGCCGAGGGTGTCGGTGCGGTCGGCGCTCAGGACGAGGGTGCGGGTGCCGTCGCCCGCGGCACGCAGGGCGGTGGCGGCGGCGACGGTGGTACGTCCACAACCGCCGGGGCCCGTGATCAGGATGGTGCGCATGGGGTGACGGTACCGGTACCCGGTCGGCCGGCCGGGCCGCCGCGAGGGCGGTTCCCGGCCCGGCTCACGGCTGCTTCTTCTCGAACATTCCGCCGGACGTCTCCCCGGACTCCACGCGCTTCTTCAGGCCCGCCAGCGCGCGGTCGATGATCACCTTCTCCGCCTTGCGCTTGATCATCCCCAGCATCGGGATCTTGACGTCGACCGTGAGCTGGTAGGTGACCTCGGTGGCGCCCCGGCCGGCCGGCCTGAGGCGGTAGGAGCCGTCGAGGGAGCGCAGCATCTGGGACTTGACCAGGGTCCAGGAGACCTCGTTGCCGCCGCCCCAGGTGTAGGCGAGCACCTGGTCGTCCTTGATGGCGCCGGCGTCCATGACGAGGCGGACCTGTTCGGCGCGGCCCTGGGCGTCGGTCTTGAGCACCTCCGCCTCCTTCACCTCACCGGTCCAGTCCGGGTAGCGGGCGAAGTCGGCGATCACCCCCATGACATCGGCCGGTGCCGCCTCGATCGTGATGCTCGAGCTGGTGTGTTCCGCCATCGCCGTGGCTCCTCCAGATGCGGGCCGGAATTCAGGTCGTGCGCACGTGTGTGCAGCGTGAAGGCTACCGCGCTCCGACCAGCCGACTTCACCGTGTACCCGGCACACCGCGACGGGTCACCACTCCAGGGCCCACGGCTTCCCGCTGCCGGCGAAGTGCCCCACGTTGACGCACTCGGTCGGACCGATCCGCATCCGCCGGACCAGCGGCTGGTGGACGTGGCCGAACAGGGAGTACCGGGGCCGGGTGCGGCGGATCGCGTCCAGCAGGGCGCGGCTGCCGCGTTCGAAGCGGCGCGCGACGGTGTCGTAGACCAGTTCGGGCACCTCGGGCGGGATGTGCGTGCACAGCACGTCGACCTCGCCCACGGCCTCGATCTTCGCCGCGTACTCCTCGTCGGTGAGCTCGTACGGCGTGCGCATCGGCGTCTTCAGGCCGCCGCCGACGAAGCCGAAGACCCACCCGCCGATCTCCACCCGCTCCCCGTCCAGCACCGTCGTGCCGGGCCCCGCGAACTCCGGCCACAGGGGCGGCATGTCGACGTTGCCGTAGGTGGCGTACGTCGGCGCCGGGAACGCGGCGAACATCTCGGCGTACTGTCTGCGTACCGCGCGCTCGATCACCGCGGCCCGGTCCGCGCCGATGCCGGCCCACAGCTGGGCCCCGAGCTCCCGCGCCTCCTCGAAGCGGCGGGCGGTGCGCAGCGCGACGAGGCGGTCGGTGTTCTCCTTGCCGAACAGGTCGGGGAAGATCCCGCGCGAGTGGTCGGCGTAGTCCAGGAAGAGCACCAGGTCGCCCAGGCAGATCAGGGCGTCGGCGCCGTCCTTGGCCCTGGCCAGGTCCCGGGCGTTGCCGTGCACGTCGCTGACCACGTGGACACGGGTCCTTCGGTTGCCGGACGGTGCGGTTGCCATGGCGATCAAGAGTACGGCCGAGCGGCGCGGGTGAACAGTGCCGCCGCCACCTGCGGTTACTGGCCAGTCAGGAAGGCGGTGGACTACCGTGCAGAAAGGAACACCAATCTGTGTGACGCAGCGAACATATCGTCGGGACCCCCTGTCGAAAGAGCTATACCGGCGGGTAACGTCCGGGCCGTCCAGTTGTGCTCAGGATTTCAACCAGTGGATCTCTGAGCACCGCCCGAGCCGTGGACCGCACCGTCGCATCGCACAACGTCGTGGCGCCGGCGCCCTATGAGGAGCAGCAGTCTTGCGCGAGTTCAGCCTTCCGGCTTTGTACGAGGTCCCTGCGGACGGCAACCTGGCCGACATCGTCCGCAGAAACGCCGCGCAGCATCCCGACGTCGCCGTGATCGCCCGCAAGGTTGACGGCGTCTGGCAGGACGTCACCGCCACGGCCTTCCTGGCCGAGGTGCGCTCCGCCGCCAAGGGGCTGATCGCCTCCGGTGTCCAGCCGGGCGACCGGGTCGGGCTGATGTCCCGCACGCGCTACGAGTGGACGCTGCTGGACTTCGCGATCTGGAGCGCGGGCGCGATCACCGTGCCGGTGTACGAGACCAGCTCGCCGGAGCAGGTGGAGTGGATCCTCTCCGACTCGGGCGCGACGGCCTGCGTCACGGAACTGGACGCCCACGCGGCCGCCGTCGAGTCGGTGCGCGACCGGCTGCCGGACCTCAAGCACCTCTGGCAGATCGAGGCCGGCGCGGTCGAGGAGCTGGGCGCGCTCGGCGCGGACGTCACCGACGCCACGGTCGAGGAGCGCAGCTCGCTCGCCAAGGCCGACGACCCGGCGACGATCGTCTACACCTCGGGCACGACCGGGCGGCCCAAGGGCTGCGTGCTGACCCACCGCAGCTTCTTCGCCGAGTGCGGGAACGTCGTGGAGCGCCTGCGCCCGCTGTTCCGCACCGGTGAGTGCAGCGTGCTGCTGTTCCTGCCGCTGGCGCACGTCTTCGGCCGTCTCATCCAGATCGCGCCGATGATGGCGCCGATCAAGCTGGGCAACGTACCCGACATCAAGAACCTCACCGACGAGCTGGCCGCCTTCCGGCCGACGCTGATCCTGGGCGTGCCGCGCGTCTTCGAGAAGGTGTACAACTCGGCGCGGGCCAAGGCGCAGGCGGACGGCAAGGGCAAGATCTTCGACAAGGCCGCCGACACCGCGATCGCGTACAGCAAGGCGCTGGACACGCCGTCGGGCCCGTCGCTCGGTCTGAAGATCAAGCACAAGGCGTTCGACAAGCTGGTCTACGGCAAACTGCGGGCGGTGCTCGGCGGCCGGGGCGAGTACGCGGTCTCGGGCGGCGCCCCGCTGGGCGAGCGGCTCGGGCACTTCTTCCGCGGCATCGGCTTCACCGTCCTGGAGGGCTACGGCCTGACGGAGTCCTGCGCCGCGACCGCGTTCAACCCGTGGGACCGGCAGAAGATCGGCACGGTCGGCCAGCCGCTGCCGGGCTCGGTGGTCAGGATCGCGGACGACGGGGAGGTGCTGCTGCACGGCGAGCACCTGTTCAAGGGCTACTGGAACAACGAGGCGGCGACCGCCGAGGCGCTGACGGACGGCTGGTTCCACACCGGTGACATCGGCACCCTGGACGAGGACGGCTACCTCAGGATCACCGGCCGCAAGAAGGAGATCATCGTCACCGCGGGCGGCAAGAACGTGGCCCCGGCCGTGATCGAGGACCGCATCCGGGCGCACGCGCTGGTCGCGGAGTGCATGGTGGTGGGCGACGGGCGGCCGTTCGTCGGCGCGCTGATCACCCTCGACCAGGAGTTCCTGGCCCGCTGGTGCGCCGAGCACGGCAAGCCGGCCGGTTCCACCGCGGCGTCGCTGCGTGACGACCCGGAGCTGCTGGCGGCCATCCAGACAGCGGTCGACGACGGCAACGCCGCGGTGTCGAAGGCGGAGTCGGTGCGGAAGTTCCGCGTTCTGTCCTCCCAGTTCACGGAGGAGTCGGGCCACCTGACGCCGTCGCTGAAGCTGAAGCGGAACGTGGTGGCGAAGGACTACGCGGACGAGATCGAGGCCCTCTACGCCAAGTGAGGCGCGCCGCCCGGCTCGCAGCGCGCCGTGCGGCTCACGCCGCGGTGTCCTCGGCGAGGACCCGTTCCATCGTCCGTTCGGCGAGCGCGGTGATCGTCACGAACGGGTTCACCCCGATCGAGCCGGGCACGAGCGAGCCGTCGGTGACGTACAGTCCCGGATATCCCTTCACCCGGCCGTAGTCGTCGGTCGCCTTCCCCAGCACGCAGCCGCCCAGCGGGTGGTAGCAGAAGTCGTCCGCGAAGACCTTGCCGGACGAGCCGAACAGGTCGTACCGGTAGATGGTGGCGTTGGCCGCGTTGATCCGGTCGAACAGCTTCTTGGCCATGGCGACGGAGACGGCGCTCTGGGCGGCGCTCCAGTCGAGCCGCAGCGCTCCGTCCGCGTACGAGAAGGAGCCCCGCTCCGGGTTCTTGGTGATCGCCAGATAGAGGCTGACCCAGTGCTCCAGCCCCATCGGCAGCGGGGCTATCTCGGCGAAGACGGGGTTGGCGGCGTTGTCCCAGTCGTCGATGCCCATGACCGGCATGGTCGACTGGTCGGCGCCGACGGTGTCCCAGACGTGGTTGGCGCGGCCCAGCATGACGTTGCCGTTGGTCCCCCAGCCGGTGCCGACGCTCGCGTGCAGGTCCGGCAGGGTGCCCGTCTCGCGGGCCCGCAGCAGGAGTTCGGTGGTGCCGAGGCTGCCGCCGCCGAGGAAGAGGTGGCGGCAGCCGTACTGCTTGGTCCCGACGACCGCGCCGGTGGCGTCGATGCGGTCGGCGTTCAGCACCCAGCTCCCGTCGCCCGCGCGGCTGATGCCGGTCACCCGCTCCAGGGTGTGGAGGGTGACGTTCCCCGTGCCGAGCGCCGCGGCGAGGTAGGTCTTGTCGAGGCTGCGCTTGCCGTGGTTGTTGCCGTAGATGACCTCCTGGGCGAGTGCGGATCTCGGGGCGGTGCCGGCCGCCTCGCGCTGCATGTGGCCGAAGTCGTAGACGTTCGGCACGAACGTGGTCCTCAGTCCGGCGTTCGTCGCGGCCTTGCGGGAGGTCCGGGTGAACCGGTACCACTCGGTCGACTCGAACCACGCCGGGTCGACGGAGTTCACGCCGAGCATGGAGCGGGCGCGCGGGAAGTAGGTGCCGTACATCTCCGCCGCGTCCACGGTGGGGAACTGCTCGGTGAAGTACGCCCGCGGCGGGGTGACCGCCATGCCGCCGTTGACCAGGGAGCCGCCGCCGACGCCCCGGCCGACGTAGACGGACATGTTCTCGAAGTGCACGCGGTCCAGGACCCCCGGGTAGCGGCTGATGTCCCGGTCGACGACGTCCAGCCACAGGAAGGTGGCCAGCGGCGCCTCGGTGCGGGTGCGGAACCACATCGACCGCTCGTCCGGGGCGACGGTGGAGCAGAAGACCTTGCCGTCGGAGCCGGGCGTGTTCCACAGCTTGCCCATCTCCAGCACGAGGGTGCGGATGCCGGCCTGGCCGAGGCGCAGGGCGGCGACCGCGCCGCCGTAGCCGGAGCCGACCACGACTGCGGGGGCGGATTCGGCCGCCGCGGGCTCGGCGGCCCGGGCCGACTGGAGGCCGACGCGGGTGAAGCCGAGGGCCGCGGCGGTCTGCAGGGCGGCCATGCCGAGGATGTGACGGCGTGTCAGCTGACGCTGCATCAGTTCTGGTGTCATACGCGCAGCATCGGCGGAATGGAACGTTCCGGCCAGGGCCTAGAGCAGCGTCGTCAACTTCTCGGCCAGCAGGTCCCAGCGCCACTTCTCCTCGACCCACTCCCGTCCCCGCTCCCCCATGCGGCGGCGCAGTTCGGGGTCGCCGAGGAGCGTGACGACGCGGTCGGCGACCTGCGCGGGGGAGCCGCCGGACACCACCCAGCCGGTCTCGCCGTCGAGTACGGCGTCGGGCGCGCCGCCCGAGTCGCCGGCCACGACGGGCAGCCCGGTCGCCGACGCCTCCAGGTAGACGATCCCGAGCCCCTCCACGTCCAGTCCGCCCCGGCGTGTGCGGCACGGCATCGCGAAGACGTCCCCGGCGCCGTAGTGCGCGGGCAGCTCGGACCAGGGCACGGCGCCGGTGAAGCGCACGGAGCCGGCCACGCCGGTCTCGGCGGCGAGCCTGCGCAGGTCCTTCTCGTACGGGCCGCCGCCGACGATCAGCAGTACGGCCTCCGGCTCGGCGGCGAGGATCCGGGGCATGGCCAGGATGAGGGTGTCCTGCCCCTTGCGCGGCACCAGCCGGGACACGCACACCACCACGGGCCGGTCCGCCAGCCCGAGGCGGGCGCGCACCTCGTCGCCGCCCGACGACGGGTGGAAGACCTTCTCGTCGACCCCCGGCGGCAGCTGCACCATCCGCGAGGCCGCCTCGGGGGTCAGCGCGGCCGCGATCCGCGAGCGGGTGTACTCGCCGAGGTAGGTGATCGTGTCCGTCGACTCCCCGATCCGGCGCAGCAGGCTGCGCGCGGCCGGCAGCTGGGCCCACCCCGCCTCGTGGCCGTGGGTGGTGGCCACCAGGCGCCGCGCGCCGGCCCTGCGCAGGGCAGGCGCCATCAGCCCGAGCGGCGCGGCCGCCCCGAACCACACCGAGGTGCAGCCGTGCTCCCGCAGCAGCCCGGCCGCCCGCCGGGTCGCGGCCGGCGTCGGCAGCAGCATCGTCGTACGGTCCCGTACGACCGTGAAGGGCTGCTCGGCGTCGAACGCGGCCGTCGCCTCGGTCCCCTCCGGCCCGCGCTTCCAGGTGGAGGCGTAGACGACGAGACGCTCGGGGTCGAGCCGCAGCGCCATGTTGTGCAGGAACGCCTGGATGCCGCCCGGGCGGGGCGGGAAGTCGTTCGTCACTATCAGGGTCTTGTGCATCGCGGCCGACCCTATCCAACGCCACCCGCACGGCGCCCACGGGCGGCCGGACGCGGGGCTTTCCGCCACCCTGGGAGTCGAGCGCCGGCGGCGGCCCGCGACTCCGGGTGCGTTCCATGGCTCGCGCACCGGCCGACGGGACATCATGGCTCCTCGGGCGAGGAACGGATGAACAGGGGCACAGGTGGACATGACGGGCGCGAAGCGCTACCTGGCCGGGCTGCTGGGGACCTGGACCGTGAGCCGACTGGTGCTGCTGCTGTTCGTCTTCGGGGTGCTGCGCTTCCCGGGACCGGACGTCACCACCGACGTGTCCGTGATCTACCGGGGCTGGTACGAGGTGCTGCGCCAGGGCACGTTCCCGCTCGACGACGTCACCTGGCAGTACCCGCCCGCCGCCGCCCTCGCCATCCTCTCCCCCGCCCTGCTGGGCTTCCTCGGTTACGCCGCGGCCTTCTTCGTCCTCGCCTTCCTGGCCGACCTCACGGTCCTGTGCCTGCTGCTGTACGCGGGCCTGCGCCCCGGCAGGCGGCTGCGCGGGGCCTGGGTGTGGGTGGCGGGCGTCCCGCTGCTGGGACCGACGGTGTACGCGCGCTACGACGTGATGGTGACCGCGGTGGCGGTGGCCGCGCTGCTCGCGGGCGCCCGGCATCCGCGGGCGATGGGCGCGCTGGCCGGCTTCGGCGCGATGCTCAAGGTGTGGCCGGTGCTGCTGCTGGTCGGCGCGCGCGGGCGGAGCGCCTGGGGCGCGGCCGCGGCCACCTGCTGCGCGCTGGCCGCCCTGTTCGCCGTGTCGATGCCCGGGGCGTTCTCCTTCCTGGCCTTCCAGCGGGAGCGCGGCACGGAGGTGGAGTCGCTGGGCGCGCTGGTGCTCCACCTGGCCCGGCAGTTCGGCTGGCGCGGTGAGGTGCTGCTCCGCTACGGCTCGGTGGAGTTCCTCGGCCCGTACGTGAGCGCCGTCAGCACGGCCGCGCTGGGGCTGACGGTGGCCGCCTTCGGCTGGCTGCTGCTGTGGCGGCTGAGGGCGAACCGCTTCGCGCCGCACACCCTCGCGGACGCGGCGTTCACGGCGGTGCTGCTGTTCACCGTCACCAGCCGGGTGATCAGCCCCCAGTACATGGTGTGGCTGGTCGGCACGGCGGCCGTCTGCCTGTGCTTCCGCGGCAGCCGGATGGGGCTGCCGGCCTGTCTGGTCCTGGTCGCGGCCTTCCTGACGGTGCTGGAGTTCCCGGTCTGGTTCGGGCACGTGGTCGCGAGCGACCCGCTGGGGGTCACCCTGCTGATCGCGCGCAACGGCCTGCTGGTGGTCACCACCCTGCTGGCGGCCCTGGAACTGTGGCAGTCGACGGCCTCCCGCGCCCCCGCCCCGTCCCTCCCCGCCCAGACCCCCCGCGCGCGGGAGACCTCGGCGTCCTCCTGACCGCGCCCCCAGGCCGCAGGCCCCGTGCGCCGGAGCGGACCGGACACGGCTCACGGAAACCCCAGCGGACCGGACACGGCTCACGGAGACCGACGGCCGGCGGCCGGCCGGATCAGGTGAGCCGGTCCTCCGCGTAGGCCCGCCACCGGGCGGTGAACCGCTCCGGCGTCGTCCCCAGCACCTTCTTCATCGCGTCCTCGACCGCGCCCGCCCGCCGCTCGTGGTCGCCCACCGCGCGGTAGAACTCCCGCAGCCGCACCTCGCCCCACCGCTCGGCGATCAGCCGGCAGGCCAGCCAGCCGCTCTCGTAGGCCCGCGCCAGCTCACCGGCGTCCCCGCTGAAGGCGAAGTCCTTGTCGGCGGGCAGCGCGGCCGGCAGCCGCCCGTCGGCGACGGCACGGGCCAGTTCGGGCGCCGCCTGCGCGGCGGTGCGCCCGGTGCCGCGGTAGCCGGCCCAGTCGGCGTACCCCTCCGACAGCCACAGCGGCGTCGCGGCGGAGGTGTGGGCGCGGGTGGCGACGTGGGTGGTCTCGTGCGTGAGCACGACCTGCTTGCCGAGGCCGCCGAGGACGGCGTAGGCGTCGGGATTGACGATGATGCGGTCCGCGGGCGCCGTGGGCGGGCCGCCCACCTCGCCGGTGGTGACGGCCGCGATCCCGCGGTAGGAGGAGGCGGGCGAGCCGAGCAGGCCGGCCATGCCCGCCAGCGACTTCGGCACGAGGACGACGACGCGCCGGGCCCAGTCGGTGCCCCAGGCCGCCGACACCGCCGGCACCGCGCGGTCCGCCAGATCGGCGTACCTGTGCAGCGCCTCGCCGGACTGGCCGACCCCCAGGACGATCCCGCGCCGGGCGCGCACGACGTCCACCTCGCCCTGGTCCCACAGCTGCTGGGCGGACTTCCGCGCGGGCGTCTCGGCGTCCACGTACCACTGCCCGTCCGGCCGCCGGGACAGCGTCAGGGTGCGGCCGGCGGTGACCGGGGCCCGGTCGTAGCCGAGGACGCGGTAGCGCAGTTCGACGTCGGCGGTGGCCCGGTCGCCGGTGCGGTGCAGGCCGGTGACGCGGTAGGACCAGCCGGCGAACGGCACCCCGCGCAGGTTCTCGAACCAGCTCAGGGCGCCGGTCCGCAGGAAGGCCGCCCGGTCGCGGTCGAGGACCGCGGCCGCCCGCCGGTCCAGGACCCGCTGCACGTCGGCCCGGGCGCTGTCGGCCGCGGGCCGCCCGCCGCAGGACACCAGGCAGACGAGCAGCAGGGCGAGCGCGACCACCTGGCGCGCCGGCGCCCGTCCGCGACCTCTCATCCGCCGATCGTAAGGCCGGGACGCCGCCCCGGTCAGACCCTGGTGACGGAGGAGACCGGCATCATGTCCACCGGGTCGTAGCGCACCGCCGCGCCGGGATGGGGCGCGTGGATCACCTGGCCGTTGCCGACGTACATCGCCACGTGGCTGGCGTCGGACCGGTAGGTGACCAGATCACCGGGGCGCGCCTGGGACAGCGGGATCAGCCGGCCGGCGTGGCGCTGCGCCTGCGAGGTGCGCGGCAGGGCGACGCCGGCCTGCGCGTACGACCACTGCATCAGGCCCGAACAGTCGAAACCGGTGGGGCCGTTGGCGCCCCACACGTACGGCCTGCCGAGGGCGGAACGGGCCGCGGCGACGGCGGCGGCCGCGCGGGCCGAGGACGGGACGGCGCCGCCGGGGCCCAGCACGTCGGTGCGGCCGCCGCGGGAGGCGCGCTGGTAGGCGAGGCGCTCGGCGTACGGCAGGGAATCGAGCAGCCGCCGCGCCCGGGCGAGTTTCCTCTCGACCGTCCGCTTGTGTTCGACGACCGCCTTGCGGCTCTTGTCCAGTTCGGCGAGTTTCCCGCTCACCTCCGCGCGCTCCTGGGCGAGTTCACGCATCGCCGACCGCAGCCTCCGGAGCCGGCCGGCCTCGCGGGCGCCGATGCGGTCCAGGACGGAGGCCTTGTCGAGGTAGTCCTCCGGGTCGTCGGAGAACAGCAGGGCCAGCGAGGGGTCCAGGCCGCCGGAGCGGTACTGGGCGCCGGCGAGCGCGCCCAGCGCCTCCCGCATGCGGTTGATCCGCTCCTGCCCGCGGGCGACGCGGTCCCGCGCCGTGCTCACCTGCTCGCGCAGCGCGTCGGCCCGCTCACCGGCCTCGTCGTAGGCCTCGGTCGCCTTCTCGGCCTGCTCGTAGAGGCGGTCGACCTCGGCGCGGACGTCGTCGTGCGGCGCGGCCGACGCTGGTACGGGGCCGAGGGCGGCGGCCGCGGCGGACAGTACGCCGAGGGCGGCGCAGGCGCCGCGGTCGAACCCGGACGGTGCAAGGCGGCGATGTGACCCCACGGGAAGCCGCGCTCCTTCCGCTGGCGGACGAGGAAACGCGGCAGACAGTAGACCCGCGCCCGGGCCCCGGCCAAAGACCCCGGCGACCACACAGCGTGACGCCCCGCCCTGACGCGCAGGTCATGGGCGGGGCGTGGGGGTCAGCGCGGGATCACGCGATTCGCCCGTTCGGGCGGAAGGCGGGTGTCAGATCCGGACGCCGAACTGGAACGGCATGTTGTTGATCGACTCGTAGCGCACGACGGTGCCGGTGCGCGGGGCGTGCAGCACCTGGCCGTTGCCGGCGTAGAAGCCGACGTGGTGCAGGTCCCCGTAGAAGATGACCAGGTCGCCGACCTGGAGGGCGCTCTGGCTGTAGATGCGGGTGCCGGCGTTGGCCTGGGCCTGCGAGGTGCGCGGGATGGAGACGCCGGCCTGCGCGTACGCCCACGAGGTGAGGCCGGAGCAGTCGAAGGAGCTCGGGCCGGAGGCGCCGTAGACGTAGGGCGAGCCGATCTTGCTCTGGGCGGCGGAGAAGGCCGCGGCGGCCCGGCTGGAGGCGGGGGTGGAGTTGCCGAGGTCGACCCGGGAGCTGGCGGAGCGGCTGGCGCGGGCGTCCTCCGCGGCGATCGCCGCCTTCTCCGCGGCCGTCAGGGAGTTGAGCAGCTTCTGCGCCTCGGCGAGCTTGCTCTGGACTTCCTTCTTCTTCTTGCCCAGCTCGGTGCGGGTGGCCGCGAGGTCCTTGAGCTTGTCGGAGGCCTCGGCCCGCTCCTGGGCGAGCTCGCGCTGCTTCTCCTGGATCTTCTTCAGCGCCTCGACCTGCTGGGCGCTGAGCTGGTCGGCGGCGGACGCCTTGTCCAGGTAGTCGTCCGGGTTGGACGACAGGAACAGCTGGAGGGAGGAGTCGATGGTGCCGGAGCGGTACTGCGCCGCGGCCGCCAGCCCTATGGAGTCGCGCAGCTCGTTGAGCTCCTCCTGGCCGCGGGCGACGTCGTCCTGGATGGTGGAGATCTCCTTCTGGAGCTTCTCCTGCTTCTCCTTGGCCCCGTTGTACTTCTCGGTGGCCTGCTCCGCCTGCTCGTAGAGCTTGTCGACCTTCGTCTTGACCTCGTCCTTGCTCGGCTTCTCGCTCGGCGCGGCGTTGGCGGCCTGCGCGCTGATGGCGACAGCGGCGGCTGCCGCGGTGGTCAGCACGGTCACACGTGCCCGGCTCGGCTGCTTGGGTCGACGATGGGACGCCACGGAGGCGAACTCCTTCTTCCGAGGGATCACCCGCTTGGAGGTTCGAGGCCCGACCCTAGTGATGTTCCTGTGATCAGTTCAAATCCTCACACCAAAAAACCCCGTCACGCAATGCATTCTTTGCACACAACTCACATGAGGTGATGCACGGTTGACGCTACGTTGCGTGACGGTCCCGTCAATTCGGGCATTAAACCTCGACCTTGACGTTTTCAGGACAGGCGCTTGAGAAGCACCGCAGAAGCCACCGGCCGCGCCCCGGCCCGGGCCACCCCGTCGGCCACCTCGCGGTCGGTCGAGGCGACGATGACCGGCCGGCCGGGCGGCTCCGCGCGCACCAGCTGGCGGATCAGCTCGTCGGCGGTGACGCCCGGCTTGGAGAACAGCACCCGTACCCCGCGCGGCGGCGCCAGCAGTACGGGCGCGGCCAGTTCGGCCCCGTCGAAGACGCACGTCACCTCGGCGCCGGTCTGCGCCGCGAGCTGCGAGAGCTGGCCGAGCAGCCGGAGCCGCTGCTTCTCCAGCGGCATCTGGGGATAGCCGGTCTTGGTGACGTTGTAGCCGTCGACGACCAGATGCGCCTGCGGCAGCGCGAGGAGCTGGTCCAGGATCGCCGGGTCGTGCTCGGACAGCGCCCGCGCGGCGATGTCCTTCGGGCTCATCCGGCCCGGCTCGACCGCGTCGACGGTCTCGGCGGGCCGCACGGACACCGGCGGCAGGGCGAGTTCGCGCCGCAGGCCCTGCGCCGCGTCCAGCACGGTGTCGAGCAGCAGCCGTACGCGCATGTCCTCGACGCTGCGCCCCTCCCGCGCCGCCTTGCGGGTGGCCTCCAGGGCCGCCTCCGCCTCGCCGAGCCGCGCCTTCAGCCGCCGCGTCTCGCTCTCCGCGGCGGACACCTGGGCGTGCCCCTCGGCGCGCACGGCCTCCATCTCGCCCTGCGCCTTGCGCAGCGCCGCCTCGCCGCGCTTGACGTCGCTGAGGGCGGCGCGCAGCTTGCGGTGCAGCGATTCGGCCTCCTTGCGGGCCGCCTCCAGCTCGGTGCGCAGCCGCTCCGTCTCGGCCCGGGTCTGCTCACGGGCGCGGGCCAGCTCCTCGCGCAGCCGCTCCAGCTCGGCCCGGCTCTCCTCGTCGGCGCGTTCGGCGTCGGCCCGCTGGGCTTCCTCGCCGGCCGCGGTCACCAGCTTCACCCAGCCGGCCGGGCGCAGCACATAGGCCGCGGCCGCCACGTCGAGCGGATCCGCGGCCGGAGGCGGCGAACCGGAGTCGAGAGCGCCGGCCAGCTCCGGCTGGGCTTCCCGGAACTTCTCCCCGATGCGCCGGCGGAACAGCGGATCGGTCTCCAGGGCCGCCGCCATCGCGTTGCCGGCGAACTTCGCCCGCCGGTTCGGCGCGAACCGCGCGTACTGTCTGAGCTGCGCCGGCAGTTCGGTGAGCGTCAGCCCGCCGAACCCGTCCGAGACGATCTGTACGACCCTTTTGCGCACTCCGTCGGGCAGCGGACGGTCGAGCACCTCAGCGGCGCCGTCGCCCGGCCCCCCGCCTGCGGTCTCCACCATCCGTCACACCCCACTAGCTGTGCGAGGGCCCGGTCCCCCTCAGGAGGAGCCGGCACCCGGCCTGTCCACGAGTTCCACCTGGTCCACGGCGTTGCACCAGCGGCAGCGCACCGATTCGATGGTCTCACTGACCACTTCGCGCTCCTCGACCGTCGGCTCACCGGCGAGGTCGAGGTGGACGTACTCGACGACCTTCGACGAGCGGGTCACATCGAAACGCGTCAGGTTGCCGCAGAGCGTGCAGCGCCACCGCGTCGTGGCGGTCGGCAGGGGAACCGTCATCGTGACTGTGCTCTTTCCTTCTGGGTCTTCCATTGTCGGCGACGCCCCGGCCCGGCGGGGCGTGTGGCCGTAACCCTACGGCCTGGCAGGTAGTCGCCGCTGGTCCGTCCACGGCGGCGAGGCGGTCCGGGATGATGCGTCCCCTTACGTCATGCTCTGTGTTCGTGATCGGCGACATCATCGGCAACTGGAGCGTGACCCTCGGCCGAGCGATCCGGGCTCCCTCGGCCCCGGTGACGTACGGGCTGATCGCCCTGTGCTGCCTGATCTTCCTGATCGGCCCGGCGGCGGGCCTGAACCCGGCCTACGGCTCCGGGGACACGCTGCTCGCCGCCCAGCGGGCCTACTTCCGCCGCTGGGGCGTGGTGCCCACGCAGCTGTTCGAGGGCTCGGCGCGGGCCGCGCTCACCCCGGCCACCGCCCTGTTCGTCCACGGCAGCTGGGTCCACCTGCTGGGCAACATGCTCTTCCTCTACGTCTTCGGCGTGATGACCGAGGAACGGATGGGCCCCGTGCGGTTCACCCTGTTCTACGTCGGCTGCGGCTACCTCGCCCTGCTGGGCTACTCGGCGGCCAATGCCGCCTCCGGGCAGTCGCTGGTCGGCGCGTCCGGGGCGATCTCGGCGGTCCTCGGTGCGTTCCTGTACCTCTTCCCCGGGGCGCGGGTGACCAGTCTCCTGCCGTTCCTGCTGTTCCTGCCGCTGCGCTTCCCGGCATGGGTCGTGCTGCCGTTCTGGGCGGCCCTGCAGTGGGTGGCCGCGGGGCGGGCGGCCGAGGGGCCCGGCGTGGCCTATCTGGCGCACCTGATGGGCTTCGGGCTGGGGTTCGTGGTCGCCTGGGTGCGGTTCCGGGGTGGGGATAGGGTGAAGTCCGCCCCAGCCACGGCCACCGAGGGAGAGAACCAGCCGTGATCACCGCGATCGTCCTCATCAAGACCAGCGTGGACCGGATCCCCGAGATCGCGGAGTCGATCGCCGCGCTGGAGAGCGTCAGCGAGGTCTTCTCCGTGACCGGCACCTACGACCTGATCGCCATGGTGCGGGTCAGGCAGCACGAGGACCTGGCGGAGGTCATCCCGGGACGCATCAGCAAGATCCCCGGCGTGGAGGCGACGGACACGCACGTCGCCTTCCGCACCTACTCGCAGCACGACCTGGAGGCGGCGTTCGCGATCGGCCTGGACTCCTGACCGCCGCCCCGTGGGCGCTCCCGGCTGCTCACACCGCCGGGACGCAGCGGCCGTCCCGCGTCCGGTAGCGCAGCTTCGCGCCGTCGCGCACCAGCTCCCGCACGGCGCCGACGAAGCGCTCCACGTGCTCGTCGGGCGTTCCGGCGCCGAAGCTGACCCGGACGGCGTTCAGGGACCTCTCGCCCGGCGCTGCCCCGGGGGCGGCGCACTCGCCCGGGGTCCGCGGTTCGCCGCCCAGCAGGGTGCGGACGAGGGGATGGGCGCAGAACAGGCCGTCGCGGACGCCGATGCCGTACTCGGCGGACAGGGCGGCGGCGAAGTGGGAGCTGTTCCAGCCCTCCACCACGAAGGAGATGACGCCGACGCGGGGCGCGTCGTCGCCGAACAGCGACAGCACCCTGACCTCCGGAACCTCGGCCAGCCCCGCCCGCACCCTGCCGATCAGGTACTGCTCACGGGCCACCAGCGTGTCGAAACCGGCCTCGGTGAGGGCCTCGCAGGCCGACGCGAGCGCGTAGGCGCCGATGACGTTGGGCGAGCCCGCCTCGTGCCGGGCGGCGCTGTCGTGCCACTCCACGTCCACTCCCCCGTCCGCGCGCCGGGTCACCCGGCGGCTGGCGCCGCCGCCCGCGAGGTACGGCTCGGCCTCCCGCAGCCAGTCGGCGCGGCCGGCCAGGACGCCGGAGCCGAAGGGCGCGTACAGCTTGTGGCCGGAGAGGGCGACCCAGTCGACGTCCAGGTCGCGGACGCTCACCGGGTGGTGCGGGGCGAGCTGGGCGGCGTCCAGGACGATGCGGGCGCCGTGCGCGTGGGCGGTGGCGGCCAGCTCGCGCACCGGCCACAGCTCGCCGGTGACGTTCGAGGCGCCGGTGACGCAGACCAGGGCCGACCCGTGCGGGGCGCGGGCGGCCAGGGCGCGCCGCAGGGTCTCGACGGCCTGCCGCGGGCTGCGCGGGGCGTCGAGGAAGGTGACGCGGGCGTCCCGCCACGGCAGCAGCGAGGCGTGGTGCTCGGTCTCGAAGACGAACACCTGGCAGCCGGCCGGGAGGGCGGCGGCGAGCAGGTTGAGCGAGTCGGTGGTGGAGCGGGTGAACACCACCTGGTCGTCGGCGCGGCAGTCGAGGAACCCGGCGACCGTCCGGCGGGCGTTCTCGAACAGGTCGGTGGACAGCTGGGAGAGGTGA
This sequence comes from Streptomyces sp. H51, assembly GCF_035656535.1. Lineage (NCBI taxonomy): Bacteria > Bacillati > Actinomycetota > Actinomycetes > Kitasatosporales > Streptomycetaceae > Streptomyces > Streptomyces sp. H51. The sequence goes on from NZ_JAYMHD010000015.1 coordinate 226,611, forward strand.
CCGGCGCCGCGGTGGACGCTGCCGTAGTACGGCGCGTACGCGGCCACGTCGTCCCAGACGCGCCGCAGGGCGGGGGCGCTGGCCGCGTAGTCGAGCGCCGCGTAGGCGACCTCGCCGCCGGTGGCGAGCGGGACGGTGACGTCCCCGCCCAGAACGGGCAGCGGGGCGCAAATGGCCGGGGCGACGGCAGCGGTGCAGACGGACATGGCGAACTCCTGTGAAGGCAAGGGGATCCACCGCGCGAGCGCGTACGGCTCAAGCGCGGGAAAGGTGAAAGAGGGGTACGCGGAGGCGGGGCGCTGCGCCCTATCGCATTCGCTTGCTCACAGAAGGCTCCTCGACGACCAGGACCCCTGGTGTGCGAGGGGTCCGCGCTTGCCGTGGACCTCGCTGCCCACGGCCTGGTCCTCACCCGGGGCACCCCGCCACGGACGGAGGGTTGCCGGACAGCCGGCCGGGGCCGTATGACTGTCACTCATGACCTGGACAGGAACGTACGCGAGGTGATCGCGGTCCCGCAACTCCTGTCCGGATCACGGGACCGCGCGCACCTCGGTCAGGCGTTGCTGGCGGCCACCCAGCGCTCCAGCGTGCGCTTGGCCGCGCCGGAGTCGATCGATTCCGCGGCCTTGGCCATGCCCTCGCGGATCTGCTCGGCGAGCGTCCCGGGGCCCGGCTCCAGGGCTACCAGTGCCGCCGCCGCATTCAGCAGCACGGCGTCCCGTACGGGCCCGGTCTCGCCCTCCAGCAGCCGCCGGGCGACCTCCGCGTTGTAGGACGCGTCGGCGCCCCGCAGCGCCTCCACCGGCACCAGGTCGATACCGACGTCGCGCGGGTCGAAGACCTCCTCGCCGACCTTGCCGTCGCGGACCACCCAGACCCGGGAGGTGGCGGTGGTGGTCAGCTCGTCGAGGCCGTCGTCGCCGCGGAACACCAGCGAGGAGTGGCCGCGCTCGGCGAACACGCCGGCCACGATCGGCGCCATCCGCGGGTCGGCGACGCCCACCGCCTGCGCCTTGACCTTCGCCGGGTTGGTCAGCGGGCCGAGCGCGTTGAACACCGTGCGGATGCCCAGCTGCCCGCGGGCGGCGCCCGCGTGGCGCAGCGCCGGGTGGAACTTGATCGCGAAGCAGAAGGTGATGCCGGCCTCCTCGGCCACCACCGGGACCCGCTCCAGCGGCAGTTCCAGGTTGACGCCCAGCTTCTCCAGGACGTCGGACGCGCCGGAGGCGGAGGACGCGGCCCGGTTGCCGTGCTTGACGACCTTCGCGCCCGTGCCGGCCACCACGATGGACGACATGGTGGAGATGTTGACCGTCTTCGCGCCGTCGCCGCCGGTGCCGACGATGTCGACGGCCGCGCCCGGCACCTCGATGACGTTGGCGTGCTCGTACATCGTCCGGACGAGGCCGTTGATCTCCTCGACCGTCTCGCCCTTGGCCCGCAGGGCCACCACGAAGCCGGCGATCTGCGCGTCGGTCGCCTCGCCGCGCATGATCAGGTCCATCGCCCAGGCGGTGTCGTCGGCGCTCAGGTCGCGGCCGGCCAGCAGGCCGTTCAGCAGGGCGGGCCAGGAGCGGCCCGCCGCGGTGTCGCCTCCAGCGGGGGTCACAGCGCTCATAAGGCCGCTCCAGATGCGTAGAAGGAAGTGTGCCCCCACCCTATCCAGCCGGGCGGCACGGCAGAGGGCCCCGTCCGTAGACCGGACGGGGCCCTGTGCGGGGCGTGGCGACGCCTCAGCGATCAGTGGTGGCCGTGGCCGCTCGTGATCTCCTTGTACTCCTCGACGGTCGGCTTCGCGATCTGGGACTCCTCGCCGTAGTACGCCTCGCTCAGCCTGGCGCGCAGCTTCTGGGAGCTCTTGACCTTGCGCTCGACGCCGTTCTCGTCGACCGTCGGGCCGATCTGGACCGGCTTGTACTGCTCGTGCGCCGTGAGGGTGTGCAGCTGCTCCTGGCTGAGCGGCTCGTGGACCTCGATGAACTCACCGTGCGGCAGGCGCTTGATGATGCCGGCCTCGCGGCCGTGCAGCACCTTCTCCTTGTCCCGGCGCTGCAGGCCGAGGCAGATCCGCTTGGTGACCACGAACACCAGCACCGGCGCGACGAAGAACGACACCCGCACGAACCAGGTGATGGCGTTGATCGACAGGTGGAAGTGCGTGGCGAACAGGTCGTTGCCGCCGCCGATCAGCATCACGAAGTACCAGGCGATCCACGCGGCGCCGAACGCGGTGCGCGTCGGGGCGTTGCGCGGGCGGTCCAGGATGTGGTGCTCGCGCTTGTCGCCGGTGACCCAGGACTCGATGAACGGGTAGACCGCGATCGTGACCAGCACCAGCGGGAAGATCACCAGCGGGATGAACACGCCCAGGACGAGCGTGTGGCCCCAGAAGTTGACCTCCCAGCCGGGCATGGTGCGGATCAGGCCCTCGGAGAAGCCCATGTACCAGTCGGGCTGGGCGCCGGTGGACACCTGGTCCGGACGGTAGGGGCCCAGGGCCCAGATCGGGTTGATCGAGGCGATCGCCGCGATGGCCGCGATCACGCCGAAGACCAGGAAGAAGAAGCCGCCGGCCTTCGCCATGTACACCGGCAGCAGCGGCATGCCGACGACGTTGTTGTTCGTCTTGCCGGGGCCCGCGAACTGCGTGTGCTTGTGGTAGAAGACCAGGATCAGGTGGCCGACCACCAGACCGAGCATGATGCCCGGCAGCAGCAGGATGTGGATCGAGTAGAAGCGGGCCACGAAGTCGCCGCCCGGGAACTCGCCGCCGAAGAGGAAGAACGACAGGTACGTGCCGACGATCGGCACGGACAGGATCGCGCCCTCCATGAAGCGGACACCGGTGCCGGAGAGCAGGTCGTCCGGGAGCGAGTAGCCGGTGAAGCCGGTGAACATGCCCAGGACGAACAGCAGGAAGCCGAACAGCCAGTTGATCTCACGCGGCTTGCGGAACGCGCCGGTGAAGAACACGCGCATCATGTGCACGAACATGCCGGCGAGGAAGATCAGCGCGGCCCAGTGGTGGATCTGCCGGATGAGCAGGCCACCGCGCACGTCGAAGGAGATGTGCAGGGTCGAGTTGAACGCCTCGGACATCAGCTGGCCCTGCAGCGGGATGTAGCTGCCGTGGTACTCCACCTCGTTCATCGACGGGTGGAAGAACAGCGTCAGGTACACACCCGTGAGGATGATGATGATGAAGCTGTACAGGCAGACTTCGCCCAACATGAACGACCAGTGGTCGGGGAAGATCTTGCGCATGTTGGCCTTGGCCAGGGAGTAGATCCCCAGCCGGCCGTCGGCCCAGTCGGCGAGTCGCTCGCCACCGGAGGCCTTCCCGCGGGCGCGGGACTGTTGGTTCGTCGTAGTGCTCATCCGCGCTCCCAGAAAGCAGGACCGACGGGCTCCTCGAAGTCGCCGAGCGCCTGGAGGTAGCCCTCGTCGTTCACGCCGATGCGCAGCTGCGGCAGGGCGTGACCGGCGGGGCCGAAGATCACCCGGGCTCCGTCGGAGAGGTCGAAGGTGGACTGGTGGCAGGGGCACAGCACGTGGTGCGTCTGCTGCTCGTACAGCGAGATCGGGCAGCCGACGTGGGTGCAGATCTTGGAGTACGCCACGATGCCCTCGTGCGACCACTCGAGCTCGCGCTTGTCCTTGATGTTGTCCGGCTGGAGCCGGACGATCATCAGGGCCGCCTTGGCGATCTCTTTCTGGAAGTCCTCGTCGTGCTCCTCCAGGCCCTCGGGCTTGGCGAAGGTGAGCGAGCCGACCGCGACGTCGGAGGGGCGCAGCGGCTCGTTGGTGTTCATGTTGACGAGCAGCTTGCCCTTGGACCACATGGTGTGGCGCAGCGTGGTGCCGGGCAGCGGACCGAGGTCGCGCAGCAGCACCAGGCCGGACAGCGGCACCAGGGTGAGCGCGCCGAGCATCGTGCTGCGGATCAGTCCGCGGCGGCCGATCACCGACTCCTTGGCGCCCTGCGCGAAGTCCGCGTGGACCTTCGCGCGGACCTCGGGAGAGGCCTCGATCGGGTGACGCTCGTCGACGATCTCCACGTCGGACATCAGGGTGCGGGCCCAGTGGACCGCGCCGGCGCCGATGCAGAACAGCGCCAGTCCGAGGGTCAGGCCCAGCGCGAAGTTCATCGCGCTGATGTGCCCGATCGGGAAGACGTAGATCGACTTGTCGTCCGGGACCGCCACGTAGGAGGCGATGAAGCCGATGGTGGCCAGCATCGACACCGTGAACAGCAGGGCGACCGTGCGCTCGGACCGCTTGGCGGCCCGCTCGTCGATGTCCTGGATCCGGTGCTCGTGGGGCGGCAGGCCCGGGTCGGCGAACGGGTCCTTCTCGTCCGCGACGCTCACCGCGCCGTGCGCGGCCTCCTGCTCAGCGGGCAGGTTCTCTTCTGGAATGTCTTGGCTACTCATGACTTCTTGGCCTTTGCGGTCCGAGCGGCGACCCAGACGGCGACCGCGATCAGCACGCCGAGTCCGAAGACCCACGCGAACAGACCCTCACTGACCGGACCGAGTCCGCCCAGCTCGAGGCCACCGGGGCTCTCGGTGTTGTCCCCGTTGACCGCGTTCAGGTACGCGATGATGTCCTTCTTGTTCTGCTCCGACAGCGTGGTGTCGGGGAACGACGGCATGTTCTGCGGGCCGGTCTGCATGGCCTCGTAGATGTGCTTCGGGTTGACGCCCGCGAGGCTCGGCGCGAACTTGCCGTGCGTCAGCGCACCACCCTTGCCGGTGAAGTTGTGGCACTGCGCGCAGTTGGTGCGGAACAGTTCACCGCCCTTGGCGATGTCCGCGCCCTGCGTGCCGAACTTGTCCCCGGTCGGGACGGCCGGGCCGGCGCCGAGGGAGGCGACGTACGCGGCGAGCTGGTCGATCTCGGCCTGCGTGTAGACGACCTTCTTCTTGGGGACCTGCGCGCCCGGCTGCTGGGCCGGCATACGGCCGGTGCCGACCTGGAAGTCGACGGCCGCGGCGCCCACGCCCACGAGGCTCGGACCGTCGGAGGTGCCCTGACCGCCGGTGCCGTGGCAGCTGGCGCAGCCCACGGCGTAGAGCTTCTTGCCCTCGTCGATGGCGAGGGACTGGGCGGTGTCGTCGGCCTGCGCCTTGCTCGCGGGCGCGAACACGGCGTACAGCCCCCCGGTGGCCGCCAGCGCGAGGAGTAGGACGACGACTGCCGCCAGCGGATGGCGTCGTCGTGCGGAGAGCTTTTTCACGGATTACCCCGGTGTCAGGATCTTCTGCGTCGATGCTTCTGGGATGTGCGCCGGTGCGGCGCACGCGGGAACGGGCCCTGCTACTTGATCAGGTAGATCGTGGCGAAGAGGCCGATCCAGACGACATCGACGAAGTGCCAGTAGTAGGACACGACGATGGCCGCGGTCGCCTGCTCGTGGGTGAACCTCCTGGCCGCGTAGGTGCGCCCGAGGACCAGCAGGAAGGCGATGAGGCCGCCCGTCACGTGCAGGCCGTGGAAGCCGGTGGTCAGGTAGAACACGGAGCCGTACGGGTCGGAGGAGAGCGAGATCCCGTCCTTCTTCACCAGCTCCGTGTATTCGAAGATCTGACCGCCGATGAAGATCGCACCCATCACGAAGGTGACGATGAACCAGCCCCGGAGCTTCTTCACGTCACCGCGCTCGGCGGCGAACACGCCGAGCTGACAGGTCAGGGAAGAGAGCACCAGGATCGTGGTGTTGGTCGCGGAGAACGGAACGTTGAGGGCACTTGCCATCTCCTTCCAGTGGTCCGGACCGGTCACCGATCGAAGGGTGAAGTACATCGCGAAGAGGGCCGCGAAGAACATCAGCTCGGAACTCAGCCAGATGATGGTTCCGACGCTGGTGAGGTTCGGCCGATTGACCGACGGGTGCGCGTGCCCGGTTTCTACTGTCGTTGCTGTCGCCACGACCGACATTATGTCGGTCGCTTATCCAGCCCTCACGCCGGGGGGTGCTGTTCGGGGTGTCCGCACCGTGTGTACTGCCCGGATGGCCCAGCGAAGCGGTGTGCGGAGGGCCGCGGACGGCTGTTGACAAGGGTTGCGAGGGAGTAGCATCCGCCGCATCGGGCTGAGCCCGTCCCTCGCCGTACGACGCTGACGTCCCGGAGGAACAATGCAGCCGACCGCCACGGTGCTGGTCTACAGCGACGACTCCAACACCCGCGAACAGGTGCGGCTGGCCTCCGGCAAGCGGCCGGCCCCCGACGCCCCGCTGGTCGAGTTCATCGAGTGCGCGACCCCGGCCGCCGTCCTGAAGGAACTGGACAGGGGCGGCATCGACGTCTGCGTCCTGGACGGCGAGGCGGTGCCGATGGGCGGCATGGGGATGTGCCGCCAGATCAAGGACGAGGTCTTCGACTGCCCGCCGGTGCTCCTGCTCATCGGCCGTCCGCAGGACGCCTGGCTGGCGACCTGGAGCCGCGCGGACGCGGCGGTGACGCTGCCGGCGGACCCGGTGGAGTTCGCCTCCGCGCTGGCCTCCCTGCTGCGGCGGAAAAGGGCCGTGAGCGCCTGAGAAGGCCGTGAGCGCCGGAGAGGGCGCTCACGGACCGTCGCGTCCTAGACCGAATCGGGACGCAGCCTCGCCCGGACCTCCGGGCGGGGCGCCTCCGGGCTGCCCGCGACCAGCGCGCTGCCTTCGCGCCACTGCTTCCAGTCCAGGTTCCAGTCGCCGAAGCCGTTGCCGAACGGCGCCATCATCTCGCCGTTCGAGTTGACGACCTTGACGACGTCGCCCTCGCGGACGTTGTCGAAGAACCACTCCGCGTTGGCCGTGCTCATGCCGGTGCAGCCGTGGCTGACGTTGGCGTTGCCCTGTGAGCCCACCGACCAGGGCGCGGCGTGCACGTACTCGCCGCTCCAGGTCAGCCGGGTCGCGTAGTAGACGGGCAGGTCGTACGACTCCGAGGAGCCCTCGGCGATGCCGACGGTGCTGCTGCGCATCTGTACGAAGTACTCCTTGCTCAGCACGACCTTGACGCCGTTTCGGGTCTCGAAGCCGGGCTTGCCGGTGGTCACCGGCATCGTCTTGATCTCCTGGTCGTTCTTGTACACCGTCATCGTGTGCGCCGCGGCGTCCGTGACGGCGACGACGCTGTCGCCGATGGCCAGCTTCAGCGGCCTGGACGCGCCGCCGCGCAGGCGGTCGCCGACCTTGACGCCGTCCAGCTCGCTGCGGACCTGGACGGTCGCGTGGGCGGGCCAGTAGTCCTTGGGCCGGTAGTGGAGCTCCTTGTCGTCCACCCAGTGCCAGGCGCCCTCCACCCGGGGCGCCGCGTCCACCCTGAGGGCCCGTTCGATCACGGCCCGCTGCGCCTTGTCCTTGACGGGCTGGCTGAGTTCGGCGGTGACGGGCTGACCGACCCCGTAGGTGCCGTCCTTGGGCCCGAACTCGACCGTCAGGCGCTTGCTGACGGTGGGTTCGCTGGTGTCGAAGGTGAGGACCTTGCGGCCTGGCGCCCCGTCCTCGTCCTCCGTGCTCACCCGCACCGTGTAGTGGGCGTCTGCGGCGAGCGGGGAGGTGCTGTGCCAGCGGGCGCCGTCGGCGGAGAGTTCGCCCGTCACGTGACGGCCCGTGGCGTCCACGGCGGTGACGTCGGTGATGCGGCCGTCGTCCTCGACGGTGACCTCGAGGGGCTTGTCCGGGTCGGCCTTCTTGCCGCCCTCGCCGGAGACGCTGAAGGAGATCTGGTCCGTCGCGTCGTACGGCTTCGCGGACAGCGGGCTGCCGCCCGAGCCGCAAGCGGTGCCGCCCGCGCCGAGGGCGATCACCAGCAGCGTGCAGCTGACGACGGTGCGGGTGCGCGGAGATTGGCTCATGGGTTCACGCTAGGGAGCCTCGTCAACGGCGGCGCGCCGAGTGACGCGTACGGGTGACCGGCGTTGCGCCGAAAGCAGGAGCCCGGACCCTCCTGACGGAGTGTCCGGGCTCTCGAGCGCTCGGCGCGTGTTACTGCGTGCCGGTCACCGGGTGCTACTGGGTGCGGTTCTCACCGCGGTAGTACTCGAAGACCCAGCCCCACAGCCCGATCAGGATCAGCGGGGCCGAGAAGAACATCAGCCACCAGCCGATCGCGATCGACAGGAAGGCGAGGGCGCCACCGGCCGCCAGGGCCAGCGGCTGCCAGCTGTGCGGGCTGAAGAACCCGATCTCGCCGGCGTCGTCGGCGACGTCCGCCTCCTTGTCGTCCTGGGCACCCGGGTCGACCCGCCGGGCCGTGAAGCCCAGGTAGAAGCCGATCATGATGCTCAGGCCGAAGGTCAGGAAGAGGGCCGTGGTGCCGGCCGGCTCCTTCGACCACACGCCGTAGACGACCGCCATGGCGAGCAGGAAGACGCTCAGCCACATGAACATCTTGCCCTGGATCTTCACTTGCCGGCCTCCTTGCCACCGAGCGCAGCCGGCTCGCCGTGCGGGGCGTTCTCGAGCTGGTCGAGGGCGGCGATGTCAGGGTGGTGCAGGTCGAACGCCGGGGATTCGCTGCGGATCCGCGGCAGGGTGAGGAAGTTGTGCCGCGGCGGCGGGCAGGACGTGGCCCACTCCAGGGAGCGGCCGTAGCCCCACGGGTCGTCGACCTCGACCGGCTTGCCGTACTTGGCCGTCTTCCACACGTTGTAGAAGAAGGGCAGCATCGACAGGCCGAGCAGGAAGGAGCCGATGGTGGAGACCGTGTTCAGGGCGGTGAAGCCGTCGGCCGCCAGGTAGTCGGCGTACCGGCGCGGCATGCCCTCGGCACCCAGCCAGTGCTGCACCAGGAAGGTGGTGTGGAAGCCGATGAACAGCGTCCAGAAGGTGATCTTGCCGAGGCGCTCGTCGAGCATCTTGCCGGTGAACTTCGGCCACCAGAAGTGGAAGCCGGCGAACATCGCGAAGACGACCGTGCCGAAGATCACGTAGTGGAAGTGGGCCACCACGAAGTACGAGTCCGTGACGTGGAAGTCCAGCGGGGGCGCGGCCAGGATGACACCGGTCAGACCGCCGAAGAGGAAGGTGATCAGGAAGCCGGTCGACCACAGCATCGGCGTCTCGAAGGACAGCGACCCCTTCCACATGGTGCCGATCCAGTTGAAGAACTTCACACCGGTCGGGACCGCGATCAGGAAGGTCATGAAGGAGAAGAACGGCAGCAGCACACCGCCGGTGGCGTACATGTGGTGCGCCCACACCGTCACGGACAGACCCGCGATGGCGATGGTGGCGCCGACCAGGCCCATGTAGCCGAAGATCGGCTTGCGGGAGAAGACCGGGATGATCTCACTGACGATGCCGAAGAACGGCAGCGCGATGATGTACACCTCGGGATGGCCGAAGAACCAGAACAGGTGCTGCCACAGCAACGCTCCGCCGTTGGCGGGGTCGTAGATGTGGGCGCCGAACTTGCGGTCCACCTCCAGCGCGAACAGCGCCGCGGCCAGCACCGGGAAGACGATGAGCGCCAGCAGGGCGGTCAGCAGCACGTTCCAGGTGAAGATCGGCATGCGGAACATCGTCATGCCGGGGGCGCGCATGCAGATGATCGTGGTGATGAAGTTGACCGAGCCGAGGATGGTGCCGAAGCCGGAGAGGATCAGGCCCATGATGCCCATGTCGGCGCCGATGCCGGGGGTGTGGACCGCGTCCGACAGCGGGACGTACATGAACCAGCCGAAGTCGGGGGCGCCGTTCGGGGTCAGCAGGCTGGCCGCCGCGATCAGCGAGCCGAACAGGTACAGCCAGTAGGCGAACATGTTCAGCCGCGGGAAGGCGACGTCAGGGGCGCCGATCTGCAGCGGCATGATCCAGTTCGCGAAGCCGGCGAACAGCGGCGTCGCGAACATCAGCAGCATGATCAGGCCGTGCATCGTGAAGGCCTGGTTGAACTGCTCGTTGGAGAGGATCTGCAGGCCCGGACGGGCCAGCTCGGCGCGCATCAGCAGCGCCATCACGCCACCGATGCAGAAGAACGCGAACGACGTGACCATGTACAGCGTACCGATGGTCTTGTGGTCGGTCGTGGTCAGCCACTTGACCACGACACTGCCGCGGTTCTGGCGCCGGACCGGCAGCTCGTCCTCGTAGTAGGACCCTGCTGCCGCGGCACCCTTGGGTTCGTTGACGGTGCTCACAGGTTGTTCGTCTCCCGGTTCTTCTCGTGGCTCGTCTGCGCGATGCCGGCGGGAACGTAACCGGTCTGCCCCTTCTTCGCGAGGTCCTTGAGGTGCTGCTCGTAGCGCTCAGGGGAGACGACCTTCACGTTGAACAGCATCCGGGAGTGGTCGACACCGCACAGCTCGGCGCACTTGCCCAGGAACGTGCCCTCCTTGTTGGGGGTCACCTCGAAGGCGTTGGTGTGGCCCGGGATGACGTCCTGCTTCATCAGGAACGGCACCACCCAGAAGGAGTGGATGACGTCCCGCGAGGTGAGGACGAAGCGGACCGTCTTGCCCTTGGGGAGCCACAGCGTCGGGCCGGGGTTGCCGGTCTGCGGATTCCGGGTGGCCGGGGTGCCGATGTCGTAGACGCCGCCGGCGTTGGCCGGGAAGTCGTCCTTGTACCGGTTCGGGACGGCGTCCAGGTTCTTGTCGGTCTTCGCGTCACCGGTCGAGCCGGCGACGGGGGTGATGTAGTTGAAGGCCCAGCTCCACTGGAAGCCGACGACGTTGACCGTGACGTCGGGGTTCTTCTTCAGTTCGAGGAGCTTCGACTCGTCGCGGGCGGTGAAGTAGAACAGCACCGAGACGATCAGGAGCGGGACAACCGTGTACAGGGCCTCGATGGGCATGTTGTACCGGGTCTGCGGAGGGACCTCGACCTTGGTGCGGCTGCGCCGGTGGAACATGGCGCTCCACAGAATCAGACCCCACACCAGCACGCCGACGACGAGCGCGGCGGCCCAGGATCCCTGCCACAGGGAGAGGATCCGCGGAGCCTCCTCCGAGGCCGGGTTGGGCATACCCAGGCGAGGAAAGTCCTTGTATGTGCAACCGGTGGCGGTCGCCAGGACCAGGGCCGCGGTCAGTGCCTGCAGCAGCTTCCGCCGCATCGGGCGCCGCGGCGAGCGGTCGGAGCCGTTGGGACTCACGTAGCGCCTTCCCGAGAGTCTCGCCCGCGCGGATCGGCTGCGGCCTTCTCGCTGGTCGGTCGCCGCCCTGCGTCGGGCAGGGGTTTGGATGTTTATGCGGACCAAACCCTAGCCGACGCCATTTGGGGTCGCGCGGGGAGGGTCCCCAACGCGCCGTGCGCTCAGCCGAAGGGGTCGGCTGCCGCCCCACGACCCACCGCTGACGCCCGCTCAGCCCCCTCGCCGGGGCGGCGGGACGGCCTGCGACCCGGCACGACGGACCGCGCGACCCGGCGAAGTCGGGCCTGCGGCGCGGCGGCGGGCGGGGCGGGGGTGCGGCGGGCGCGGGGCGGGGCGGGGGCGCAGGCCGATGGGGTGGTCGGCGCGGCGCGGCGAGGGGGTGCTGAGCCGCGAAGTCGGGGCCTGCGTGCGGCCCGGCGTGCGTGGCGGACGCCGGGCCGGTGTGCGTGGCGGACGCCGGGCCGGCGTACATGGCGGAGCGGCGCGGCGCGGCGGCGGGGACGTGGCACGGCGAGTCGCTGGCCACCCGAACTGCGGGCGGCCAGCGGCCTGGCAAGACAGTGGGCGCGGTGTGGCGGCACCGCGAGCGCACCCCGGAGGGGCAGGCGCGACGGGCGGCGCAGCGGGGGCGGGGCGGCCTGCGGCCCGGCGGGCGGGCGCGGCCCGGCAAGGCGGCGGGGCGCGGCCCGGGAGGGCGCCCCCTTCGGGGGGTGTGCCGGGGTGTGCCGGCCGGGGGCCTAGCGTTGCCGTGTGTCCTACTTCGACGCGGCGTCCGCCGCTCCTCTGCACCCCGTGGCCCGTCAGGCGCTGCTCGCCTCGCTCGACGAGGGATGGGCCGATCCGTCGCGTCCCTACCGGGAGGGACGGCGCGCCCGGCTGCTGCTGGACGCGGCCCGCGAGGCGGCCGCCGAGGCCGTGGGCTGCCGGCCGGACGAACTCGTCTTCACCTCCTCCGGCACCCGCGCCGTACACACCGGGATCGCGGGCGCGCTGGCGGGCCGGCGGCGGATCGGACGTCACCTGATCGTGTCAGCCGTCGAACACTCCTCGGTCCTCCATTCGGCGGAGGCGTGGGAGGCGGACGGCGGAACGGTGACCCAGGTGCCCGTGGACCGCACGGGCGCGGTGACCGTGCGGGGCTACGAGGACGCCCTGCGCCCGGACACCGCGCTCGCGTGCCTGCAGTCGGCCAACCACGAGGTGGGTACCGAGCAGCCGGTGGCGGCCGTGGCCGAGGCGTGCCGTGCGGCGGGCGTGCCGCTGCTGGTGGACGCGGCGCAGTCGCTGGGCTGGGGGCCGGTCGAGGGCGACTGGTCGCTGCTGGCGGCGAGCGCCCACAAGTGGGGCGGGCCGTCGGGGGTGGGGCTGCTCGTCGTGCGCAAGGGGGTGCGGTTCGCTCCCCAGGACCCGGCGGACGAGCGGGAGTCGGGGCGCTCCCCCGGCTTCGAGAACCTGCCGGCCGTGGTGGCGGCGGCCGCCTCGCTGCGGGCGGTGCGCGCGGAGGCGGAGCTGGAGGCGGCACGGCTGCGGGAGCTGACGGAGCGGATCCGGTCCCGGGTGCCGGCGCTGGTGCCGGACGTGGAGGTGGTCGGGGATCCCGCCCGCCGCCTGCCCGGAACCGTCACGTTCTCGTGTCTCTATGTCGATGGGGAGACATTGCTGCACGAGCTGGACCGCGCCGGCTTCTCGGTCTCCTCCGGCTCGTCCTGCACGAGCAGCACGCTGACGCCCAGCCATGTGCTCCGGGCGATGGGGGTGCTGAGTGAGGGCAACGTGCGGGTGTCGCTGCCGCCGGGGACGCCGGCGGAGGACGTCGAGCGGTTCCTGGAGGTGCTGCCCGGGGTGGTGGCGGCGGTCCGGGACAAGCTCGCGGCACCGGCGTCCGAGGCGGTCGTCCGGGACGACGCCCTCGTGGTGGACGCCCTCGGCAGACGCTGCCCGATCCCCGTGATCGAACTCGCCAAGGTCATCGGCGAGGTCCCGGTGGGCGGCCGGGTCCGCGTCCTGTCGGACGACGAGGCGGCGCGCCTGGACATCCCCGCGTGGTGCGAGATGCGGGGCCAGGAGTACGTCGGCGAGGAGCCGACGGACCGGGGATCGGCGTACGTGGTCCGCCGACTGTCCTGACGCGCCGGGCCGGGCGCCGGCCGGGATGCTAGTTGAGGTGCTTCTTGACCTCGGAGGCCGCCTCGTCGCCGTAGGCCTTGGTGAAGCGCTCCATGAAGTGGGCGCGGCGCAGCTGGTACTCCTGGGTGCCGACCGTCTCGATGACGAGCGTGGCGAGCATGCAGCCGATCTGGGCGGCGCGCTCCAGGGAGACGCCCCACGCCAGGCCGGAGAGGAATCCGGCGCGGAAGGCGTCGCCGACGCCGGTGGGGTCGGCCTTGCGCTCCTCGTCGGGGGTGCCGACCTCGATGGCCGGCTCGCCGGCCCGCTCGACGCGCACGCCGCGCGAGCCGAGGGTAGTGACCCGGTGGCCGACCCGGCCGAGGATCTCCTCGTCGCTCCAGCCGGTCTTGCTCTCGATCAGGCCCTTCTCGTACTCGTTCGAGAACAGGTAGGTGGCGCCGTCCAGCAGTATCCGGATCTCGTCGCCGTGCATGCGGGCGATCTGCTGGGAGAAGTCGGCGGCGAACGGGATGCCCCGGGAGCGGCACTCCTCGGTGTGCCGGAGCATCGCCTCCGGGTCGTCGGCGCCGATCAGGACCAGGTCGAGGCCGCCGACGCGGTCGGCGACGGTCTTCAGCTCGATCTGGCGGGCCTCGCTCATGGCGCCCGTGTAGAAGGAGCCGATCTGGTTGTGGTCGGCGTCGGTGGTGCACACGAAGCGGGCGGTGTGCAGGGTCTCGGAGATGCGTACGGAGTCGGTGTCGACGCCGTGCCGCTCCAGCCAGGCGCGGTAGCCGTCGAAATCGAAGCCGGCGGCGCCGACCAGGATCGGCTTCGTGCCGAGCTGCCCCATGCCGAAGGCGATGTTCGCGCCGACGCCGCCGCGGCGGACGTCGAGGTTGTCGACCAGGAAGGAGAGCGAGACCGTGTGCAGCTGGTCCGCGACGAGTTGGTCGGCGAATCGGCCGGGGAAGGTCATGAGGTGGTCGGTGGCGATGGAGCCGGTGACTGCGATGCGCACGGCGTGGACTCTCCTGGGGGGAGAAAACTGGGTTGACAGTTCACGCTACCGGGTCCGGCACCGCCTTCGAAGCACGGAAACTACCCAATAGTAGATCTTTCTTCGCCGTCTCCGGCGTGCCTACGGTGCCGGTATGACCAACCTCGACGTCCATTCCCCGGCCCCGGCCGACCTGGAAGGCGGCCTCGCGTCGCTGCGCGGCGACTGCGCCCGGATGGCCCCGCACTGGGCGGTTCCGGACAAGGCCGCCGCCCGGCCGGTGTCCCCCTCGCACATTCACGGCGTGACGGTTCCGCCGGACTCGGCCCGACTGCTGGAGGCGATGTCGGACTACGGCGACTGAATCCGCCGCGGCAGCAGGGATCGGCTCGTTCGGGGAACCGTACGCTCCCCCGCCGCGTCCCATCGCCGTCCCCCGTGAAGGGGAAGCGCGATGCGACCCTCCGGCCGGCCGTTTTGGCAGGGCCGGGTCAGGGTTACCGGGACAGTGCGGCCGAAGGAGCGATGCGGTGAACACCGAGCGACCCGACAACGACGACGTCGTCGGACCCTCCGGCGACGACGAGAGCAGGACCTCCGACGCCGGGCACGCACCCGGCGCGGAGGGCTCCGCCGCCGGGACCCCCGCGGAGGACTCCGCCCCCGGGACCAGCACCCCCGCGCAGGACTCCGACCCCGGGGACGAGGCCCGTGCCGGTGACTCCGCCTCGCGGCCCTCAGCGGCCGGCAAGGCCGAGGCCGGAACACCATCCGCGGCCGGCAAGGCCGGGGCTGTCTCCGCTGTCGGTGAGGGCGAAGCCGGGGTTCCCGATGCCACCCCCGGTCCCGGGGAGCGGCAGGCCCACGATGCGGGTGCGCGAGCGCTCCGGCGGCGCTCCCCGGCGGTCGTCGCGTCGGTCGTCGCCGCTGTGCTGCTCGTCGGGGCGGGCGGGGCGTATCTCGCCGCCGACGCTACGGGCGGGTCCGGCGGCAGCGGTCCGGGGGCGCCGGGGGGCGACGGCACGCCCCCGCCGCTCGCCCTCGACGGCCGGTCCGAGGGCGGCACGAACGGGATCGCGCCCGGCGAGCCGGACCCGTACGGCACGACGTACCGGGTCGACGGCACCCTCCCGGACGGGCCGGACTCGGCGCCCGTGTACCGGGCGGCCGGCCAGGTGACCGAGGAGGAGGTGGCCCGGCTGGCGGAGGCCCTCGGGCTCGACGGAACGCCGGTGGCGCGGGGGCGGTCCTGGTGGGTGGGTCCGGCGAAGGACGGGTCGGGGCCCAGCCTGGTGGTGGACCGGCAGGCGCCGGGCAACTGGACGTTCCACCGGTACGCCGCCGGCACCGACGCCTGCCAGGGCACTCTCGTGTGCACGAAGGACCCCGCGAACCCGGTCGGCCGCACGGTGAGCGAGGCCGCCGCGAAGAAGGCCGTCGCACCCGTGCTGAAGGCGGCCGGCCAGGACGCCGCCAAGGTGGACGCGAGCCGGGTCACGGGCACGCAGCGGGTCGTCAACGCCGACCCGGTGGTCGGCGGGCTGCCCACCTACGGCTGGACGACCGGGCTGGCGGTGAACGCGCAGGGCGAGCTGGTCGGCGGCAACGGCCGGCTGAAGGCGCCGGTGAAGGGCGACACGTACCCCGTGCTGGGGGCGCGCGAGACGCTCGACGCGATGAACGCGGCTCCGCCGGCCGGCCGTCGGACGGGCATCGGGGGCTGCGCCAGTCCGGTGCCGCTGAAGGACCGGCTGGAGGAGCCGTGCGGGCAGTCGTCGCCGGGCGGGACGGCCACGCCCGCGCAGCCTGCCGCCACGGTCGAGGGCGCGGTGTTCGGGCTGGCGGCGCACACGGTGGACGGGCGGCCGGCGCTGGTGCCGTCCTGGCTGTTCGAGGTGCGGGCGCCGGGCGCGCGGGACACCGTCACGGTGACGCGTACGGCGGTCGACCCGGAGTACCTGGCGTCCGGCGCTCCCTCGGGCGCTCCCTCCGCGACGGCGGCCCCGCGGGGCGTGAAGGTGGACGGCTACAGCGCCGACGACCGCGAGCTGACCGTCACCTTCACGGGCGGGGTGTGCGCGGACTACGAGGCGACGGCGAGCGAGAGCCCGGACAGGGTGACGGTGACGGTCACCGAGACGCCGTGGCCGGACAAGGTCTGCATCAAGATCGCCAAGGAGTACCGGAAGGTGCTCCACCTCGACGAGCCGCTCGGCGACCGCACGGTGGTGGGCTCCGACGGCAAGCCGATCCCGCGGACGAGGCCCGGGGCCCGGCTGCCGCAGCCGTCCGGGGCGCGGTAGGAGCGGCAGCGGCGGACACGGCGAAGGCGGCGGTCCCCCATGGGGGACCGCCGCCTTCCGAGTACCCGGATACCGTCCGGGCTCGGCGGTTCAGCGGTTCAGCGGTTCAGCTGAAGGAGTCGCCGCAGGCGCAGGAGCCCGTCGCGTTCGGGTTGTCGATCGTGAAGCCCTGCTTCTCGATGGTGTCCACGAAGTCGACGGTGGCGCCGCCGAGGTACGGGGCGCTCATGCGGTCGGTGACGACCTTGACCCCGCCGAAGTCCTTCTCCACGTCGCCGTCGAGGGAACGCTCGTCGAAGAAGAGCTGGTAGCGCAGGCCGGAGCAGCCGCCGGGCTGGACGGCGACGCGCAGGGCGAGGTCGTCCCGGCCTTCCTGGTCGAGCAGGGCCTTGACCTTCGCCGCCGCGGCGTCGGTCAGGATGATGCCGTCGGTGACGGTGGTGGTCTCGTCCGATACGGACATCTACATCTCTCCCGGGTTGTACGGAGACTGCTTGCCGACGGTTGCAACCGGCGGGGCCGCGGATTCATTCCGGGCCGGGTGTCTGTCTTTTGGTTCCCTCCTCATGCTCGCACATGCGACGGGAGGCGGAAAACGGCCGACGGGGATTCACGTCACATCGACGCGATGACCATCGTCAAAGTGACATGAACCGGGTTATGATAGATAGCGTCAGTTCGACGAAAAGTAGAAAGGGTGCGTGACGTGACCACCGCCCACACCCAGGAGCTCGACGTACAGCCGACGCCCCTCGCCCTGCTGCTCCTCGGTCGTGAGGCCGATCCGCGCAGCGAGCGGGGCGTCGAGTGTCCCGGGGAGCTCCCGTCGCCGTCCGACCCGGACCTGGTGGAGCGTGCCCGCGCCGCCAAGGAACGGCTCGGCGACAAGGTCTTCGTGCTCGGCCACCACTACCAGCGCGACGAGGTCATCCAGTTCGCGGACGTCACCGGCGACTCCTTCAAGCTGGCCCGGGACGCGGCCGCTCGCCCGGAAGCCGAGTACATCGTGTTCTGCGGTGTGCACTTCATGGCGGAGTCCGCGGACATCCTGACCTCCGACGACCAGAAGGTCGTCCTGCCCGACCTCGCCGCCGGCTGCTCGATGGCCGACATGGCCACCGCCGAGCAGGTCGCCGAGTGCTGGGACGTGCTGACCGAGGCCGGCGTGGCCGAGCAGGTCGTGCCCGTCTCGTACATGAACTCCTCCGCGGACATCAAGGCGTTCACGGGTCGGCACGGCGGCACGATCTGCACCTCCTCCAACGCGCGGCGGGCCCTGGAGTGGGCCTTCCAGCAGGGGGAGAAGGTGCTGTTCCTGCCGGACCAGCACCTGGGCCGCAACACCGCGGTGCGGGACATGGGCATGTCCCTGGAGGACTGCGTCGTCTACAACCCGCACAAGCCGAACGGCGGGCTGACGGCCGAGGAACTGCGGGCCGCGAAGATGATCCTCTGGCGGGGCCACTGCTCGGTCCACGGCCGCTTCGACCTGCGGTCGGTCGAGGACGTGCGTGAGCGCGTCCCGGGCGTGAACGTGCTGGTCCACCCTGAGTGCCGGCACGAGGTCGTGGCCGCGGCGGACTACGTCGGTTCGACGGAGTACATCATCAAGACGCTGGAGGCGGCCCCGGCCGGCTCCAAGTGGGCGATCGGCACGGAGCTGAACCTGGTCCGCCGGCTGGCGAACCGTTTCGCTCCGGAGGGCAAGGAGATCGTCTTCCTCGACCGCACGGTGTGCTTCTGCTCGACCATGAACCGCATCGACCTGCCGCATCTGGTCTGGGCCCTGGAGTCCCTGGCCGACGGCAACCTGGTCAACCGGATCCAGGTCGACAAGGAGACCGAGGCGTACGCGAAGCTCGCGCTGGAGCGGATGCTGGCGCTGCCGTAGGAGCTGCCGTACCACCACCCCGCCGCGAACCGGCGGGGTGGTGGCGGCGTGCCGTTGCGAGGAAGTCTGCGGCCTGCGACACCCCAGGCTCATCCAGAAGCATCAGAGGAAAGTCGGAGGCTCGGCGTCAGCGCTGTGCTCCACGGGGCGTCTGCATCGAGGACCTCGGCTGCGGCACAGAGGTCATCGACGGAGTTGAAGACCTTGTCGATCGAGTCGGCGATGCCTGCCGCGCACTCGTCGGGGTGGTTGTCCCAAGCCTCGGACATGTGAACGCCGCAAGCCAGGTGTGGTCGTCCCGGATCTCTGACTCCGCGATGGCGCGAAGGTGCAGGTGGATACTCACCGCGACGAGACCTCCGTTTCGGCGGCCCGCCTGTCGGGCCGTACGGACAGAATGCGCTCGATGGCGCTGACGGCCAGATACCACGTCTCTTGACGCAGGTAGCGACAACCGGCCGCGGTCGGTTGCCTTCCGCGGCGGATACAAGGGCGATCACGGGACAGCCCTCAGCACCGCCCGCTGGGGCTGTAGCACGGCCCCTCGAAGTTCCAGTAGGTGACGAGAGAAGGCACCTGGGTCCAGACGAGGACTGTCAATACCAAAAGAATTGAGCACAACACCCAGGCGACTTTCCACCTGCGAGACACCAGTGCAGCGGCCGACAGGAAAAGGAGGGAAATCAACAGGATGAAGTTTGCCCCCACCACGTCGTCAGGATCGCTCGTAGGCCCGATCTCCTCATTCATGAAGGGAAGACTGAGGGCGAGCCAGAAAATCGCGGAGACGTACAGACCTGCCGCAAAAAGAACCCGAACCCACCATCCGGATCGACTTCTGGGAACAGTCACTTGTCTTTCCTCTTGTTCCACAAGAACGCGCAGATCGCCGGGTGAAGTCGTCCCGGCACACGTACCGGCCTGCGGGACGTGGTGGCCGGCGAGGTAGGGTGACCGGCGACACGCTCGCCGCGGTCCTGGACGCCGAGATCAGCCCGGAGCTGGTCCCCGGCGAGGAGACGCAGTCGACGGCGTCGAAGAACGGGGCCGTGCCCGGCTCCCACGCCGTCGCCTCGGGCGCCAGTCCCGTCAGGCCCTCGGCGATCGACCGCGCCCACTCCTGCAGGTCGGCCTTTAGCATCAGCGCTGAAACTCTGCCAGCTGGCGGCGAGGTCAAAGGCTCCTCCGGGAGCGACGGAAAGGATCTGCAGGAAGTCGGAGAAGAGCCCCTTGCCGAAGACCGCAGCAAGGCGCTTTTGATCGTCGGGCAGCGACAGACCGAGAAGCTCCTCGGTCTCACCCCAGGACATGTTCGCCTGACGCGGCTCCCAATCGGTGACTTCCACCGGTCGATCGGTCCACATGCTGAACCTCCCTGAACGGAATTCACCAGGAAAGCGCGAAAGGGGCCGGCTCACTCCGCCCGTGGTCGGACCAGGCCGGACTCGTAGGCGATGACGACGAGTTGGGCCCGGTCGCGGGCGCCGAGCTTGGCCATGGCGCGGTTGACGTGCGTCTTCACCGTGAGGGGGCTGACCTCCAGGCGTTCGGCGATCTCGTCGTTGGAGTGGCCGCCGGCGACCTGGACCAGCACCTCGCGCTCCCGCACGGTCAGCGCCTCCAGGCGTTCGGCGCGGGCTGGGTCGCGGTCGTCGTCCCCGGCGCCGCCCTGGGCCAGGAAGCGGGCGATCAGGCCCTTGGTGGCGGCCGGGGAGAGCAGGGCCTCGCCGCCCGCCGCGACCCGGATGGCGTTGAGCAGTTCCTCGGGCTCGGAGCCCTTGCCGAGGAAGCCGGAGGCGCCCGCGCGCAGCGACCGCACGACGTAGTCGTCGACCTCGAACGTCGTCAGGATGACCACGCGGACGTGGGAGAGGGACGGGTCGGCGCCGATCGTCCGGGTGGCCGCGAGGCCGTCCGTGCCGGGCATGCGGATGTCCATGAGGACGACGTCGGCGCGTTCCTCCTTGGCCAGCCGGACCGCCTCCGCGCCGTCGGACGCCTCGCCGACGACCTCCATGTCGGGCTCGGAGTCGACGAGGACGCGGAAGGCGCTGCGCAGCAGGGCCTGGTCGTCGGCGAGCAGGACACGGATGGTCATGCGGGGTCCTCCGCGGTGCGGGGGCGGGGGGTCTTGACCGGCAGGATCGCATGGACGCGGAAGCCGCCGCCGTAGCGGGGACCGGTGGTGAGGGTGCCGCGCAGGGCGGTGACGCGCTCGCGCATGCCGAGCAGGCCGTGCCCGCCGTCGTCCGGTCCGCCGTCGCCGTCCGGTCCGCCGTCCTCGCCGGCGCCGTCGTCGAGGACGGTGACCTCGATGTTCGGTCCCACCCGGACCACGCTCACCTCGGCCTTGGCCGTGCCGCCGGCGTGCTTGCGCACATTGGTCAGGGCCTCCTGGACGATCCGGTAGGCGGCCAGGTCGACGGCGGCGGGCAGGGTGGTGCCCTGGTCGGCGCGGGCGACCTCGACGGACAGGCCGGCGCTGCGGAAGGTGTCGACGAGTTCGTCGAGGCGGGCCAGGCCGGGGGCGGGTTCGGTGGGTGCCTCCGGGTCGCCGGACTGCCGCAGCAGGCCGACGGTGGCGCGCAGCTCGTTGAGCGCGGAGCGGCCGGCCTCCCGTACGTGGGCGAGGGCCTCCTTGGCCTGGTCGGGCCGCTTGTCCATGACGTGCGCGGCGACCCCGGCCTGGACGTTGACCAGGGCGATGTGGTGGGCCACCACATCGTGCAGGTCGCGGGCGATGCGCAGGCGTTCCTCGGCGACGCGGCGGCGGGCCTCCTCCTCGCGGGTGCGCTCGGCCCGCTCGGCGCGCTCACGGATGGCCTGGACGACGGCCCGGCGGCTGCGCACGGCGTCGCCGGCGGTGGCGCCGATGCCGGTCCAGGCGAGGATGGCGACGTTCTCCTGGGCGTACCAGGGCAGGGGGCCGGCGAGCATCGCGGCGCCGGTGAGGACCGTCATGGTGAGCAGGCCCAGCCGCCAGGTGGTGGGCCGGTCGGTGGTGGAGGCGACGGTGTACAGGGCCACCACGGCGGACATGGCGACCGGGGCGCGGGGGTCGCCGGTGACGCACTCGACCACGGAGACGGTGACGGTGAGGGCCAGGACCGTTCTCGGGTCGCGGCGGCGGAAGACCAGGGCGAGCGCGCCGAGAACCATCAGGACGAGGCTGAGCGGGTCCGGGGTCCGCACGCCCCAGGTGACGCCGTCGCTGCCGCGGGGGTCCACGAACGAGCCGGCCACCATGCAGACCAGGACCCCGCCCGCCAGGGCCGCGTCCAGCGCCAGGGGGTGCGCGGTCAGCCGGCATCTGGCGCGTTCGAGGGTGCTCACGCCTGCACAGTACGGGTGCCGGGTCGGCGCCGGAGCGCCTGGCGGCCGCCCTGCCCGCCCCCGGGGTCCGCCGTCCCGGTGACGCGCCGCCGGCCCGCCGGGGTCACCCGGGGATCAGCCCGTCGTCGCTCAGGAGCTCCCGCACTTCCTCCAGCGTGGCGTCCGGGGACGGCAGGATCAGCTCCGACGGTTCCAGGGAGTCATCGGGCAGCGGGGAGCCCAGCTCGCGGACCTTGGACAGCAGGGCCTGGAGGGTGCGGCGGAAGCCGGGGCCGTCGCCGCTGTCCATCTCCCTCAGGAGCTCGTCGTCCAGGCGGTTCAGCTCGGCGAGGTGGCTGTCCGCCAGCCTCACCTGCCCCTCCCCCATGATCCGTACGATCACGTCGCCCTCCTCGGCGTGGGCCCCTACTGCTTGTCGAAGCGCGGGGTGTCCTGCGGCTGCTGCTGGGACCCGGCCTGACCGGTGCCGCCCTCGATGGCCTGGCGGTCGGCCGGGCCTCCGGCCAGCTCGGCCTTCATGCGCTGCAGTTCCAGCTCTACATCCGTACCACCGGAGAGCCGGTCCAGCTCGGCCTGGATGTCGTCCTTGCGCATGCCGGACTGGTCGTCGAGGGCGCCCGAGGCGAGGAGTTCGTCGATCGCGCCGGCGCGGGCCTGCAACTGGGCCGTCTTGTCCTCGGCCCGCTGGATCGCCAGGCCGACGTCGCCCATCTCCTCGGAGATGCCGGAGAACGCCTCGCCGATGCGGGTCTGGGCCTGGGCGGCGGTGTAGGTCGCCTTGATGGTCTCCTTCTTGGTGCGGAAGGCGTCGACCTTGGCCTGCAGGCGCTGGGCCGCGAGGGTGAGCTTCTCCTCCTCGCCCTGCAGCGTCGCGTGCTGCGTCTCCAGGTCCGTCACCTGCTGCTGGAGCGCGGCCTTGCGCGACAGCGCCTCGCGGGCCAGGTCCTCGCGGCCCAGCGCGAGCGCCTTGCGGCCCTGGTCCTCCAGCTTGGAGGACTGCTGCTGCAGCTGGTTGAGCTGGAGTTCCAGTCGCTTGCGCGAGGTGGCCACGTCGGCGACACCACGGCGGACCTTCTGGAGCAGCTCCAGCTGCTTCTGGTAGGAGTAATCGAGGGTCTCGCGCGGGTCCTCGGCCCGGTCAAGGGCCTTGTTCGCCTTCGCGCGGAAGATCATCCCCATACGCTTCATGACACCGCTCATGGGCTTCGCGCGCCCCCTTCTGACGGACTTCCAGCTCCAGCTCTGCGACAGAACCCACAGTACGGGCCCTGCATCCATTGACGCACTGTTCGGGGACGGATGGGCTCATCCCCGAGGACGACTGCGCCCGCCGACGCTCCGGCGTGAGGAGTAGGTGTCCCCCCGGGATGCGGAAGCGCGCACAACGTCCCCTCTGTCCTTTACATGACGCCTGGCGTTGCCGGATCGTTCCCCGCCGGGCTGGGGACCAACCCCGGGCACCCCGTACCCTTGGGTTTTGTGTTCCGTAGCCGTGCCAAGGATGAGAAGGCCCCGGTCGCCGACAAGGCGCCGGTGACCGGCTCCAATCAGCCCCGCGACCCGCAGGCCCCCAAGGGACGCCCCACGCCCAAACGCAGTGAGGCCCAGTCCCAGCGCCGCAGCGTCGCCAATACGTCCATGACGCGCAAGGACGCCGCCAGGCGCCAGCGCGAGGAGCGCCGCGCCGCGCTGGAACGGCAGCGCCAGGCGCTGGCCGGCGGCGACGAGCGGTACCTGCCGGCCCGGGACAAGGGCCCGGTCCGCAAGTTCGCCCGCGACTGGGTCGACTCCCGCTTCAACGTGGCGGAGTTCTTCCTGCCGATGGCCGTGGTCATCCTCGTGCTGAGCATGGTGCCGGTGGGCTCGCTGCAGAGCATCGCGCTGCTGCTGTGGCTCGTGGTGGTCGTGATGATCGTGCTGGACTCGATCCTCAGCGGCTTCCGGCTCAAGAAGCGGCTCGCCGAGCGCTTCCCCGACCAGGGCCGCCGTGGCGCGGTCGCCTACGCGCTCATGCGCTCCCTGCAGATGCGTCGGCTTCGGCTGCCGAAGCCGCAGGTCAAGCGCGGAGAGCGGCCCTGAGCACGACCTCTTTCCCCGGGGCGGCGGACGCCCCGCCGGGCGAGCCGGACGCTCTGCGCGACCTGGTACGGCAGGAACTCGTCGCCCGGCAGGTCGACGAGCAGATCATCGCCCGGTTCCCGGTCGGGCGGCGGCTGCGGGTGCTCGACGTCGGCATGGGCCGGGGCGGGCAGGCGCTGCGCCTGGCCCGGGCCGGGCACCAGGTGACCGGGGTCGAGCGGGACCCCGAGATGATCTCCGCGGCCCGGCAGGCCCTCGCCGCCGAGCCGGAGGGCATCCGGGAGCGGGTGCGCCTCCTCCAGGGCGACGGGCGGGACACCGGCGTGCACTTCCTGCCGGGCAGCTTCGACGTGGTGCTGTGCCACGGAGTGCTCATGTACGTCGAGGAGCCCGACCCGCTGCTGGCCGGGCTGGCGCGGATGCTCGCGCACGGCGGGCTGCTGTCGCTGGTGGTGTGCAACGGGGACGCGCCGGCGATGCTGCCGGGGCTGTCCGGCGACTGGGCGGGCGCGCTGGCCGCGCTCGACGCCGCGCCGCGCTCCGCCGCCCTCGACCCCGCCGCCCTTGACTCCGCCGCCCTCGACCCCGACCTGGCGGGGGAACCCCCGTCCGGCCCCGGGCCCGGCCTGCGGGCCGACCGGCTCCAGGACCTGACGGCGACCCTCGCGGGGATCGGGGCGCCGCTGCACGCCTGGTACGGGGTGCGTGTGTTCACGGACACCGCCGCGGACCGGGTCGGGGCGGCGCCTGCCGACGTGGAGACGCTGCTGGCGGTGGAGGAGCGGGCCGGACGGACGGACCCGTACCGCTCGGTCGCGGCGCTGCTGCATCTGTGCGGCGTGCGGGACTGAGGCCGGGGCCGAGGCCCGGGACGCCCCGGTGGTCGAGCGGGGCGCGGGGGGCCGCCGGCCGACGGGCCGCCCCGTGCTCCCGCGGCGGGCGCGTGCGCGCCTACGCCTCCTCGGCGTGCAGGCTCATCGGGCCGTAGATCTCCGACGAGTCCTCGAACAGCCGTACCTGGTCCGCCCCGCCCTCGGCGAGGGTCTTCCAGTGCTCCCCGAGCCAGGACTCGGCGTCCCCCTGCGTGGTGAACTCCTCGGGCTGCACCGCGGGCTGGACCTCCGCCCCGTCGGCCTTCTCGAACCGCCACGTCCACGCCACCATGTACGCCTCCCGTGTCTGGGCACCTGCAGAGCGGAAGCCGGATCACGGTCCGGCTTCCGCTGCGAAGCCTATGCGCTGCACCGGGCGCACCGGCACAGGGCCGCGGACGGCCGGCGCGCTCGGACCGCGCACGCCCGGTCGTGCGCATCCGCACGCCCTCGTCCGGCCGCCGTCACGCGGGGCCGGCGGCGGCAGGCGAAAATCGCTTCGTGGAAGTGACTCTGCTCGGCACCGGTGCCCCCGCGGGATTCCCCCGCCCCGACTGTCCCTGCGCCGCCTGCGCCGCCGCGCACGGCCCCGACGCGCGGGCGGCGACCGCGCTGCTGGTGGACGGGACGCTGCTGCTGGACCTGACGCCGGGGGCGGTGTTCGCGGCCGCACGGGCCGGGCAGTCGCTGGGCGGGGTACGGCAGGTGCTGCTGTCGCATCCGCACGACGGGCCGGCCCTGGAGGTGCCGGCCGGGCTTCCGCAGCCCGTGCGGGTGCCGGACGGGCGGGAACTGGCGCTGCTGACGGGGCACCGGGTGCGGGCGGTCGCGCTGGACGCGCCGGGCACCGGGTACGAGGTGAGCGGGCCGGACGGGCAGCGGTTGCTGTACCTGCCGCCGGGGGGTGCGCCGGCGGGGACGGCGGCCGGCGGGGTGACGGTGTACGACATGGTGCTGGCCGACGTCGTGGGCCGGCCGGACGCGCTCGCCGGGTTGCGGGCGGCCGGGGCGGTGGGCCCGACGACGGACGTGGTCGCCGTCCATCTGGACCACGACGTGCCGCCGGGGGCGGAGCTGCGGCGGCGGCTGGCCGCGGCGGGGGCGCGGGCCGTGCCGGACGGGGAGAGGCTGGTCGTGGGCGCCTACGAGGACGTACCCGACGTGCCGCGGCGCACACTGGTGCTCGGCGGCGCCCGGTCGGGCAAGTCGGTGGAGGCCGAGCGGCGCCTGGAGGCGTTTCCCGACGTGCTGTACGCGGCGACGGGCGGTTCGCGGGCCGGCGACACCGAGTGGGCCTCCCGGGTCGCCGCGCACCGGGAACGGCGCCCGGGTTCCTGGCGTACCGCCGAGACGTGCGATCTGGTGCCGCTGCTGGCCGAGGACGGGCCGCCGCTGCTGATCGACTGCCTGTCGCTGTGGCTGACGGACGCGATGGACTCCGTGGGGGCGTGGGACGACGCGGTATGGGCGGACGAGGGCGAGCGGGCGCTGCGGGAGCGGGTGCGGGAGCTGACGGACGCGGTGCGGGCGACCCGGCGCACGGTCGTCGCCGTGTCGAACGAGGTCGGCTCCGGCATCGTGCCGGCGACGGCGTCCGGGCGGCGCTACCGCGACGAACTCGGGCGGCTGAACACAGCGTTCGCGGCGGAGTGCGAGCAGGTGGTGCTGGTGGTGGCGGGGCAGGCGCTGGTGCTGCGCGGGTGACGCGCGGCCGCTCACGGGCCGCCCCCGCGGAGCGGAGCCGGGGAGACGGGGCGGGGCGGCGCGGAGCCGGGCGGAGGCCCGGGGTCGTGGTCAGCGGCGCGCGATGACACGGCGGCCGGGCGGGAGGAGGTCCGGGAAGCGGCCGGCCGGCGTGACGATCGCGCAGCCCTGCGCCTCCAGGTACGCGCGGACGCCGTCCGACCGCATTCCCGGCACCTCCACGAGGAGGTGGCCGCCGGGGCGCAGGACGGCGAGGGCGGCGCGCAGTTCGGCGCCGGGGTCCGGCGCGCCGGGCGAGCGGTGCCGCAGCAGGGTGACGACGTCGTAGCGGGCGCGCAGGAGCGAGGTGATGTGCGGGTCCGTCACCTGCCCGGCGTACGCCTCCTCGACGCGGCCGGCGCGGCGGGCGTACTCGACACGGGCGGTGGGGTCGATGCCGTCGAAGGCGGTGTAGGGGAAGAACTCCCGGGCGGTGTGCGGGAAGTCCGCACAGCCCGTTCCCACGTCCAGCCAGCTCTCCGGTTCGGGCAGCACCCGCAGGAGCGCGCGGGCCGCGGAGCGGTGGCGGCGGCGCCGGTCGAGGGCGTGGACGCGGGTGCGCAGACGGTTCACGGGCGGCTCCCAAGACGTACGACAAACTCGACAAAAGGGAAAGTATGGGATCGCGATCTTGGGGGCAACGACGCCGGGTGCGCGGGGTGACCGTGTGGCGCGGCTCTGTTCGATCGGTGCCGGTACTGTTCGGCGAATGAGCTCGCTTAATCTCGACGACTTCACCGATCTGATCGAGCGCCCCGACGGCGGGGTGCGCCGCGACGCGGAGGCGCGCCGGGAGCGTCAGGTCGTGCCGCCCGGGTCGCTGGGCCGCCTCGACGACCTGGGTGAGTGGCTCTCCGCGGCGCAGGGCACGGTGCCGGTGCGGCCGGTCGAACGGCCGCGCGTGGTCCTCTTCGCCGGCGACCACGGCATCGCCGAGCTCGGGGTCTCGGCCCGGCCCGCGGGCAGCGCGGCCCGGCTGGTGCGCGAGGTGCTGGAGGGCGGCCGTCCGGTGTCGGTGCTCGCGCGGCGGCTCGGCGTGCCGGTGCGGATCGTGGACATGGCCCTGGACTGCGACCCGCGGAACCTGCCCGAGGAGGTCGTGCGGCACAGGGTGCGGCGCGGCAGCGGGCGGATCGACGTCGAGGACGCGCTGACCCCGGAGGAGGCCGAGGCGGCCTTCCGGGCCGGGATCGCGGTGGCCGACGAGGAGGCCGACTCCGGTACGGACGTGGTGGTGCTCGGCGATGTGAGCGTGGGCGGGACGACGCCGGCGGGTGTGCTGGTCGCCGCGCTGTGCGGGACCGACGCGTCCGTGGTGACCGGGCGGGGCGGGCTGGCGATCGACGATCTGGCGTGGATGCGCAAGTGCGCGGCGATCCGGGACGCGCTGCGCCGGGCACGGCCCGTGCTCGGTGACCAGTTGCAGCTGATGGCCGCGGTGGGCGGCGCCGACCTCGCCGCGATGACCGGGTTCCTGCTGCAGAGCGCGGTGCGCAAGATGCCGGTGATCCTGGACGGGGTGGTGGCCGCGGCCTGCGCGCTGGTGGGGCAGCGGATCGCGTTCCGGGCGCCGGACTGGTGGCTGGCGGCGCACGACAGCGGGGAGCCGGGGCAGGCCAAGGCGCTGGACCGGATGGCTCTGGAGCCGCTGCTGTCGCAGGGGGTGACCGTGGGCGAGGGCGCGGGCGCGCTGCTGGCACTGCCGCTGGTGCAGGCGGCCGCCGCACTCGCCGCCGAACTCCCCGAGAAGCCGGCCCCCTCGGGCGAGGGCGGACCGGAAGTCCCCGAGAACCCGGAGCCCACCGGCCCCACCGGGGACGCCGACGCCCCCGGTGCAGGAGAGGCGGCCGGGGCCACCGGCACCCCGTAGAACCACGGGAACCGGCCCCTGCCGATGACCCCGATGCCTGCCGCGGCCGCCGGCCCCACCACGGCGGCCAGACCGCCGGCATGACCACCCCCTGGCCACCGACTGCCGGAGCCCGCCGGGGCCGGGCAGGCCGCCAGGGGCCGGGGAGCCCGCGGGACCGAGCAGGCCCCGGGCCGAGGAGACCGCGAGACCGAGCAGGCCACCGAGCCGAGGAGACCGCGAGACCGAGCGGGCCACCGGGACCACCAGCCTCCGGAACCCGAGAGCCGGAGACGGACCGACGCCCGCCCGGACCGCCGGGGCGGCCGGAGCTGTCGGGGCCGCCAACGCCGGACCGCCGACGCCAGCGGCCCACCACCGCCGCCGGCCCCCGCGGCACCCGGCAGACGGAGACCGCCGGGGAGCCGGAGACCCCCGGGCAGCCGGAGACCCCCGGGCAGCCGGAGACCCCCGGGCAGCCGGAGACCCCCGGGGAGCCGGAGGCCCACCGGGGAGCCGGAGGCCCGCCGGGGCCGCCGGAGCGCCCGAACGGCAGCCGGGGTCGAGGAGACCGCCAGGACCGGAGACGGTCCGGAAACCCACCACGGCCGCCGGACGGGGGCCGGGCCGCCAGGAGGCCAGGTCGGAACGGACCGCCAGTCCGAGACCGGGCCGCCGGGCCGGACCCCGGGCCGGTCGGGCCGGACCCCGGGCCGGTCGGGCCGGACCCGGGCAGGTTGGGCTCGGGGCGTCGGCAGGGGTGGGGCTCGGGGCGGGACAGGGGAGATCGGGTGACGGTGGGGGTGGAATCGGGGGGTGGCCGCGCGGGGGAGCGGGGATGAGACGATTCACAGAGGGATCGCCCATATGATACTTACTCATGGGAGATGCCCGAATTGCCCAGCGGCGAGCGGCCGCGTTCGCCGTCTGGTACCTGCGGGCCGTAGCGTTCGTCAACTTCCTCAGTGCGGTGTGGGTCTCCCTGGGGCAGGACGTACGGCGGCACAACCAGGAGAACCTCTTCACGCCGTACCTGCTGACCGCCGGCTTCGCCTCCGGGGTGTTCACCGCCTTCCTGGCGATCACCATGCGGCGGCGCAAGCGGGCCGCGTGGATCCTCAACCTCGCCCTGGCCGGCCCGTTCCTCGCGCTGTTCGTCCTCGCGATGTCGCTGGAGGAGGTCCGCCGGTACGCCCAGAACTGGGTCTCCCTCGGCCTCACCGCCGCGTTCGTCGCCGCGCTGCTCGTCGGGCGGCGGGAGTTCTACGCCAAGGGCGACCGGTCCAACCCGAAGCTCGCCGCCGCCGTCGCGGTCGTCGGCACGCTGGTCTGCTCGCTGCTCGCCGCGCTGCTGGTGACGGTCACCAACCAGGATCCGGACGCGGCGCGTTCCACGTTCGCGGAGCGCTGGCACTACGGTGCGCTCCGGCTGGTCTCGGTGGCCGTGGACGAGTCCCGCTTCCCCGGCATCGACGCGCCGAACTGGGCCAACGTCGCCATCAACGTCCTGAGCACCGCACTGGTCCTGGCCGTCTTCTACGCCGCGTTCCGCTCCCGGCGCGCCGTCGACCCGCTCACCGAGGACGACGAGACGCGGCTGCGGGCGCTGCTGGACCGGCACGGTGAGCGGGACTCGCTCGGGTACTTCGCGCTGCGGCGGGAGAAGAGCGCGGTGTGGTCGCCGACCCGTAAGGCGGCCGTCGTCTACCGGCTCGTGGGCGGCGTCTCGCTGGCCTCGGGCGACCCGATCGGCGACCCCGAGGCGTGGCCCGGCGCCATCGAGCCGTGGCTCGCCGAGGCGCGGGCGCACGGGTGGATCCCGGCGGTGATGGGGGCGAGCGAGGAGGCGGGGACCGTGTACGCGCGGCACGGGCTCGACGCGCTGGAGCTGGGCGACGAGGCGATCGTCGAGGTCTCCGAGTTCGCCCTCGAGGGACGGGCCATGCGGACCGTGCGGCAGGCGTTCAACCGGGTGCGGCGCGCCGGGTACACGGTGCGCGTCCGGCGGCACGGGGACATCCCCGAGGACGAGATGGCGTACCTGATCGAGCGGGCGGACGACTGGCGGGACGGGGCGACCGAGCGCGGGTTCAGCATGGCGCTGGGGCGGCTGGGGGACCCGCGGGACGGGCGGTGCGTGATGCTCGAGTGCGCGGATCCCCAGGGGGAGCTGCGGGCGCTGCTGTCCTTCGTGCCGTGGGGACCCAAGGGGCTGTCCCTCGATCTCATGCGGCGCGACCGCGACAGCGACAACGGGCTGATGGAGTTCATGGTGATCGAGCTGCTGCGGCACGCCGGGGACATCGGCGTCACGCAGCTCTCGCTGAACTTCGCGATGTTCCGGTCCGTCTTCGAGCGCGGCTCGCGGCTCGGCGCGGGACCGGTGCTGCGGCTGTGGCGGTCGCTGCTCAGTTTCTTCTCCCGGTGGTGGCAGATCGAGTCGCTGTACCGCGCCAACGCCAAGTACCGGCCGGTGTGGGAGCCGCGGTTCCTGCTCTTCGAGAAGAGCGCGGACCTCCCGCGCATCGCGCTGGCGTCGGCACGCGCGGAGGGCTTTCTGGAGGCGCCGGGGCTGCCGAAGTGGCTGCACCGCAAGCACCTGGAGACGCACGGATGACGGCTGTCGGCCGCTGGGCCCGCGCCGAATGGGGACGGCTGTACGTCGCCGTGCGCGAACCGCTGCGGGAACGGCGCGGGCGGGCGGTGCCGATGACCCTGGGGGCGGTGTGCCTGACGGGAATTCTGCACTTCGCGCAGAACCGGCCGTGGGGGTACGCGCTGGTGCAGGACGCCGGTGCCGTGCGGGCCGCGGACCCGCTCTGGGCGGCCCTCCTGCGCACTCCCCTGTCGCTGTTCGTGCCGGCCCTCGACCTGCCCGCGTGGGGGGCGCTGGCGCAGGTCCTGGTCGTGTTCGGGCTCGCGGAGCTCTGCCTGGGCCGGTGGCGGACGCTCGTCGTCGCGTACGCCGCCACGCTCGCCGGCACGCTGTACGCGCGGGTGGGCATCGCGCTCGGCCCCGGCGGCCCGCTGGGTCTGCCCCGCTCCGACGCCCAGGTCGTCGACGCCGGCCCGTCGGCGGCGGTGGTGGGCCTGGCCGTGTTCCTGGGCAGGCGCTACGGCGCACGCGTCACGGTCGGCGCGGTGGTGTGCGCGATAGTGCTGGAGGTCGCCCTGAAGGAGAACCTCGCCGGCAAGGAGCACCTCGCGGCGATCGCCGCGGCCCTGCTCCTGGCGCGCGGCCCCGCCTGTCGACCGGAGCCGGATCCGGAACCACGGCAACATCGACGGCAACACCAACAGCCGCAGCCGCAGCCGCGCGGTGCGGACGCCCGCGGTGTGCTGTGGTCACCGGCGCTCCAGGGCCCGGGGGGTGGGCTCGGGGTCGGGTTTGCCGCCCAGCCAGTCCTGGAACGCCCGGCTCGGGCCCGACCAGCGGCGGTCGTGGTGGTAGGCGCGCAGGAGGGCGCGGGCACGGGCGCGGGGACGGTCGCGGTAGAAGCGGCGGGCCCACGGGGAGCCGGGGCGCGCCAGCCGGACGAAGCCGACCACGCCGACGAAGGGCACGATCACGCTGAAGACCGCCATCCGGACCTTGCCCTTGACCAGGACGGCCAGTGAGAACAGGAAGTCGACCACGACGGTCGCGATCACGCTGCCGCGGCTGTGCAGTTCCTGCCGGCTCATGTCGTTGACGCCGAACGGCGCGAAGCCCGCGAGCACCAGTCCGACCACGGCCGCGGTGAGCACGACGACTTCGACGCTCTGGCGGCCCTCCTCGGTCCAGTAGACGTCCTGGAGATGCAGGATCAGCGCGAACTCGTCGAGGACCAGGCCCGCGCCGATGCCGAACAGGACCGCGCAGACGGCCGCCCCGAAGCCGTACCGGCCGCTGGTGACCGCGCCGAAGCCGCCGACGACGGTGAGGACCACGCCCGGGACGACGTGGTGGATGTGCAGTCCGCCGGCCTTGACGTTGCCGAAGGGCCCCCTGCCCGCCCGGATGAGGCGGGTGATCGTCCGGGTGACCAGGAACGTCAGGACGAACGCGGCCAGGGCGAGGAGCAGCGGCAGCTTGCCGGGCTCGATGATGTTCCGCTCCCACCAATGTCCCATATGGGAACTTTATCCACGGCCGTCTCCCCCGCCCTCCCGACCGCCGGGTAACCTGCGCCGGTGCCCGCACCCTCCACCACGCCCCCCTGGCCGGACGGCCTCCGCTTCGCCTTCGGCACGCTCACCGCGCTCCCGGTCCGGGTGACCCGCTGGGACCGGGACGCGGCGCGGGCCGGCATGCTGTGCGCCCCGGTGGCCGGGGCGGCCGTCGGGACGGCCTCGGCCGCGGCCGGCCTGCTGCTGCTGTGGCTGGGCGCCGGCCCGCCGCTCGCCGCCGTCGCCTCCGCCGCCGTACCCGCCGTCCTCACCCGCGGCCTGCACCTGGACGGTCTGGCGGACACCGCGGACGGGCTGGGCAGCGGGAAGCCCGCCGAGGACGCGCTGCGGATCATGAAGCAGTCGGACATCGGTCCGTTCGGAGTGATCACGCTGGTCCTGGTCCTGCTCGCGCAGGTGGCGGCGCTGGCCCAGCTGTACGGCGGCTCATTGGCCCGGGGCGCGCTCGCCGCCGCCGTCTCCGCGGCCGGGGCCCGGCTGACACTGACCCTGGCCGCGCGCACGGGCGTGCCGGCCGCGCGGCCGGAGGGGCTGGGGGCCGCGGTCGCGGGCGTGGTCCCGGTGCGCGGCGCGGTGCTCGCCGCGGCCGTGACGACCGGCGCGGCGGCCGCGGCCGGCGCGTGGATCGGGGTGTACGACGCCGTCCGCACGGCCCTCGCGGTGCTCGCCGCGGCGGGGGCGGCCGAACTCCTGCTGCGCCACTGCACGCGCCGTTTCGGCGGGGTGACCGGCGACGTCTTCGGGGCGCTCGCCGAGACGGCCGCGACGGTTTCGCTGCTGGTGCTGTGCCTGGGGCGCTAATCTCTTCCGCCGTACACGGACACGGGATCCGATCGGGGGACGACTGTGCCGAAACTCCGTCGTGCCATGGCCTGGTTGATCGACTTCGCGCTGGTGCTCGCGGCGGCCACCGGGCTCGGCGTGCTCACCTTCAACCGGATCTCCGCGCTCGTCGCCGACGTGCCCGGCCTCGCCACCCGCGGCGGCTTCGACCTGCTGACCGCGCGCGGGGACGTCGTCGGCGCCTCGGAGGCCCTCGGGCTGTCGCTGTGGGGCAAGACGGTGCTGTACGTGGAGGAGGCCTTCGGGCTGCTGGTCCTCGTCACGTTCCTCTACCAGTGGGGCTGCCTCGCCCTCGCGGGGCGCACCGTCGGCAAGGGACTGCTCGGCCTGAAGGTCACCCCGTGCGTGCCGCGCCGCGCCGCGCTGCGCGCCGCCGTCACCACCGCCGCCGACGTCGCGGTCTACGCCGTCGCCTGCGTGCTGCTGATCGAGGGGCAGTTCCTGCTGTCGGTGCTGGTGTGGGCGGTGGCCGTCGTCGTCTTCCTGCTCAACGCGCTGCCCGTGCTCCTGCCGGGCCGCCGTTCCCTCGCCGACCGGATGGCCGGCACCGCGGTCACCGGGGCCGGGGCCGCGGCCACGCCCGTCGCCGCCGCTCCCTGAGGGGCCGGCGCCCGACCTGCCCACGGAGGCGGGAGCGCCCCGGGCGAGCGCCTGTCGTGCGACGGATGTCCAGGAGCCCGCCCCCGGGTGAACAATCACGGGATCGAGCGGGCCCGCGTACGCGCGTAGGCTCGTCCGGAGTGTTCGCCGCACCGGGGAAGACCCCGCCGGAACCGCACCCTCAGGCCGAACCGGGGTCGGCTTCCGGGCCCGGCCGGCCCACACCGCTCGACCCCAGCAACTTCACATCGGAAGCGAGATTTCACCACCGTGACTGCTCTCACTCTCAGCACCGCCGCGGCGCCCGGCCTGCGGGCCGACGCGATCGTGATCGGTGTCGCCAAGGGCGCCGAAGGCCCGGTCGTCGCACCGGGCGCGGAGGCCGTGGACAACGCCTACGACGGCAGACTCGCCGGCGTCCTGGACACCCTCGGTGCCACCGGCGCCGAGGGCGAGGTGACGAAGCTGCCGGCGCCGTCCGGCTTCAAGGCCCCGCTCGTGGTGGCGGTGGGCCTGGGCGCCGAGCCGGAGAAGGACGCCGGCTACGGCGCGGAGGCGCTGCGCAAGGCCGCCGGCGTCGCCGCCCGCGCCCTCGCCGGCACCCGGAAGGCCGCCTTCGCCCTGCCCGTCGGCGACGCCGGCGACGTCGGCGCGATCGGCGAGGGCGTGCTGCTCGGCGCGTACTCCTTCGACACGTACAAGGAGAACGGCAAGGACGCCAAGGGCAAGTCCAAGGCGCCGCTCGCCGAGGCCGCGCTGCTCGGCGCCCGGCCCCGTGACAAGGAGCACAAGGCGGCCGTCGCGCGCGCCACCGCCGTCTCCGAGGAGCTCAACCGCGCCCGCGACCTGATCAACATGCCGCCGAACGACCTCGACCCGGAGGCGTTCGCCGCGATCGCGCAGGCCGCGGCCAAGGAGCACGGCATCAAGGTGCAGGTGCTCGACGTGAAGGCGCTGGAGAAGGGCGGCTACGGCGGCATCCTCGGCGTCGGCGCGGGCTCGGCGGCGGGTCCGCGGCTGGTGAAGCTGTCGTACACCTCCGCCAAGGCCGCCAAGCACCTCGCCTTCGTCGGCAAGGGCATCACCTACGACTCGGGCGGCATCTCGCTGAAGCCGGCCGGCCACAACGAGACCATGAAGTGCGACATGAGCGGTGCGGCGGCGGTCTTCGCCGCCGTGGTCGCCGCCGCGCGGCTCGGCCTGGAGGTCAACGTCACCGGCTGGCTGGCGCTGGCCGAGAACATGCCGTCGGGTTCCGCCACCCGCCCCGGTGACGTGCTGCGCATGTACAGCGGCAAGACGGTCGAGGTCCTCAACACCGACGCCGAAGGCCGGCTGGTGCTCGCGGACGCGCTGTGGGCCGCGTCCGAGGAGAAGCCGGACGCCATCGTCGACGTCGCGACCCTGACCGGCGCGATGATGCTGGCGCTGGGCAGCCGGACGT
Organism: Streptomyces sp. H51; assembly: GCF_035656535.1. Lineage (NCBI taxonomy): Bacteria > Bacillati > Actinomycetota > Actinomycetes > Kitasatosporales > Streptomycetaceae > Streptomyces > Streptomyces sp. H51. Next base: position 261,937 of record NZ_JAYMHD010000015.1, read on the forward strand.
TCGGGATCATGGCGAACGACGACGCCTTCCGCTCCGCGCTGCACGAGGCGGCCGAGGAGGTCGGCGAGCCGGCCTGGCCGATGCCGCTGCCGGAGCACCTGCGCAAGGGCATGGACTCCCCCACCGCCGACATCGCGAACATGGGCGAGCGGATGGGCGGCGGCCTGGTCGCGGGCCTGTTCCTGCGCGAGTTCGTGGGCGAGGGCATCACCTGGGCCCACCTGGACATCGCCGGTCCGGCCTTCAACGAGGGCGGCCCGTTCGGTTACACGCCCAAGGGCGGTACGGGCACGGCGGTGCGCACGCTGGTGCGGCTGGCCGAGCTGACGGCGGCCGGCGACCTCGGCTGACGGGCGCCGTGCGCGACGGGGCCCCGCACGCGGGTAGGGCGGGGCCCCGTCGCGCTGCGCTCGGCCGAACGTGGGACGTCTCACACCCCGGCCCGGCGTCTCGTCGGGTCCCGACAAGTGCGAAGATGGGGCACGGCAGGACAGGGCCCCAACCACAGGGCCGAAGCAACAGCGGCCGGACACCAGCCGCCGACCGGTCAGCGACGACCGGCGTGGCGCACATGCATGGAGGACGTGACGTGGCGAACGACGCCAGCACCGTTTTCGACCTAGTGATCCTCGGCGGTGGTAGCGGTGGTTACGCCGCGGCCCTGCGCGGAGCGCAGCTGGGCCTGGACGTCGCCCTGATCGAGAAGGACAAGGTCGGCGGCACCTGCCTGCACCGGGGCTGCATCCCCACCAAGGCCCTGCTGCACGCGGGCGAGATCGCCGACCAGGCCCGCGAGAGCGAGCAGTTCGGCGTCAAGGCCACCTTCGAGGGCATCGACGTCCCGGCCGTGCACAAGTACAAGGACGGCGTCGTCGCCGGCCTGTACAAGGGCCTGCAGGGTCTGATCGCGTCCCGCAAGGTGACGTACATCGAGGGCGAGGGCCGGCTGTCCTCCCCCACCTCCGTCGACGTGAACGGCCGGCGTGTCCAGGGCCGCCACGTCCTGCTGGCGACCGGCTCCGTGCCGAAGTCGCTGCCCGGCCTGGAGATCGACGGCAACCGCGTCATCTCCTCCGACCACGCCCTCGTCATGGACCGGGTGCCGAAGTCGGCGATCATCCTGGGCGGCGGTGTCATCGGCGTCGAGTTCGCCTCCGTGTGGAAGTCCTTCGGCGCGGACGTCACGGTCATCGAGGGCCTGAAGCACCTCGTCCCGGTCGAGGACGAGAACTCCTCCAAGCTCCTGGAGCGCGCGTTCCGCAAGCGCGGGATCAAGTTCAACCTGGGCACCTTCTTCCAGAAGGCCGAGTACACCCAGGACGGTGTCAAGGTCACCCTCGCCGACGGCAAGGAGTTCGAGGCCGAGGTGCTGCTCGTCGCCGTCGGCCGCGGCCCGGTCTCCGCCGGCCTCGGCTACGAGGAGCAGGGTGTCGCCATGGACCGCGGCTACGTCCTGGTCGACGAGTACATGCGCACCAACGTACCGACCATCTCCGCGGTCGGCGACCTGGTGCCGACGCTCCAGCTGGCGCACGTCGGTTTCGCCGAGGGCATCCTGGTGGCGGAGCGCCTGGCCGGTCTGAAGACCGTCCCGATCGACTACGACGGTGTCCCGCGGGTGACGTACTGCCACCCGGAGGTCGCCTCCGTCGGCATCACCGAGGCCAAGGCCAAGGAGATCTACGGCGCGGACAAGGTCGTCGCTCTCAAGTACAACCTGGCGGGCAACGGCAAGAGCAAGATCCTGAACACCGCGGGCGAGATCAAGCTCGTCCAGGTGAAGGACGGTGCCGTGGTCGGCGTCCACATGGTCGGCGACCGCATGGGCGAGCAGGTCGGCGAGGCCCAGCTGATCTACAACTGGGAGGCCCTGCCGGCCGAGGTGGCCCAGCTCATCCACGCCCACCCGACGCAGAACGAGGCGATGGGCGAGGCCCACCTGGCCCTCGCGGGCAAGCCGCTGCACTCGCACGACTGACCCTCGGTCGACGAACGCGACGACTCAGACTTCCGCAATTCGTTAGGAGCAACCGAAACCATGGCGGTTTCCGTAACCCTTCCGGCGCTCGGCGAGAGCGTCACCGAGGGCACCGTCACCCGCTGGCTGAAGGCCGAGGGTGAACGCGTCGAGGCCGACGAGCCGCTGCTCGAGGTCTCGACCGACAAGGTCGACACCGAGATCCCCTCGCCCGCCGCCGGCATCCTGGCCTCCATCAAGGTCGCCGAGGACGAGACCGTCGAGGTCGGCGCCGAGCTGGCCGTCATCGACGACGGCACCGGCGCCCCCGCCGCGGCCCCCGCCCCGGCCGCCGAGCAGGCCCCGGCGCCCGCCCCTGCCGCCGCTCCGGCCGCCGAGCAGGCCCCGGCGCCCGAGCCGGCCCCGCAGGCCGCGGTGCCGTCCACCGAGCAGGCCGCCCCCGCCCCGGCGCCCACCGCCGAGGCCGCCGCCGGCGCCGGCACCGCCGAGGGCACGGACGTCGTCCTGCCCGCGCTCGGCGAGTCCGTCACCGAGGGCACCGTCACCCGCTGGCTGAAGTCGGTCGGCGACTCCGTCGAGGCCGACGAGCCGCTGCTCGAGGTCTCCACGGACAAGGTCGACACCGAGATCCCGGCGCCCGCCTCCGGCGTGCTGCTCGAGATCGTCGTCGGCGAGGACGAGACCGCCGAGGTCGGCGCCAAGCTCGCCGTCATCGGCGCTCCGGGCGCCGCCCCGGCCGCCCCGGCCCCGGCCGCCCCGGCCCCGGCCGCCCCGGCTCCGGCGCCCGCCGCCGAGGCCCCCGCGGCTCCGGCTCCGGCCGCGCCCGCCGCCCCGGCCCCCGCCGCTGCCGCCCCGGCGCCCGCGCCCGCCGCCCCGGCTCCGCAGGCCCCCACGGCTCCGGCCCCGCAGCAGGTCACCACCCCGGCCCCCGAGCCGGTCCCGGCTGCTCCGGCACCCGCGCCCGCCCCGGCCCCGGCTCCGGCCGCGATCGCCGGTGACGACGGCGCCTACGTCACCCCGCTGGTGCGCAAGCTCGCCGCCGAGAACGGCGTCGACCTGTCCACCGTCAAGGGCACCGGCGTCGGCGGCCGCATCCGCAAGCAGGACGTCGTCGCCGCCGCCGAGGCCGCGAAGGCCGCCGCCGCTGCCCCGGCCCCGGCCGCCCCGGCTGCTCCGGCCGCCCGGAAGGCGCCGGCCCTGGAGGCCTCGCCGCTGCGCGGCCAGACCGTCAAGATGCCGCGCATCCGCAAGGTCATCGGCGACAACATGGTCAAGGCACTGCACGAGCAGGCGCAGCTGTCGTCGGTCGTCGAGGTCGACGTCACGCGCCTGATGCGGCTGCGCGCCCAGGCCAAGGACTCCTTCGCCGCGCGCGAGGGCGTCAAGCTCTCCCCGATGCCGTTCTTCGTCAAGGCCGCCGCGCAGGCGCTGAAGGCCCACCCGGTCATCAACGCCCGGATCAACGAGGCCGAGGGGACCATCACCTACTTCGACACCGAGAGCGTCGGTATCGCGGTGGACTCCGAGAAGGGCCTGATGACCCCGGTCATCAAGCACGCCGGCGACCTCAACATCGCGGGCATCGCCAAGGCCACGGCGGAGCTGGCGGGCAAGGTCCGCGCCAACAAGATCACCCCGGACGAGCTGTCCGGCGCGACCTTCACCATCTCCAACACCGGTTCGCGCGGCGCGCTGTTCGACACGATCATCGTGCCGCCGGGCCAGGTCGCGATCCTCGGCATCGGTGCCACGGTCAAGCGTCCGGCCGTGATCGAGACCGAGGAGGGCACGGTCATCGGCGTCCGCGACATGACCTACCTGACCCTCTCCTACGACCACCGTCTGGTGGACGGCGCCGACGCGGCCCGTTACCTGACCGCGGTCAAGGCGATCCTGGAGGCCGGCGAGTTCGAGGTCGAGCTCGGCCTCTGACCCCCGAGTGACCCCCGGGACACGCAGCAGTACGTACGACGCCCCCGTCCGGGCCTTCCGGACGGGGGCGTCGCGCGTTCCCGGGGGCGGCCGGGGGGACACCGCTGTGTAAGTCTCGTCTCACCTGCGCCAAAGCGCCCCCGTGCGCCTCTCCACAAGCCGTTTCCGGCCTTATTGTCTAATCGTCAAACGCACCCGGGGTTCCGCCCGCCGCCCGATCGCCGTCCCTCCACCGGCCCTCGGACCGCAGCACCGGATTCGGAGCCCTCTCCTAAGGAGCACTCATGACCGCGCCCGTCGTCCACTCGCTGCGCGAACAGATCCGCGAGCACATCGTGGAAGGGATCGTCAGCGGGCGCTGGCAGCCGGGCGAGCGGATCGTGGAGCGCCGTATCGCCACCGAACTGGAGGTCAGCCAGACGCCGGTGCGGGAGGCGCTGCGCGAGCTGGAGTCGCTGCGGCTGATCGAGTCGGCGCCCAACAAGGGCGTGCGGGTGCGCAACCTGACGGCGGCCGACCTGGAGGAGAGCTACCCGGTGCGGGCCGGCCTGGAGGCCATCGCGGCGGAGCTGGCGGCCGACCGGCTGGCGGAGGACTGCTCGGCGCTGGAGCCGCACGTCGCCGCGCTGTACGAGGCCGACCGCAAGTCCGACGGGACGGCCCAGGTGCGGCACACGGTGGCCTTCCACCGGGAGCTGGTGCGGGCGGCCGGCAATTCGGTGCTGCTGCACACCTGGGAGGGCCTGGGCATCGAGGTGTTCACGGCGCTGTCGATCCGGTGGCTGGGGACGGTGCAGCAGTCGTACGCCGAGGAGCACGAGGAACTGGTGCAGGCGTTCCGCCGGCGTGACCCGAGGATCGCCGAGCTGGTGAAGGCGCACGTGCTGGGCTGCGCTCCGCGTGCCTGACAGGCGCCCGGCTCACGCCTGACCCGGCCGAGCGGCGCCGCGCTCACCTGCGGAAACAGCCCGTCGACCCACCCCGGAACGCGGCACCGGGTGCCTGTTCGAACGGCACCCGGTGCCTACTTTCTCGTCATCAAGAGTTTTTGCCTGTCACCCTTTGATCGATCATCGATCAGGGAGATACAGTCGCGGTCGGGCTCGAACCCGAGCCCCGCGCCCTGTCCTGCCAAAGACCAAGGGCACCCCCGAACCCTTACCGATGAGGGAACCCCCTTCGACTGAGGAAGGCGGCGACATGACCGACTCCAACGCCATCCAGCCGAGCGAGCTCGACCAGCTCCCGGACCGCGACCCGGAGGAGACCGCCGAGTGGCAGGCCTCGCTGGACGCGGTCGCCAAGGCGGCCGGCCCGCACCGTGCCGCGTACCTGATGCGCCGCACGCTGGAGCGCGCGGAGGGCACCGGCATCGCGCTGCCCAAGCTCCTCGAGACCGACTACGTCAACACCATCCCCACCGCCGCCGAGCCCGCCGTGCCCGGTGACGAGGCGATGGAGGCCCGGATCACCGCGTGGAACCGCTGGAACGCGGCCGCCATGGTCACCCGGGGCGCGAAGCACGGCGTCGGCGGCCACATCGCCACCTTCGCCTCCGCGGCCTGGCTGTACGAGACCGGCTTCAACCACTTCTTCCACGGCAAGGAAGGTGGGGGCACCTCCCGCTCGAGCGGAGCCGAGAGCGGGGGAGGCTCGGGCGACCAGCTCTACATCCAGGGCCACGCCTCCCCCGGCATCTACGCCCGCGCCTTCCTCGACGGCCGCCTGAGCGAGACGCACCTGGACAACTTCCGCCAGGAGGCCGGCGGCAACGGCCTGCCGTCCTACCCGCACCCGCGCCGCCTGCCGTGGCTGTGGGAGTTCCCGACGGTGTCGATGGGCCTCGGCCCGCTGTCGGCGATCTACCAGGCCCGCTTCAACCGCTACCTCACCGCCCGCGGCATCAAGGACGTCTCCGCCTCCCACGTGTGGGCCTTCCTCGGCGACGGCGAGATGGACGAGCCCGAGTCGACGGCGGCCCTCGCGCTGGCCGCGCGCGAGCAGCTGGACAACCTGACCTTCGTCATCAACTGCAACCTGCAGCGCCTCGACGGCCCGGTCCGCCCCAACTTCAAGATCGTGCAGGAGCTGGAGGCCCAGTTCCGCGGCGCCGGCTGGAACGTGATCAAGACGCTGTGGGGCTCGGCCTGGGACGAGCTGTTCGCCCTGGACACCACCGGCGCGCTGGTCCGGCGGCTGCGCGCGGTGCCGGACGCGCAGGTGCAGACGTACCAGACCCGCGACGCGGCCTACATCCGGCAGGACTTCTTCGGCGCCGACCCGGCGCTCGCCGAGATGGCGAAGCTGCTGAGCGACGACAAGATCCTGGAGTGCTTCCACCTCTCCCGCGGCGGCCACGAGTCCCGCAAGGTGTACGCGGCCTACCAGGCGGCCGTCGAGCACAAGGGCGCCCCGACGGTCATCCTGGCCCAGACGGTCAAGGGCTTCACCCTCGGCGAGGGCTTCGCGTCGAAGAACGCCAACCACCAGATGAAGAAGCTGACGGTGGACGAGTTCAAGGCGATGCGTGACCTGCTCGAACTCCCGATCAGGGACAGCGACTTCACCGACGGCGTGGTCCCCTACGGCCACCCGGGCGCCGACTCCCCCGAGGTGCGCTACCTCCAGGAGCGCCGCGCGGCCCTCGGCGGCCCGGCCCCGGCCCGCCGGGTGCACCCGGTGGCGCCGCTGCCCGCCCCCGCCGAGAAAGTGTTCGCCGCCTTCGACAAGGGCTCCGGTTCCCAGAACGTGGCCACCACCATGGCGTTCGTCCGCCTGGTCAAGGACCTGGTCCGCGACAAGGAGACCGGCCGGCGCTGGGTGCCGATCGTCCCCGACGAGGCCCGCACCTTCGGCATGGAGAGCCTGTTCCCGTCCCTCGGGATCTACTCCCCCAAGGGCCAGACGTACGAGCCGGTCGACCGCGACCAGCTGATGTACTACAAGGAGGCCAAGAACGGCCAGATCCTCAACGAGGGGATCACCGAGGCCGGTTCCATGGCCGACTTCATCGCCGCCTCGACGTCGTACGCGACGCACGGCGAGGCGATGATCCCGTTCTACATCTTCTACTCGATGTTCGGCTGGCAGCGCACGGCCGACCAGATGTGGCAGCTCGGCGACCAGCTCGGCCGCGGCTTCCTGGTCGGCGCGACGGCGGGCCGCACCACGCTCACCGGCGAGGGCCTGCAGCACGCCGACGGCCACTCCCCGGTCATCGCCGCCACCAACCCGGCCGCGCTCAGCTACGACCCGGCGTTCGCCTACGAGATCGCGGTGATCGTCCGCGAGGGTCTGCGCCGGATGTACGGCGAGGCGAAGCCGGGCGAGGACCAGAACGTCTTCTACTACCTGACCGTCTACAACGAGCCGCTGCCGCAGCCCGCGAAGCCGTCCGACCCGGGCGTCGACGAGGGCATCGTCAAGGGCCTGTACCGCTTCAGCACGGCCGAGTCGGCCGGGTTCGCCCCGGCGGCCGACGCCCCGCGCATCCAGCTGCTGGGCTCCGGCACGGCGATCCACTGGGTGGTCCGGGCTCAGCGGATGCTCGCCGAGGAGTGGGGCGTGGCCGCCGACGTGTGGTCCGCGACCTCCTGGACGGAGCTGCGCCGCGACGCCCTGGACGCCGACGCGGCCCTGCTGCGCGGCGAGGAGCGGGTGCCTTACGTCCGCCGGGCGCTGCACGGCGCCGAGGGCCCGGTGCTCGCGGTCTCCGACTACATGCGCCAGGTACCGGACCAGATCGCGCAGTGGGTCGAGCAGGACTGGTCCTCGCTCGGCGCCGACGGCTTCGGCCTCTCCGACACCCGTGAGGCCGCCCGCCGCCACTTCGGAGTGGACGCCGAGTCGGTCGTCGTCGCGGCCCTGGCCCAGCTGGCCCGGCGCGGTGAGGTGAAGGCGACGGCGGTGAAGGAAGCGCGCGAGAAGTACGGCCTGTAGTACGGCCCGCGATACGGCCCGTACTGCTTGCTGGTACGGCGTCCGGCGGGCCGTGGTCCCCGCCGTGCGGCCGGGTCCCCGCCTCGGCGGGGACCCGGCCTTGTGCATGATGGCCGTATGCGTGCTGCCCGGCTGATCAGAATGGTGCTGCTGCTGCAGTCCCGGCCCTCGATGACCGCCGCCGAGCTGGCGCGGGAGCTGGAGGTGTCGGAGCGGACGGTCACCCGGGACGCGCAGGCGCTGTCGGAGGCGGGCGTGCCGGTGTACGCGGACCGGGGGCGGGCCGGCGGTTACCGGCTGATCGGCGGCTACCGCACCCGGCTGACCGGACTGGCGCGCGACGAGGCGGAGGCGCTGTTCCTGAGCGGTGTGCCCGGCGCGCTGCGGGAGATGGGGCTCCAGGACGCGGCCTCGGCGGCCCGGCTGAAGGTGTCCGCGGCCCTCGGGCCGTCCCTGCGGGACGCTCCGTGGACGGCCGCCCAGCGGTTCCACCTGGACGCGCCGAACTGGTTCACCGAGCCGGCGACGCCCGAGCTGCTGCCCGCCGTGGCGCGGGCGGTGTGGGACGACCGGCGGATCACCGCGCGCTACCGCGGCCGGGAGGCGGAGGTCGAGCGGGAGCTGGAGCCGTACGGCCTCGTGCTGAAGGCGGGGGTCTGGTACCTGTGCGCGCGGGTGGCGGCCGGCGGGTCCTGCCGGGTGTACCGCCTCGACCGGTTCACGGCGGTCGAGGCGGACGGGGAGCGCTTCGAGCGGGACGAGGACTTCGATCTGCCCGCCTTCTGGGAGGAGCGGGCCGAGCAGTTCGCCCGGTCGATCCTGCGGGCCGAGGTGGTGGTCCGGCTGTCCGGCGAGGGGGTGCGCAGGCTGCCGTACGCCGTCGATCCGCAGGCCGCCCGGGAGGCGCTGGCCGCGGCGGGCGCGCCCGACGGCGACGGCTGGGTGACGGTGACCCTGCCGGTGGAGTCCGAGGAGGTCGCCCACACCCAGCTCACGGCGCTCGGGCCGGAGGCGGAGGTGCTGGCGCCGGCGGGTCTGCGGGCGCGTCTGGCCGACGACGCGGCCCGGCTCGCCCTCCTGTACGGGTCGCGGCGGCCCGCCGTACTCCGCGTGCGCCCCGCCCGCCCAGGGCCGATGCTGGACCCGTGATGGACGAGACGGAGTTCTGGGAGCTGGTGGACGCCACCCGGGAGGCCGCCGAGGGCGACCCCGAGGAGCAGGCCGAGCTGCTCGTGGAGCGTCTGCTGCGGCTCGACCCGGAGCTGGTGCTGGACTTCGCCCGTCACTTCGAGGCCCGCTACAACCGGGCGTACACCTGGGACCTGTGGGGCGCCGCCTGGGTGCTGCTGGACGGCGCGAGCGACGACGCCTTCGACTTCTTCCGCTGCTGGCTGATCGGGCAGGGCCGGGAGGTGTACGAGGGCGCGGTGCACGATCCGGACGCGCTGGCGGACCTGCTGGCGGACTTCGACGAGGAGGTGGACGGCGACGGCGAGGAGCTCGGCTACGCCGCGGACGAGGCGTACGAGCAGCTCACCGGCACCGTCGCGCCCGACCTGGGCATCCCTGCGGCGCCGCTGGAACCGGTGGGCTCCCCGGTCGACTTCGAGAACGAGCGGGCGCTGGCGGAGCGGTATCCCAGGCTGTGGGAGCGCTTCAGGGACTGACCGCACGGCCGGGACGCGCGGGCGCGCAGGCGCGCAGGCGCGCGGACCGGCGGACGGGACGCACGGGCGCGCAGGCACGCGGACCGACGGGCGCGCGGACGGGACACACAGGCACGCAGGGCACGCGGACCGGCGGACGGGACGCACGGGCGCGCAGGCACGCGGACCGACGGGCGCGCGGACGGGACACACAGGCACGCAGGGCACGCGGACCGACGGGCGGGACGCACGGGCGCGCAGGCACGCGGACCGACGGGCGGGACGCACGGGCGCGCAGGCACGCGGACCGACGGGCGCGCGGACGGGACACACAGGCGCGCAGGCGCGCGGACCGGCCGCGCAGGCCCGCGCCGACGGCGCCGATCGCTCAGGCGGCGGTTCGCCGGCGGCCCGTCGGTTCCGGGGGAGGTACGCCTGCGTGCGCTCGGCCGCCACCGCGTGGTGCGGCGGTGCCTTGTCGGCCTGGTCGAGCGCGGACGCCGTGGCGGCGGCCGGGCCGAGGACGACGGCCGCGACCGCGCAGACCACCGCCGAAGACGGCGAACATGACCGGGAAGACGTATCCGGAAGCGTCCCCTGCTGCTGATGCGGCTCATGCTCCCCACCTCCGGTCGGCCTGTGGTCAGGACCGTGGACGGGCGGGATCCGCGTGCCCTGCGCGTCGGCTGTGACGTGGCTGCTGGGGTGACGAGCGGCCCTGCAGCCGTGCCGCCAGCCCCCTGATCTCCGGCAGGCGGGCGGACAGCGCGGCGCCGGGGCAGCTCGTCCGGTAGCCGTCGTCGTGGCCGGCGATCGCGGGCAGCGCGGCGGAGGCGCCGGCGGGGAAGCGGCTGAGGCCGCTGCTGGAGATCAGGTGGACGATGGCGCGCGGGTCGACGCCGGCCAGGCCCAGCTTCCAGGCGGCGACGGCGGCGATCGCGTCGGTCATGGCCTTGGGGACGGTCATGCCGGCCGTGAAGGTGCCGATGGCGGCGACACCGGCCGTGCGGTGGTTGAAGCCCTGCGTGTGGGCGCCGATGACGGGACGGTCGATGCCTCCGGCGCGGCCCTCGTAGATGGTGCCGCAGCGGTCGACGAGGAAGTTGTAGCCGATGTCGTCCCATCCCCGGACACCGGTCTGCTCCTCGTAGATGCGGCGGATGACGCGGGGCGCGTCGGCGCACGCGTACCCGTTGGGCGAGTCGGTGTGGTGGACGACGACGGCGATGACCTCGTCGGCGTAGCGCGGGGGCGGCTGGGGGTGCAGCCGCGCGGGGCCGAGCCAGGCCGAGCGGGGCACGATGGGGGGCCGGGCGGCCGAGGGCTGAGGGGGGCGGGTCGCGGGGGCGGGCCGGGGGCGGTGGACGCCGGCCGGCCGGCCGGCGTCGCTCACGAACAGCGCCAGCACCAGGACGGCGGCCAGCGCGGGCAGGCAGACGAGCGTCACCCGGGTGGCATGGGGCAGCCGGCGTATGCGCGCCACGGTTCGCCTGCGCACCCTGCGCGCTCTTCGTAAGGCCGGTCGGAAGACACGCATGGTCCCACTGTCGGGCTGATCCCCCGGGTCCGCGATGTGTGGTCTGCCACCCGGTGGAACCATCGTCCCGGTCCGCGACGTTTTTCGGGTACCCGCAGGCGTGGCCCCGTTCCGGGCGCCGCACGCGCGGGTGACTGATCACCGGGCCCGTCCCGTCGTACTGAGGGGTCCGAGAGAGAGGCGGCCTGGTGGATCTGCTCGACATCCTCCTGTTGCCGGTGGTCGCGGCCTACGCGGTGTCCGGCTACCGGCGCGGGCTGGTGGCCGGCTGCGTCTCGCTGGCCGGGTTCGTCGGCGGCGCGGTCGTCGGTGTGTGGGCGCTGCCGTCGGTGATGGGCCTGGTGACGCCGGGGACCACCCGCGCGACCGTGACCGCGGTGCTGACCGTGCTGGTGCCGGCCGTGCTGGGGCACGAGCTGGCGGGCCGGCCGGCGCTGCTGTTGCGCCGCGAGCTGGACCGGGGGCCGCTGCGGGTGGCGGACGGGGCCGGCGGGGCCGCGGCCAACTCGGTGGCGGTGCTGATCGTGGCGTGGGTGGCGGCGAGCGTGCTGGGCGCGTCCTCGTCGCCGGTGGTCAACACGGCGATCCGGGACTCGGCCCTGCTCGGCACGGTGCAGGAGGCGATGCCGCGGACCACGCCCGCGTGGTTCTCGCGGGCCACGTCGGCGCTGGACCGGGCGGGCTTCCCGCAGGTCTTCAACCCCTTCGAGAACGAGTCGGCGGCGCGGGCGGCCGAGCCCTCCGGCGACAGCGTCACGGCGAGCGCGACGAAGGCGGCCCAGCTGAGCACCGTGAAGATCGAGGGCGTCTCCGGCGACGAGGGCCGGGAGGGCAGCGGGTTCGTGTACGCCCGGGAGCGCGTGATGACCAACGCCCACGTGGTGGCCGGCATCGACGCCCCTGGCGTGCGGGTGGGCGGGGTCGGGCCGTCGTACCGGGCGCGCGTGGTGCTGTTCGACCCCGAGCGGGACGTGGCCGTGCTGTACGTGCCGGGGCTGACCGCCCCCGTGCTCCGCTTCGACGACGGCGCGGCGCGCGGGGACTCGGCGGTGGTGGCCGGCTATCCGCAGGACGGCGACCTGAACCTGCAGGCGGCGACGGTGGCGAACCGGGTGCGGGCGACCGGCCGGGACATCTACAACGAGTCCACGGTGACGCGGGAGATCTACGCGATCCGCTCCACCGTCCGCCCCGGCAACTCCGGCGGCCCGCTGCTGACCCCCGACGGCCGGGTCTACGGCGTCGTGTTCGCCCGGTCCACCTCGGACGACGCGACGGGCTACGCCCTGACGGCCGCGGAGGTGGCCTCCGACGCCTGGCGCGCGGCCACGGCGACGGCGCCGGTGGACACCGGCGACCTGGTCAGTTCCTGAGGGCCGTCGGTTCCCGAGGCGGCGGGGGCCCGGGGGCAGGAACCCGGGTCACAGGAAGCGGCCCATGAGGACGTCGTCGACGTAGGCGCCGTCCAGGCAGAACTCCTCCGGCTGTACGCCCTCGACGACGAAGCCCTCGGACTCGTACAGCTTGCGGGCGGCGGTGTTGTGGCCCAGCACCCGCAGGGTGATGCGCCGGGCGCCGCGGTCGCGGGCCTCCTCGACGGCGGCGCGCAGCAGCGCCCGGCCGACGCCCCTGCCGCGGGCCTCCTCGGCCACCGCCAGCCCGCGGATCTGCCGGACGTGCGCGTTGGACGCCAGTTCGGTGGGGAAACCGAGGCGGATGTAGCCCACCACACGGCCGTCGGTCTCGGCGACCAGGTGGTCGCCGGGGCCCGCGGTCTCCCGGAAGAAGGGCTCGTACGGCTCCCGCGGGGGCGGGGTGACCGCGTGCAGGGGGGACCAGGTCGCCCGGTCGAGCAGGGACAGGGCGTCCTCGTCGGCGTACGTGGCGTGGCGTATGTGTGTGGCGGACATGACGGTCACTCTATGAGGAGGGCCCGGAACCGGACCGGGACCCGGCACGCCCGTACAGGATGGGGATCATGGAGAGTTCACGAATCGCGGTGGCCGGCGCCTCGGGTCTGATCGGCTCGGCGCTGGTGCGGTCCCTGCGGGCCGACGGGCACGAGGTGGTGCGGCTGGTCCGCCGGGCGGCGCGGGAGCGGGACGAGGTGCGCTGGAACCCCGAGGAGGGGTACGTGGACGCGGCCGGGCTCGCCGGGTGCGACGCGGTGGTCAACCTCGCGGGCGCCGGGGTGGGCGACCGGCGGTGGACGGAGGAGTACAAGCGGACGGTCCGCGACAGCCGGGTGCGCGGCACCTCGGTGCTGGCGGAGGCGGTCGCCGCGCTGGAGCCCAGGCCGCGGGTGTTCGTGAACGGCAGTGCGATCGGCTTCTACGGCGACACCGGCGACCGCGCGGTCGACGAGAGCGCGCCGCCCGGGGAGGGCTTCCTGCCCGCCCTGTGCGTGGAGTGGGAGGGCGCGGCGGCGCCCGCCCAGGAGGCGGGCGTGCGCACGGTGTTCGCGCGGACGGGGCTGGTGGTGGCCCGCTCGGGCGGGGCCTGGGCCCGGCTGTTCCCGCTGTTCAAGGCGGGGCTCGGCGGGCGGATCGGCGACGGGCGGCAGTACTGGTCGTACATCTCGCTGCACGACGAGGTGGCCGCCCTGCGGCATCTGATCGACACCGACGGCCTGTCCGGGCCGGTCAACCTGACCGCCCCGCATCCGCGGACCAACCGTGAGATCACCGCGGCGATGGGGCGCGTGCTGCACCGGCCGACGCTGCTGCCGGTGCCGGCGCCGGTGCTGCGGACGGTGCTGGGCGAGATGGCCGGGGACGTGCTGGGCAGCGCACGGGTGCTGCCGGCGCGGCTGCTGGCGTCGGGGTTCGCGTTCGCGTTCCCGGACATCGAGGAGTCGATCAGGGCGGCGGACGCGCAGCCGTAGCGACCGTCGGGCACGGCGGCCACCGGGCACGGCGGCGTCGGGCACGGCGACCGGGAGCGCGGCGCCGGCCGGGGCACGACCGCATGCGACCGGTGTGCGACCGTGCCCTGTCCGTGCGCGACTGCCGACGGTCGGTCACGGCCCTAACCTCGACCCGAACTCGGGTATTCCCGGAGCCTGTCGGGGGCATCACGTCTCCACCGGCCGCGCAACCTCGAGGAGGGGCACGTGCTTGAGCCCATGTACCGAGCGGACGTCGTCATCGTGGGAGCCGGGGTCGCCGGGCTCTCCGCGGCGCACCGGCTGACCAGCGCAGGAGTGACGACCACGGTCCTGGAGGCCGGCCCGTGCGCCGGCGGCCGCATGGCCACGGAGAAGGTCGACGGGTTCCGGCTCGACCGCGTCGGCCAGCTGCTGTGCACGGCGTATCCCGAACTACGTCTGACACCCGGTCTCGACGGGCTGGTCCTGCGGCCCTTCGCCCCGGGTGTCCTGCTGCACAGCGACGGGCGCAGGCACCGTGCCGGACTTCCGGCGGCCACGGGGGGCGCACGGGGCGCACTCCACGCGGTGCGCGCGCTGGCGAGCACCCCCTCCCGGAGCGCTCCCCGGTCCGGCGCCCCGCTGGGCACCGCCGTCGACCAGGCCCGCCTGGGCACCGCCCTGGCCCGTCTGGCCGCCACCCGGGCCGAACGGCTGCTGGCCCGGCCGGAGCTGCCCGCCGGGCAGGCGCTGGCGGCCCGCGGCCTCCCCGCCCGCACGGTCGACGGGTTCCTGCGTCCGCTGCTCGCCGCGCTGCTGTGCGACCCGGAGCTGACCACGTCCAGCAGGGTCGCCGACCTCGCGTTGCGCGCGTACGCGAGCGGGCGGCTGTGCCTGCCGGAGGGCGGCGCCGAGGCGCTGCCGGAGCTGCTCGCCCGGGGGCTGCCGCCGGGCACCGTACGCACCGGCGTCCGGGTGACCTCCGTCTCCACGAACGGTGTGACCACCGCCGAGCACGGCGAGATCCGCTGCCGGGCGGTGCTGCTGGCGACCGACGCGCGGGCCGCCGCGGAGCTGCTGCCCGGTCTGCGCGTGCCGGACTTCCACCCGGTGACGGTGGTGCACCACGCGACCGACGAGCCGCCCGGCACGGGCGCCTTCCTGCTGCTCGACGCGGACCGGGGCGGACCGGTCGCGCACACCGCGGTCGTCAGCCGGGTCGATCCCGCCCGCGCGCCCGCGGGCCGCACCCTGGTCTCCTCGACGGTCCTCGGCCCGCCCCCGCCGGAGCTCGACACGGCCGTGCGCATGCACCTGGCCCGGCTGTACGGCACCTCGACGGCGCGCTGGGAGACCCTCGCCGTGCACCACACCGCCGAGGCCGTGCCGGCCATGCGGCCACCGCACGACCTGCGGCGGCCGGTACGGCTGCTGGCGGGCCTGTACGTGTGCGGCGACCACCGCGACACCAGCACGGTGCAGGGCGCCCTGCACTCCGGCCACCGGGCCTCCGCGGCGATCCTGGCCGACCTGGGCGCGGGCTCGATGCACCGTGCCGAACCGCCGGGCACCGCGCTGCGGGAGGCGGCCTGACGGGCCGGTCCGGGCGCTACCGGTCCGTGGCACGACCGGGCCGCGGTGGGGGGCCGGGCCGCGGTGGCGCCGGGCCGTGACACGACCGGGCCAGGACACGACCGGTCCGCGGTGGGCTCGGGCCGCGGTGGGGCCGGGCTACTGCAGTGCCGCGATCTTGTCTCGGTAGCCCCGCACCGGTGCCGCGTCCTTGTACGGCTCGAGCCGGCGCTCGAAGTCCTTGACGTACTCGACCGCCCGCACCGACCGCATCTCCGCGGACTGCGCGGCGGCCTCCACGCCGAGCCGGCAGGCCTCGTCGAGTTCGCCGAGGCCGAGCCGGGCGGAGGCGAGCACGACACGGCTGAACAGGCGGCTGCGCGCGTAGGAGGGCGCGCGCAGTTGCAGGGAGCGCTCGGCGTGCTGGGCGGCCGCGCGGAACTGCTGCAGGTCGCGGTGGCAGTGCCCGAACTCGTCGGCGAGCTGCGCCTCGTCGAAGGAGCGGGCCCAGAAGGGCACCTCGTCGCCGGGGCGCGCCGTCTCCAGGGCGCGTTCGGCGCGCACCAGCGAGGCGGTGCAGTTGCGCACCTCGCCGAGCACGCCGTGCCCGCGCGCCTCGGCCGCGTGCAGCAGCGCCTGCACCACCGGCGGGGCGCCGGTGCCGACGCCCTGCTGGGCCACGCGCGCGAGCTGCACTGCCTCGCGGCCGTGGCCCAGGTAGACGGCCTGCCGGCTCATGGTGACCAGGACGTAGCTGCCGTAGGCCCGGTCCGCGGCGGCCTGGGCGAGCCGCAGCGCCTGCACGAAGTAGCGCTGGGCGAGCCCGTGCGCGGCGATGTCGTACGACGTCCAGCCCGCGAGCCGGGTCAGGTCCGCGGTGGCGGCGAACAGGCGGCGGCCGGTCTGCTCGCCGTAGGTGCCGCGCAGCATCGGCTCGCACTCGTGCTCCAGGTAGCGCACCAGGGCCTGCCGGGCGTGGCCGCCGCCGTACATGTGATCGAGGGCGCGGAACAGGTCGGCGACCGAGCGCAGCGCGGCGACGTCGCCGGTGGTGACCTTCTGGCCGGGTGCGCGTTCGGCGCCGCGCTGACGGGGCACCACGGGGCGGCCCTGGGCGGGGACGGCGGGGGTCCGGCCCGCCCGGGCGGCCTCGGCGGCGGGGGACTGCTGCTCGCCGCGGGCGAGATGGTCGTCGGCGCGGCCGATCAGCCAGTCCCGGCTGGGCACCACGAGCCCGGCCGGGGTGAACGCGATCTTGCGCAGCTCGGCGTGGCTGCCGGAGTCCTTGCGCCACAGCCCGCTGACGATGTCGACGGCCTCCTCCGGCGTGCCGGCGAACTCCAGCCCCGCGTAGACCGGCGCGCAGGCGTCGAGGCCGAGGTCCTGGGCGGTGAGGCGGCGGCCCAGACGCCGGGTGAAGACCTCGGCGATGAGGGCGGGGGTGGTGCCGCGGGGCTGCTGGCCGCGCAGCCACCGGGTGACGGAGGTCTTGTCGTATCTGAGATCCAGGCCGTGCTCCAGGCCGAGCTGGTCCACCCGGCGGGCGAGACCCGCGTTGGAGAAGCCCGCTTCTGCGATGAGCGCGGCGAGCTGTCGGTTGGGAGTGCGCTGCGCGGGTCGTTCCGTCATCTGCGGTGCGGTCTCCTGCCTTTCGGACCCCCAGCGGCCCCGAAGGAGTCCGTGGTGCCCGGATTGCCTGTGAGCAGCCCTTATGGCCTGGTGAACGGCGCGAATGTAGCGGAGCGTGAGCGCCCGGTCGCACATTTCGACCTTCATTCATCCGATCGTGTGAGGATTGACCGTGGAGCTGACGCGGTCCGGGCGGACGTACAGTGGCGTGGGCGCATGTCATGCCTTACGGATTCGAGGGAGGCGCTTGCCGTGAGCGAGTTGCGGTTCGTCCAGATGGGGTTCGGCGCACAGGCGGTCGAGTACCGGCAGGCGTGGGACGAACAGCGCCGGGTGCACGCGGCGCGCTTCGCGGACGAGATCCCCGACACCGTCCTGCTCCTGGAGCACCCGCCGGTCTACACCGCCGGCCGGCGCACCGCGGACGACGAGCGCCCCCTGGACGGCACCCCGGTCGTCGACGTCGACCGCGGCGGCAAGATCACCTGGCACGGCCCGGGCCAGCTGGTGGGCTACCCGATCCTGAAGCTGCCGCGCCCGGTGGACGTGGTGGCGCACGTACGGCGGCTCGAGGAGGCCCTGATCCTCACCTGCGCGGAGTTCGGCCTGGAGACCACCCGGGTCGAGGGCCGCAGCGGGGTGTGGGTGCTCGGCGACCCGGTGGAGCAGCGGCCGGCGTTCGGCGGACTGTCGCTGGACTTCGACCCCCGGCTGCACGACGAGGAGTTCGACCCGCGGCTCAACGGCCCCGAGTACGCGCCCTCCAACGCCGGCCAGCGCCGGGAGGACCGCAAGATCGCCGCGATCGGCATCCGGGTCGCCAAGGGCGTCACCATGCACGGCTTCGCCCTGAACGTGAACCCGGACAACCGCTGGTTCGACAAGATCATCCCGTGCGGGATCCGGGACGCGGGGGTCGCCTCGCTGGCCGGCGAACTGGGCCGGGACGTGACGATCGACGAGGTGCTGCCGGTGGTGGAGCGGCATCTGAGGGACGTCCTGGAGAGCGCGGAGCCGAAGCCGCGGGAGATCGAACGGGCTTCCGCCTAAGGGGAAACGGCCCCCGCTGACGGGGGTCCGCCCGGCCGGAAGGCCGTACACATCACGGGCGTACCCTGGTGTACGCCGAGGAATCGAAAGCTACAGGGAGCCGCTGTGTCCGCAGTCACCCCCGACGGACGCAAGATGCTGCGCCTGGAGGTCCGCAACAGCCAGACCCCCATCGAGCGCAAGCCCGAGTGGATCAAGACCCGGGCGAAAATGGGCCCCGAGTACACCAAGATGCAGAACCTCGTGAAGAGCGAGGGCCTGCACACGGTCTGCCAGGAAGCGGGCTGCCCGAACATCTACGAGTGCTGGGAGGACCGCGAGGCGACCTTCCTCATCGGCGGCGACCAGTGCACCCGGCGCTGCGACTTCTGCCAGATCGACACCGGCAGGCCCGAGGCGCTCGACCGTGACGAGCCGCGCCGCGTCGGCGAGTCCGTGGTCACCATGGACCTGAACTACGCCACCATCACCGGCGTCGCCCGCGACGACCTCGAGGACGGCGGCGCCTGGCTGTACGCCGAGACGGTGCGGCAGATCCACCGGCAGACGGCCGGCCGCGAGGGCGGGCACACCAAGGTCGAGCTGCTGGCCCCCGACTTCAACGCGGTCCCCGAGCAGCTCCAGGAGGTGTTCTCCTCCCGGCCCGAGGTCTTCGCGCACAACGTCGAGACGGTCCCGCGGATCTTCAAGCGGATCCGCCCCGGCTTCCGCTACGAGCGCTCGCTGCAGGTCATCACGGCCGCCCGCGACTACGGCCTGGTCACCAAGTCGAACCTCATCCTCGGCATGGGCGAGACCCGCGAGGAGGTCAGCGACGCGCTGCGGCAGCTGCACGACGCCGGCTGCGAGCTGGTCACCATCACGCAGTACCTGCGCCCGTCCGTGCGCCACCACCCGGTGGAGCGCTGGGTCAAGCCGCAGGAGTTCGTCGAGCTGAAGGAGGAGGCCGAGCAGATCGGCTTCTCCGGGGTCATGTCCGGCCCGCTGGTGCGCTCCTCCTACCGCGCCGGGCGGCTGTACCGGATGGCCGTGGAGCTGCGCGAGTCGGCCGCTCCGCAGCGGGGGGACGCGCACGGCGCCCCGCAGTCCGCGTGACCCGCCTGACACTCCGTCAGCCGCCGTGCCCCGTACGGCTTGCGCCAAGCGTGTGAATTCGCGCACAAGATCCTACTGACCGGTAGCGACCGGATCGACGCGGTCCCGGCCGTCCTCGCAGATGAGGGCATCGGCCGGGGCCGCGTCGGCGTTCACCGCCCGCCCGCCACCGCACATCGGCGCTTCATGGGCGTTTGACCGGTCGGTCACGCCCTGGTAACACCGAACAGTGACCCTGAAATCACACCACGTACATCCGCACCCGGAGCCGTACCGAGGGGGGACCTCCACCATGCAGGCAGCGCCGCCCGTCCGGGCAACCGTCATCCCGTCCTTCACCGACGCCCTGCGCGCCGTCGAGTCGCTGCTGATGAGCGGCGGCCAGCGCACCGCCCGCCGCAACGCCTGGACCTCCGTCCTGGAGGACCGCCGCCGGGCCAAGGACCGGGTCGAGGCCCAGCGCGTCCTCGAACAGACCGCCACCACGACGCGCCTCCGAGCGCCCGCCGCGACCGAGAGCCCGCGCGGCTGAGCAGCCGAGCAGCCCAGCGGCTGAGCGCCCGGAGCAGCCCAGCGGCTGAGCGGCCGGAGCAGCCCAGCGGCTGAGCGGCCGGAGCGTCCGAGGGGCCTTCCCGATCCACCCGCGCCCCTTCCCCACCGGCACCGCCGTCGTCGACGCTCCCGGGGCCACGTAGACTTCGTGGCATGGCGAGGAAGGAAACCGCAGCGGACGCTGCGAACACCGGGCGACTGAAGCAGATCGCCCTGACCTACAAGATGACCCGCAGGGCCGACAAGAAGATCGGTCTTGTACTCGCGGCTGTCGGCATCATCACCTTCGGTGTCTTCCTCGCGATCGGTTTCTTGATCGGTCACCCCATCTATCTCGGGATCCTGGGCTTCCTGCTCGCTTTCCTCGCGACGGCGATCGTGTTCGGGCGCCGGGCCGAGCGAGCGGCCTTCGGGCAGATGGAGGGCCAGCCGGGCGCCGCCGCGGCCGTGCTCGACAACATCGGCCGGGGCTGGACGACGACACCCGCGGTGGCGATGAACCGCAGCCAGGACGTGGTGCACCGGGCCGTCGGCAAGGCCGGCATCGTGCTGATCGCCGAGGGCAACCCGAACCGGGTCAAGAGCCTGCTGGCCGCCGAGAAGAAGAAGATGAACCGCATCGTCGCGGACGTGCCGGTGCACGACGTGATCGTCGGCACGGGCGAGGGCCAGGTCGAGCTGAAGAAGCTGCGGACCACGATGCTGAAGTTCCCGCGGGTGCTCACCGGTCCGCAGGTCACCGCGACCAACGACCGGCTGCGCGCGCTCGGCGACCTGATGAGCAACATGCCGCTGCCGAAGGGGCCGATGCCGCGGGGCATGAAGCTCCCGAAGGGCGGGCCGAAGGCCCGCTGAGGGCTCCACCGGCCGTGCCATGTCGCGCCGTCGGCCGACTGCGGCGCCGCTGTGGCTGGCCGGGCACGTCCCCGCGCCCCCTTCGGGGCGCCCGCCCGGTCGCCCGGTCGCAGCGCATACGACGGGGGGGCGCCCCGG